>JBKQVG010000348.1:0-32013 GCA_052325345.1 Bryobacteraceae bacterium
ATATAAGTATCCATCCGGCCCGAGCGATAGAGCGTCCGGCCAATCGAGCCGCGGGTCTGTGACCTTCCAGCTTGTCTTACCGCCGGGTAAGATACACTCTACCGAGTGCGTTTCAAACTCGGAGAGATAGAAGTTACCTCGTTCGTCCATCAGGAAGCCGCCAATGGGGGGTGAGTGGCGAACCAGTTCGACGCGGTGCTCGAGAGCGTCATCCGAGAGCGATGAGTCGCGCAAGTCTTCCAGGCGGACCCGGTACACGTTGGGACCGAAGGCTGCCTGGTAGTAGAGATACTTATGATCGGGCGACATTTCGATCGGGTCGACATTGACCTGCGGCACCTTGCCTTGCGCGTTGCGAAGCTCACGGCCATCCACCTTGGGGACCACGGACGGATCCGCCTTGGTCGAGGGCTCGGAGGCTAACCGGCGGCGGGCTTTTCCGGTCTTCAGATCGAGTACGATGATGGAGCCGATTCCGGACTCCGAGAGATAGGCGTAATCGCCGTCGATTCGGACATCGTTCAAGTAGCTATCGCCCGGCGCGGCATCGGCGCCGATCGAGTACACGCGAGCGACGCGATTCGTTTTGAGGTCGATTTCGACGAGTTTGGGACCGCCGGGGATGACGGGCCCGAACGCGGGCGCGGCGGGGTCGACAACCCAGAGGCGATCCGGCGCGTCGGCGAAAACGGCATTAACGCTAACGAATGCCGTTTTGGGCGCTTCTCCCTTTCGCCAGAGATTCCAGGCGCCTCCGGGAATCGGCACGATGGAACCATCCTTGCGAATTTCGCCCACCGAGATAGTATCGGCCGAGAGCCAGCGGGGAAAACTGGCGAAAACGCGGCCGGACTTTGAAACCGCCACGCCATTCCACTGGTAGCGGGGGGACCGCGCGAATTCTTCCAGAGCCGGCACGGTAGCGGCATGGCCGGCGGCCACGGCTGCGGCCAAAAAGAGCGCGACGAGAGTGTGCCGGCCTAACTTCATCATCATGCCGCCAAGCTAAGGTACTTTGGTGGTTTGATGGGCAACTAGTTGCCAGTCTTTGCCGCTTTTGCGCCAAACGTGCATCATTAGCAAGCGGTCGTTAAAAGGGCCGTTCTGGTTGATTCCGCGGATGCGCATATGGGCAAACATGACCGCCGTGTCCCCATAGGGCTTCACTGTCATGCTCTCAAAATCCACGGCTTCGTATTTCAACCCTCCGCCGGCGATCTTCGCAAGGTAAGTGCTTTTGGTGTCTACGATCCCGGTCGAGTGAGCGTAGATCAAATCATCCGCCAGAAGCTTTTCAAGCGTCGAAGTGTCTTTGGCGAGGATCGCTTTGGACCAAGTCTTCTCCGCGGCCCGGATATCGGCGTCCTGCCCGAAGGCCAAACCAGCCAGCACAAGAAACGCGACAAGTAAGCGCATGTCCCGGACTTTAACAGACACTTGTTCTGTCTGTCAAATTACTCCGTAGTGATTGTACTGCTATTGTTACCAGTCCTCGGGGAAATCCGGAAGAGGTGCATTCGGACTTGTAAGGTACAGTGCGCTCGGCCCATGAAGCTCCGCTTGACATAGGTGACGCTCTGACATAGTGTATTGGTCTTGATACCAGCCGGAGTGCGTTTGGCTTTCACGCCATTCCGGATCGTGTGATCGCGCCCGTCGCCGGGCATCTCCCACGCCGGCGTGAGGCATTTCGGGACGGCACTCAAGCGTCCGGGCTAACAGAAGGAGAATTCCAGACCGTGAAACTAAGCAACAAGGTTGCAATCGTAACTGGTGGTGGAACCGGCATGGGCCGGGCGATGTGCGAACTATTCGCCCGGGAAGGCGCCCGTGTGGTGGTCAACTATTCCAGGTCCCGCGACGCCGCAGAAGAAGTCGTAAGCCGCATTGGCCGGGAGGGCGGAGAGGCCATGGCGGTTCAGGCCGATGTCTCCGTGGACGCCCAGGTTCGGGAGATGGTGCGGAAAGCCGAGGAGAAGTGGGGGCGGTTGGACATTCTGGTGAATAACGGAGCGTGGACCAAGCGAGTCCCGCACCAGAATCTGGAGGACCTCACCGATGAGATCTGGGATCGCACTCTCAACACGGACCTGCGGGGCCCCTTCTATTGCATGCGGGCCGCCGCTCCCCTGCTGAAAAAGAATCCGGGCGCCGCGATTATCAATGTCTCGTCGACCGCGGCCTTCTATGGAGACGGCAGTTCGATTGCCTATTCGGCGGCCAAAGCGGGCCTGATCGTCATGACGACATCTTTTGCAAGGCTCCTGGCTCCCGCGGTCAGGGTCAACACCCTGATACCCGGGACAGTGGCGACCGGTTTTGCGGGCTGGCCTCCGGAGTTTTATGAGGGCATTTCCGGCCAGACCCCGCTGGGGCGCCTCGCTACTACCGAAGAGTTCGCAGCCGCGGCCCTTTTTCTGGTCGCGGATGCCACGTTCCTGACAGGTGAGTCGCTCACCGTGGACTGTGGCGTGTTCGCGCTGCGGCGGAAACCCTGACGGCGCCCCCAACTACAACATCGCGGCAACCTCACGTGGCCGCGGGGAAGGCAGGTAAGGATGAAAATAGCTGTAATCAACGAAACCAGTGCCGCCGATCGAAACGCGGATATTCTGCGCGCCCTGGAAGGCCGGCAGCACGAGATCATCAATGCCGGCATGGTCAAGGCCGGGGCGCGGCCCGAGTTGTCGTACATCCACACGGGTCTGATGGCCGCCATCCTGCTCAATCTGAATCGGGTCGACTTTGTGGTGGGAGGCTGCGGCACCGGGCAGGGCTTTCTCAATTCCGCCATGCAATATCCCGGCGTGTTCTGCGGCCACATCCTGAACAGCCTGGACGCCTGGCTGTTCGCCCAAATCAATGGCGGCAACTGCATCTCGCTGGCTCTACACCAGGGCTATGGCTGGGCAGCCGATGTGAACCTGAGATTCATATTCGACCGGATTTTCAGCGTCGAGCGCGGTGGCGGATATCCGGCGCACCGGGCCGTTCCCCAAAGGGAATACCGCAACAAGCTGGACGGAGTCTCCACGATCACCCACCGGTCTTTGGCCGAGATCATACGCAAGCTTCCCGACGATGCCGTTCTGCCGGTGCTCGAGTACCCCGGCATGAAGGGTCTGATCGACGCCGGGTCAATTGCGGATACGGAGCTGAAAGAAGCCTTCCTGGACCGGATGACCACGTCTCAGGCGAAATAACCGTGAGAAAGATCTCCAACCTGCGTTGGTACATCGCCGGTCTGTTGGCTGCCGTTACCGCGCTGAATTATCTCGACCGGCAGAACCTGCCGGTGGCCATTTCGGAGATTCAGAAGAACATTCCGCTCACCAATCAGCAGTTCTCTGAGTTCCAGGTGATGTTTCTGCTCGCCTACTCCGTGATGTACGCCGGTGGAGGCAGGATCATGGACTGGCTGGGCACCCGCACCGGCTACACCCTGATGATTGTGTGGTGGTCGGCGGCGAACCTGATGCACGGTCTGATGGCGAGCGTTTTCGGCCTTGGCGCCGCGCGCTTCCTGCTCGGTTTGGGTGAAGGCGGCGCTTTCCCTGGTTCCGCCAAAGCCGTTGCCGAGTGGTTCCCGACAAAAGAACGTTCCCTCGCATTCGGCATCTTCAATGCGGGGTCGGGGCTTGGGGCTCTGGTCGCGCCTCCCCTGATTGCCGGCATCGCGCTCGGGTTGGGCTGGCGCTGGGTCTTCTATCTCACCGGGGTGGCGGGATTCCTGATCGCCGTGGTGTGGTTGAAGATCTACCAATTGCCGGAACGCCATCCTCTGATCACGCCTGAAGAGCGCGAGTACATATGCTCATCGCGCCCGGCAGTCAAGGCCGGAACGCGGGTCCGCTGGATCAGCCTGTTGCAGTACCGCGAGGTCTGGGGGATCGTCTCCGCCAAGTTTCTTTCCGATGCGGCCTGGTACTTTTTTATCTTCTGGCTGCCCAAGTATCTGGCCGACATACGCCACCTGGATATCAAGCAGATCGGCTACTATGCCTGGATCCCGTACGCCTGTGCCGCTGTGGGAAGCTTCCTCGGCGGGTGGTTCAGCAGTTCGCTGCTGCGCCGCGGCATGAGTCTCGATGTCTCACGCAAAATCGCGCTGGGAATCAGCGCGGCCTTGATGCCTTTGTGCCTTCTCATCGCCATCTCGCCGCTGCCGCTGGCCATTCTTTTCTTCAGTACGGCCCTGTTCGGGCACCAGTTCTTCTCCACTAACTTGCAGACGCTGCCCGCGGATCTGTTCCCTTCCGAGGTGGTGGGATCAGTGGCCGGCCTGGGCGGCGCTTCCGGATCGTTCGGGGGCATGCTGTTCAACCTGCTGGTGGGGGCGCTGCTCACCTGGCACGGCAGCTATGGGCTGGTGTTTCTCATCGCCGGGCTCATGCACCCGGCGTCCTTCCTGCTGATCCTTACCGTGGTGCGGAAGATCGAGCCGATAGCAAACGTCGCCCCGCCGGCGCCGGCGCCGGCGGTCTGAAACGCGTTCTACGGCCGCGAGCTAGCCTGCAACAGCGTACACGCTCCGCTCGAAATCGTGCAGAAGCCCCATGGCTTCGCTGTCGCAAAATGGCAGGAACTGCATCATCAGCACGGCACAGATGCCGCGCCGCGGGTCGATCCAGAAGAACGTGTTTCGTATGCCCGCCCACGCCAGGCTGCCGGCCGAACGGCCGCCGTCGTACGCTTTCGCGTTGATCAGGAATCCGAAGCCGAAGCCGTCGGTGTAGCCGGGGTGGAAATCGACGTCGCTCGAATTTTCGGGCTTGGCGGTCTTCAATTTCCCCGCGCTCAGACCTCCGATCTGGTTGGTTGCCATCATGTCGACGGTGTGCGGCCGGAGGATCTGTTGCCCATCGCCGCCGCGCCCGCGCCGCAGAATCATCTGCATGAAGCGCACGTAGTCCCTGGGCGTCCCGTACAATCCGCCGCCCCCGTTGTAGGACTTGGGGGGACTGGGCGGCGTGCGGGGGTTCTCTTTCAAGGATCCATCGCTTTGCCGCTGCCACACGTTCACGAGGCGGTCAAACTTGTCTTCCGGCATGATGAAGCCCGTATCCTTCATGCCGAGCGGCCGCAGGATGTTCCGCTGGAAATACTCTTCCAAGGTCTGCCCGCTGACCGCTTCCACCAGCCGGCCGGCCCAATCCATGCTGGTTCCGTACTCCCAACGCGTCCCCGGCTCGAACATCAGCGGAGAAACCGGCTCGCCTGTGTCCGCATCGACGGGACCGCTCTGCTCCAGGTACCGCACCAGGTTGGCATCCCAGTTTTCGTAGACGAAACCCGACGTGTGCGTCAACAGGTGCCGCAGCAGAACGGGCCTGCGGGCGGGGCGCAGCACCGGTTTGCCGGTATCTTTATCGAAGCCCTCGAGAATCTGGAGCTTGGCCAACTGCGGAAGATGCTTAGCCACGGGTTCCTGGAGCCCGAGCTTCCCCTGCTCGACGAGCTGCATGGCCGCCGTGGCGGTTATCGGTTTGGTCATCGAGGCGATACGAAAGATCGAGTCGATGGTCGCATCGACGCCCGATGTGGAGTCCCGCTTGCCAAAAGCGCCCGCATACGTCGTCTTCGCCGCCGTGGCAACCATGGCGGCCGCGAGCGGGATCGCCCGGCGCTTCACCCCCGCACCGAGGGTTTCGTCCAGGCCGTCAGCGGCCGACAGATAGGCGGGACGCGTCCCTAACAGGAGCGCCATCGCGCCGAAGTCTCGCCGAGAGATAAAAGCCATTGTGTCCTTGATATCACATTTCATGGACAAGGGATTGAGCAAATAAGCCCCACCTTCCCATCGGCCCTGTCTCCATGCTCGTCGAGCGCCGAGATAGGCCAATCTCCGCGTTTTTCGCCGCCATAGGCCGGCGCGGCCGATGACTAAATGCGTGCCTGGCGCCGGACGTGTCTCGGTGTTCGCCCGTGGCTCGAATTTGATTTTTCACGGCTCCAAGGGGAAGGCGGTCTTCCTATTCTCAGATTTCTTCCGTCGATTCCGCCGCGGGCAATTTGTCGTTCTCGCCGGCTGCCCAGACGTAGAGCGTGGGCAGCAGGAAGATGTTGATAGCCATGGCGACCATCAGGCCGCCCACAATCACGATGGCGAAGGGGCGTTGCGAGTCCGAGCCGATGGCGTGGGACGTGGCGGCCGGCACCAGGCCGAGAGTGGCCACCAGGGTGGTCATCATGATGGGCCGCAGCCGCTGCACGGCGCCGTCCACCGCCGCGTCGATGACGGTATTGCCGCGCGCCCGCAACTGGTTGATGTATTCCAGCATGATCACGCCCGTCTGCACGCACACGCCGACCAGCGCCAGAAAACCGACGCCGGAAGAAACCGACATGCGGTTGTGCGTGAGCAGCAGGGCCAGCAGGCCGCCGAGCGGCGCCATGGCCATGTTGGCCAGCATCAGCGACGCCCATTTGAAGGAGCCGAACATGGTGTAGAGAATAATGAAGATCACCATGATCGTAATGGGCAGGACGATCATGAGCCGCTTCTGCGAACGCTGCTGGCTGGCATATTCGCCGGCCCAATCCACCTTGTATCCTTCGGGCAGCTTGACGTTCTTCCTGACCTTGGCGATGGCCTCTTCCACGGTGCTGCCCAGGTCGCGTCCGCGCACGCTGTACTTCAGGGCCACGTAGCGCTGGTTGGCTTCGCGGTAAATCTCCGAAGCGCCGTCCATGGTTTTCACGGTGCAGAGTTGCGCCAGGGAAACGCGCTCGCCGGTAGGCGCCAGCAGTCGTATCTGGTCTATGGCCTGGCGGGTATCGCGAAAACGCGGCAGGTAGCGGGCCACCAGGTCGAAGCGCATCGCACCCTGCAGCACCTGGGTGAGCGCATTGCCACCCACCGCCGTCTGGATAGCGTCTTGCACGTCAGCCACATTGATTCCGTATCGCGCGGCTGCCAAGCGGTCCACGGTGTAGTTCAAATTGGGCTGGCCGATCACGCGGAACATCCCCAGATCCTCGACGCCCCGGATGTTGCGCATCACGTTCAGAATCTCGTCGCCCTTGGCTTCGAGCGTGCGCAGGTCGTCACCGTAAATCTTGATTGCCAATTCGCCCTTCACCCCGCTGACGGCTTCCTCCATGTTGTCGGCAATGGGCTGCGAGAAGTTCCACAGCACGCCCGGCAGTTTCTCCACTTGGCGATCGATGGCGGCGATCAGAGCCTCTTTGTTCCAGTGAAAGACCGGGCGCCATTGGTCCTTGGGCTTGAGATCCACGAAGTACTCGGTATTGAAGAAGCCGGTGGTGTCGGTGCCGTCGTCGGGCCTGCCCACCTGCGACACTACCTGGGTGACCTCCGGAAACGACGCGAACATGTCCCGCGCCTGGTTCATCAGGCGAGTGCCCTCGGTGGGCCCGGTGGAGGGCGCCAGCGTACCGCGGGCCCAGATGGCGCCTTCATCCAGGTGCGGCAGGAATTCCGAGCCGATCACGCCGCTCTCGACCAGGTACACGCTGGCGGTCAAGCACGCCAGCGCAACCCCCGCCGTCAGCCACCGCGCGCGAATGGCGAAGCGCACCGCGTGCCGATACATTTCGGTGACAAAGATCATGACCGGGTTGCGCCACTCGCGCGTCGCGCGGCGGAAAAGGAAACTGCACAGCGTAGGCGCCAGCAGAATCGAAAACACCAGCGCGCCGAGCAGGGCGAACGACACCGTCCAGGCCATCGGCTTGAACAGGCGGCCCTCCACGCTCTGCAAGGTGAAGATGGGCAGGTAAGAGGTAATGATGATGCCAATGGCGTAGAACACCGGACGCTGCACCTCGTGCGCCGATTCGCGGATCTGCTCCATGGCTGTGCGTTGGTTGCCCTGGCGGCCCAGGTGGAGCACGATGTTTTCCACCATCACCACCGCGCCGGCCTCCACCATCCCGAAATCGAGAGCGCCCAGCGACAGCAGGTTGGCCGGAATATGCTGCAGCTTGAGGCAGATGGCCGCGAAAAGCAGGGAGAAAGGGATCGTCACCGCCACAATCAACGCGCCGCGCACGTTGCCCAGGAACAGGAACAGGATGATCACCACCAGGATGATGCCTTCGGCCAGGTTGTGCAGCACGGTGTGGGTGGTCAGTTCCAGCAGGGTGCTGCGGTCGAGGAATGGAACCACCTTCACCCCGTGCGGCAGAATCTCCGTGTTCAGCTCCTTCACCTTGGTATGAATGTCTTTCAGCACCTGGTCGGAATCGACGCCCTTGCGCAGCAGCACGATGCCTTCGACCACGTCGTCGTTGTCCAAAATTTTGCCGTCGGCGCGGTGGATTGCTTTGCCGATCCGCCCCAGGCGGATCTTGGGACCCTGCTCCACGGTGGCGATGTCCGAAATTCGGACCGGCGTGCCGTTCTGCGTCTTTACTACAATCTTGTCAATGTCGTCAACGGTGCCCACCAGGCCCACCTGCCGCACATTCACCTGCTGCAGTCCCTCTTCGATGAAGCTGCCGCCGGCATTGACGTTGTTATTGGCCAACTGCTGCTCCACTTGCCCGATGCTCAGACCATAGTCCACCAGCTTGTCGGGGTCGATGCGCACCTGGTATTCCTTGGTGATGCCGCCGAAACTGGCCACGTCCACCACGTTGGGGACGGACTTGAACTGCTTTTCCAGCACCCAGTCTTCCAGGGCCTTCAACTCCATCAGGTCGTACTTGGGGTTGGTGCTGTGCAGCGTGTACCAGTAGATCTGCCCGACGGGGCTCCAGTCGGTGCCCATCTGGGGCTGCAAATTGGCCGGCAGGGTGACCGCGGACAGGCGCTCCAGCACCTTGGCGCGGTTCCAATCGTTGTCGGAAGCGTCGTCGAAAACCAGCATCAGGCTGGAGAGGCCGAACAGCGAGGTGGAGCGCAGGTGCTCGAGGTGGGGCAAGCCGTTCATCGCAATTTCAAGCGGAATGGTGACCTGCTGCTCGACTTCCTCGGCCGCCCGTCCGGGCCATTGCGTGATGATCTGCACGTAGTTGTTGGCAACGTCCGGGTAGGCTTCGATGGGCAGGTTTTCAAAAGAGACGATCCCCCAGGCAAACAGCACGATTGCAAACGCCACCACCAGCAGGCGGTTGTTGAGGGCAAAATCTACCAGGCCGCGGATCATATCGCCGTCTCTTTACTGCTCCACCGTGTTCTGCAGCACCAGCGCGTTGGTCACTACCCGCTGCCCGGGCTGGATGCCGTTCACTACTTGCAGATCGCCGGGGAGCATGCGGCCGCCTTCCACGCCGATCCGCTCGAAGCGGCCTCCTTCGGCCGGCACGTACACCCAATCGCGGTCGTGCAGGTGCAGAATTGCCGCGGCCGGCACGGTGGCCTCGACTTGCGTCTGCGGACTATGGAAAGTTGCGGTAACGAACATGCCCAGGCGCATCAGCCCGCCGGGGTTTTCCACTTGCAGGCGCACCTTGGCAGTTCGGGTATTAGGATCGAGGATCGGTCCGATGTTGTTAATCCGCCCGCGCAGCGCCATGTTCGGATAGGCGTTCAGGCGAATATCGGCGTACTCACCCAGCTTTATAAAAGAGAGATTGTTTTCGTAAACGTCGCAGACGATCCAGACATGGGTCAAGTCGGAAATGGTGAACGCGTTGGGCGATGCCAGCCCCTGCGTCCCCGACGCCGCGGTCACCTGCTGGTCCGTAATCACGCCCGTGATCGGCGCGACGATGTCGACGACGGAAGCCGGGTGGGCGGGGTCGGCGCCCAATACTTTGATGCGCTCGAGGGCGGTCTCCACGGTGACCTTGGCTTTCGCATCGGTATCCTGGGCCACTTCCAGATCCTTCTGCGCAATGGCTCCCTGATCGAACAGCAGCTTGGAGCGGTCCAGTTGGGCGCGGGACAGGACTTCATCCGCAACGGCCTGGCGGTAATCGGAAAAGGCCTGCGCGATATCTGGGCTCTGCACTCTCATGAGGAGTTGGCCCTTGGCGACGGAATCGCCCAGCTTGGCATGGATCTCCAGGATGCGGCCCGATGCCAGCGTGATCACCGGCACGTTGCGCGATACATCCGGCATCACCACACCGGTAACGTCCAGCGTGGGCGCCACATCGATACGGCCAGCCTCGGCCAGCGGGAACTGCTCGGGATGGTCCACTCTTACGATGTTGACGTCGGCTTCGCGCTCCACCTGAGCCGGCGGCGGGGCGCCCGCGGAAGAATCGTCCGTCTTGGCGGCCCTGGCGCCACAGCCGGCCAGGATCAAGCCCGAAATCGTGAGGATCAACGAAAGGATAGCTTTAGCCGAAGGGCGCGCGATGCCACTTAGTTTCCGCAAGGGCGGGACTCTGCCTAAATGGTGGGGCGAACCCCCTGGTCCGCGCGGGTCCCCGCGGACCCGCTCTTCTCCCGAACAGACAAGCGCTGGCCACCGCGGACAAGCCGGCCAGGGGGCCGGCTGCGGACCAGGGGGTCCGCCCCACCATTCATGCAGAAGAGTAGTTCTCATTGGATCACCTCGCGGCCTACCGCCAGGTTCAATTGACTCGCGGCCGTCAGGTACGAACCGATCAGGTTGAGATAGGCCACCTGGATGGCGCGGTAGTCGTGCTGCGCGTCCAGAAAATCGACTAGCGCCGCGCCCCCATGCTGGTAGGAGAAAGAAATGGTCTGGCGCACCCGCGTGGCCCTGGCCAGGTATCCGTCGTCGCCCCGGTACGGACGCAGCAGGTTCACCGCCGACACCACCGTGTAGTAAGCCGAGTCCACGTCGCTGAAGACCTGGGCCTGGGCCGCTTCGAGGAGCCGTTCGGCGTGGCCGATATCCAATTGCGTTCTCTCCTTTTCCCCTTGATTCCGGTCGAAAATGCGAAGGGGGACGTTGACGCTGGCGCCGAGCGTGTTGTTGGCGTAAGGATTGTTGAACGAAGAATTATGCGAGTACCACGCGCTAAAGGTCGGATCGGTCGATCCGTTGGCGACAGCGAGTTTGTGGTCGGTCCGGGCTTTGTCAACGGCCTCCTGGGCCGCTTTCAGGTCGGGCCGGTTGGCCAGCGCGACACTGTGAAACTCTTCGAGCGCCACGAGAGTGTCGGTGAAGTCGAAAGGCCCGCTGACGTCGAAGCGGTCCACCGGAGTGCGGTCATTCAGCAGCGCCAGCAGGTTGATCTTGGCTGTGCGGAGATTCACCGTGGCCGTTTCCAGGTCGGATTGGTATTGCACCCGCTGCAACTCCAGCCGGTCCAGGTCCACCCGGGCGATGTCGCCGGCTTTGAAGCGGTTCCGGCCGATCTCCATCTCGCGGTCGAAGTACGCCAGGTTTTCCTGGGCCAGCGCCAGCACTTGCTTGGCCTGCAGGGTATTGACGAACGCCGCGCGGAGATTGAACAGCAGCGTACGTTCCAGGTCCGATTCCTGGCTATCCGCCATGGCAGTGCCGTTCTTTGCGCTTTCCAGGCGCAGTTCCCGCTTGTGCTCCCGTTCGTGCAGATAACTGAAGCTGGCCGAAAACATGGTGCCCGCAAATGGCTGCCAGACCCCTTGAGAGGGAGAGATTTGAGTTCCATCCGTCAGCAGAGTGAAATCCGGATTGGGCCGCAAGTAAGCAGTAATCTCCTGGGCCTTCGATTCCTGGATATTGATCTGGCCGGCTCGCAGGGTCGGATTGGCGGCTACAAATTTGTCCTTGACCTGCTGCCACGTCAGCGGAGTCTGTTGACCGTACACGGTGAATCCGGTGCTCACCATCCACACCGCACCGCACCAAAGGATTCGCAATCGCATCGTCAGAGTCTGAGGCTGGAAATTCTCGAACGAAACCCGGCCGTACCGCCTTTACGGACGACCCCCGCTCGGTGCTCATGGGCAAGTGTTACCATCGGGAAGTCCTGGGAAAGAGTGTGGGGCCGACGCCAGTCCTGGGCTCGCGCCACGCGGCACGAACGGTGTTCACCTTTAAAGGTTATCGGCCGGCATCCGGCCCTGCTACCTATCTTTTGGCCGTCGCCAGGCTATCTTTTGGCTCCGGGGTTGGCCGGAAGTCCAAATTTATCTAAAATTTACATAGGAAACTCTGGGTATGAACTGGCGCCATCCGGATAAAACCCCGCGGGTCGTCCTGGCCGGGCTGCTCATCTTGACGGTGGCCCTGGTGGACTGGCGGGTAGACCCGCCGTTCGCGTTTGCCTTTCTCTACCTGTTTCCGATCATGCTGATCGCCACCGTGCAGCCGCGCTGGCAGATCGTGCTGGCCGCGTTGATTTGCACCTTTCTCTCCGACTACTTCGATCCGTACCCGTTCACCGCGGCGGTGGCGCTGCCGCAGGATATTCTGGTGTTCACGTCGCTGGCCGGCACCGGGCTTTTCTCCTACGAGGTCTCTCGCAGCCGCGAGCGCGAGCGGCGGCATCTGCGCCAACTGGAAGAAGAGAACTCGGCTCGCCGATCGGCCGAAGAACAGCTCGAATTCCTAATCGGTTCCTCTCCGGTAGCCATCCTTACGATGGGCGCCGATTGCCTGGTGCTGCGCGCCAACCAGGCCGCCCATCGCTTGTTCGGCCTGGCCGACGGGCAGTTGACCGGCAAGAGCATCCGCTCCTATGTGCCCGCCCTCGGCCGCGTCCCGTTCCTGGGCGATACCCCGCCAAACTTCCGCACCGAAATGCAATGCCGTGGGGTGAAGTCGGACGGGGAAGTGTTTCTCGCCGACGTCTTTTTCTCCACCTACCGGACCGCCCAGGGGCCGCGCCTGGCGGCGCTGGTGGTGGACGCTTCCGACCAGCTTCGCGAGCGCGAGGAAACCAGCCTGGAACAATTGATGGCCGGCTCGCGCATTTTGGTGGGCGCGGTTTCGCACGAAGTGCGCAACGTGTGCGGCGCCATCGGCGTGATTTACGAGAACCTGGTGCGCCACGGCGCGTTGAAGGGGAACAAGGATTTTGAAGCCCTCGGTTCGTTGCTCGAAACCCTCAACCGCATCGCCTCGGTGGAACTGAAGAGCAGCCGCGCCGACGCCCCGATCGGCGGCATAGACCTGGCCGAAACTCTCGACGACCTGCGCATCGTGTTGGAACCCTGGTGCCAGGAAGCGGAGATCGAAGTAAGCTGGAACGTGCCGGCCGATCTGCCTCCGGTTTGGGCCGACCGCCACCGTCTGCTGCAGGTGCTTCTGAATCTGACCAAGAACAGCCAAAGGGCGCTGGAGCACGCGCCGGTAAAGCGCCTGGAAATCTCCACCACCGTGCATCAGGACGCGGTTTCGCTCCGGGTCACCGATAGCGGTCCCGGCATCCACCATACCGATCACCTGTTCCAGCCGTTCCAGGAGGGCGCCGAATCCACCGGTCTCGGCCTCTACATCTCACGTGCCTTCGTGCGGTCTTTTTATGGCGACCTGCGGCACGATCCGGCGGTGCCGGGCTGTTCGTTCGTAATCGACCTCGCCATTTCCGGCCAACGCGAATCCGGCTATGGCGCAACGGCGAAACATGGAACGTATTCGACTCTTACTGCTTGACGACCACGTGCTGTTCCGCGAGAGCCTGAGCCGCCTGCTGGCCTCCGAGCCCGATTTCGAGATGGTGGGCCACTGCGGTACCAGCGCCGAAGCCTTGGATCTGCTGCGCCGTTCCCCCGCCGACGTCGCCCTGGTGGATTTCGATCTGGGCGAGGACCATGGCGGCCAGTTCATCGCCGCCGCCCAACGTGACGGCTACACCGGCAAAATCCTCATGGTCACCGCTGGCATGACCGCCGAGGAATCCGCCCTGGCTTTCAAATTGGGCGCATCGGGGATTTTCTTGAAGCACAACAGCCCCACCAGCCTGGCGCAGGCCATCCGCATGGTAGCCGCCGGAGAAATGTGGGTGGATCAGAAGGTGATCCGCGCTCTGAGCGACGTCATCCCCCGCCGCGAGGAGCACGATCTGCGAAAACTGCTTACCGAACGCGAACAGGAGGTTCTACAAGGGCTTTTCGAGGGCCTCACCAACAAAGAGATCGCCGCCCGACTGGGCGTTTCCGAAAGCGCCGTAAAAGCCACCTTACAACAGCTCTTTCACAAAACACGAGTACGCACGCGCAGCCAATTGGTGCGCATAGCCTTGGAAGCTTCGCTAGCTACCACGCGCCGCTCTTAGCAGCGGCCCTCCGGCCCCGCTCACTTGCCGGGGTTGGGGTGTGTGCGGTTATAAATCGCCCACGCGATACCACCCAGTATCCCCATGATGATGAGCACTTCGGGCACGTCGAGGTTGCCCATAAAAGTACCTCTCTGTCTGAAAGTGTAACACTAACGGCCGGGCCACGATAGCGGCCCGCGGCAAGATCCGCACGCTCGCGTAGCCCCCTAAGCCTGCAGTGCGTTATGCTGGATGTCGCCCATGAATCCGCTCCGCTTTTCAACACTCGTTTTGGTGGCGTGCCTCGGCGCGCCCGGCACCCACGCAGACTGCAATAGTCTGCAGCCACAGGTCCAAAAAATCGTCGGCGACGTGTCGGAGGACCACATCCGCTCCACCATCGCCCGGCTGGTTGCCTTCGGCACGCGCAATACGCTTTCCTCCCAGGATGATCCGGAGCGCGGCATCGGTGCCGCACGCAAATGGATCTTCCAGGAATTTCAGAGCTACAGCCCGCGCCTCCAGGTGCGCTACGACCACTGGCGCGTAAAGAAACAGGGCCAGCGCATCGTCAAGGATATCGACCTCTATAACGTGATCGCGGTGTTGCCCGGCAAAACCAACCCCGAGGCCCAGGTCGTTGTCAGCGGACACTACGATTCGCTCAATCTGGGTACGCCGGCCGGCCGCGGCGCCGGAACCGGTAATGCCGGCACAGCCAATTCGGGTGGCGCGCCCGCGCCGGCCGCAGTCGGCGAGCGCCCGGTACAATCCAACTGGGAGAAGAACATCGATCTGCCCGCGCCCGGGGCCTGCGACGACGCCAGCGGCGCCGCCGCCGTGATGGAACTGGCCCGCGTGATGAGCCGGTACGAGTTCGAAAAAACGCTGGTGTTTATCGCCTTCGCCGGCGAAGAGCAGGGACTGGTGGGAAGCACGCTGGAGGCTGCCAAGGCCAAGCAGGAAAACCTGGGCATCGAGGCCGTGCTGAATAACGATGTCATTGGCACCGATGTGAGCGGCGACGGCCGCACCGGCAACAGCGCGGTGGCGGTCTATAGCGACGACGTGCTGGATTCGCCCGCCCAGCAACTGGCCCGCTACGTCCATACGATCGGCCAACTCTATTTGCCGCAAATGTCGGTCAACATCATTTACTTGCAGGACCGGTTGGGCCGTGGGGGCGACCAGTCCCCATTCCAGCAGGAAGGCTACCCGGCGGTGCGCCTCTCCACCCCCAACGAAATCCTGGCCAACCAGCACCGCGTCACCGACACGCTGGAGAACATGTCCGTCCCCTATACGGCCCGCGTGGCCCGCGTCAACGCCGCCGCGGCGGCCAGCCTGGCGCTCGCGCCGCGCACGCCGGATATCATGAGCCAGCCCCGTGGCGGCGGAAGTGGCGCCGGCGCCAATGCCGCTCCCGCCAATCGCCGCCTACCCATGATCTCCCGCGGCTCCGGCTACGATGCCGTGCTGCGCTGGCGCCCCGCCGGCTCCGATGCCACCCTCAAAGGCTACGCCATCGTCCTGCGCGCCACTACCTCGCCCTTCTGGGAACAGGAAATCTACGTCGGCAAGGTGACCGAGTTCACCTTGAAGGGCCTTTCCATCGACGAAACCCGCTTTGGGGTCAAAGCCATCGGCAAAGACGGCAGCGAGAGTCTGGTAGCCGCCTACGCCTATCCGCCTCGCCCGAAGGTGGAATACCAAACCGCGCAGTAAATTCTTAAATCGAAGATCGCAAACAAGCATACTTCGGCGGTTGTATAGCTACCATCACGCGGCAGCGGGCAGGTCAACGATGTCGTGGAGGGCATCCCCACCCGCGCCCCGCGCACCTTACCGTCGCGTCTTCCCTTTCTTTTTCCTCCCCACCGCCGGCTCTTCGTAAATCGCAAACTGCAGCTTTCGCTCGCTGTCGTCGACCCGCTCCAGAATCACCCGCACGGCGTCGCCGATGGCAAACTCCCGGCGTGTGCGCTTGCCCACGATCTTGCGCACATTTTCCTGGTACGCGTATTCGTCGCCCGGAAGGCTGTCGATCGGCACAAGGCCTTCGATGAACAGGTCGGCCAATTCCACGAACAGGCCGTATTTGGCGGTTGAGATCACGAGCGCCGCGAAATCTTCGCCCACCCGCTCGGCCATGAACTTCACTTTTTTCCACTCCACCAATTCGCGCTCAGCCTCGGCGGCGCGGCGCTCGGACTGCGAGCATGAGGTGGCAATCGTATCCAGCGCAGCCTCGTCGTATGACGTGGCGCTGGCACTCGTGCCTGCCGTGTCGAGATTCTTCTCGACACCCGCTCGCGGCCGCGACGCGACAGGCACGACTGTCCGCGTCACGAGAACCTCTCGCAGCAGGCGATGCACGATCAGGTCGGGATAGCGGCGGATGGGCGAAGTGAAATGCGTGTAGGTTTCGGCGGCCAGGGCGAAGTGCCCCACGTTTTCGGTGCTGTAGCGCGCCTGCTTGAGCGAGCGCAGCATCAGGTAGCTCAGGATGCGCTCCTCCGGCTTGCCTTCGATCTTGGCCACCAGGCGCTGGTAATGGCGCGAAGTGATCTTCATCTCGGGCGCGGTCAGCTCGATTTCGCGATGGCGTTTGCTGCCGTCGCGATGGCGGTCGGTCATGCCGAATCTCTTCACCGGGATGGCGCCCACCCCCAGCGAGTATCCGAAGTGCGCGGCCACCTGCTCGAACTCCAGCACGCGTTTGGGGTCGGGCTTTTCGTGGATGCGGTAGATCGAGGCCGGCGCAGCGCGCTCCAAATGGGTGGCCACGGCCTCGTTGGCCGCCAGCATGAATTCCTCGATCAGGCGATGCGCCACGTTGCGCGCCGCTCGTGTAACGCCGGTCATTTCGCCGAACTGGTCGAATTCAATCAGCGGCTCGGGCAAATCGAAATCGATCGAGCCGCGCCGCACCCGCTTGCGGTTCAATACTTCCGCCAGCTCGCGCATCAACTCGAAGCGTTCCACCAGCGGGCGGTAGCGGTCGCGCAGCGCAGCATCGCCTTCGATCAGCCCGTGAACGGCCGTGTAGGTCATCCGTTCCGCACTCGAAATCACCCCGGTGGTGAATTCCTGGCCTACCGTCTCGCCCTGCCGGTCGATTTCGAGCAGCGCCGAAAGCACCAGCCGATCCTCGTGCGGCAGCAGCGAGCAAATGTCGGTCGAAAGCTCGAAGGGCAGCATGGGGACGGCGCGATCGGGAAAATACACGCTCGTGCCGCGCAGCGAGGCTTCCCGGTCGATCGGCGTCGAGGGGCGCACGTAGTGGCTCACGTCGGCGATATGCACGTGGAGAGCGTAATTGCCGTTCGGCAGCCGATCCACCCAGACCGCGTCGTCGAAATCGCGCGCGGTTTCGCCATCGATGGTGACGATGTCGAGCGCCCGGAAATCGCGCCGCCCCGCCAGTTCCGCCGAGCCGATCGTTTTCGAGATATTGCGCGCCTGGTCGACGACTTCCGGCGGAAACTCGTGGGGCAGATGGTGCTTGCGGATGATGATTTCGACATCCACGCCGAAATCGTCCGGCGAGCCCAGAATTTCGATAATGCGGCCCACCGGGCTTTCGCCCTTTTCGGGATATTCCAGCAATTCCACGTTGACCACCAGCCCGTCCAGTTCCTCCACCGACTGGACCCGCCGCGGCGCGACGCCGATGCGGTCGCTGTTGGGCCGTTCGGGGGGTAGCTCAAACCCTTCCGGAATCTGGATCCACTGCTGAATGCGGCTGTCTTGCGGCACCACGAACAGCCCCTGGCGGCGCACGCGCGCTTCCCCCACCACGGTAGGGTGGGCGCGGGCCAGCACCTTGATAATTTCTCCATCGGCCTTCCCATCGGCGCCGATGCGGCCGAGGCGCACCACGACGCGGTCGCCGTGCATGGCCTTCGAGGCGGATTCGGGAGATAGGAACACATCGCCCTGAACACCCGCCACGGGGTGATCGGCGATCAGAAAGCCGTAGCCGTCCCGATGCACACTCAAGCGCCCGACCGCAAATTCGCGGCTCCGCGCCGCCAGGACGAAATGGCCCGAGCGCAATTCGACCAGATCGCCGCGCGCCACGAGGCGCTCCAGCGCGGCTTCCAGATCCGCCCGGCCCTCGCCTTTGACGCTCAGCTCGCGCGCCAGTTGTTTGAAATTGGCCCGGGCGTGCGGCAAACGCTCGATGTGCTGGAGAAGACCCGCGTCTGTCACATTCTCGATTTTACCGACAACGTTTGGCCTTCGCCCGGCGTCAATTGTTCGAGACGATCGAATCATGCGGAGCTTGTTGTGCCTTTTGCTGCCCGTGGGACTTCTGCCCACGGCGTGGGCCGGACCGGCGCGCTATGCCCGGTTGGGCGAATTCGAGGGCGTCGTGGAAGTGCAATTGCAATCCGCCGACGCCTGGATGGCCGCCGAGCGCAACCTGCCGCTCCCCGAGGGCGCGTGGCTGCGCACCGGCGGCGCGGCCCGCCTGGAGGTGGAACTCGACGACGGCAGCGTTCTGCGCCTGGGTTCCAATTCGGCCGGCGCCCTGGCCGACTACGCGCAGCTCTCCACCGGTCAGAAGGTGACTTTGGTGACGCTCGATCGCGGCCTCGCTTACTTCACTGCCCAGCCCAGAAGCCACGACTCGGTGGTGCTGGCCGTTCCGGGCGCGCAGGTCACTTTCACCGGGCCGGCGCGACTCCGGCTGCAGGCTGCCGATGGATGGAGCCGCATCGCCGTGCTCGAAGGCTCGGTGCGTTTCTCCTTGCCGGCCGCCGAAATCGGTCTGTTCGAAGGGCAAACCATTCGTCTCGATCCCTCCGATCCCGTCCACTTTTCCCTCGATCGCGTGGTGGCGGAGATGAGCCTCGACCGCTGGAGCGCCGAGCGCGACCGCGCACTTGCTTCCGCCACCTCCGCGCAACACGCCATCGCGCGCTACGGGCTGGCGGATCTCGACGCCGCCGGTGCATGGGTCGAAACCGACCAATGGGGCGCCGTGTGGAAGCCCAAGACAGCCGCTGACTGGACGCCGTTCCGCAATGGCCACTGGCGCTGGTATAACGCTTTGGGCTACACTTTCGTGGGCGGCGAAACCTGGGGCTGGCTGCCCTACCACTACGGCCGCTGGGCGCATAGCTCGGAACTGGGGTGGATCTGGGTGCCGGGCCTGAGCCAGGTGTTCAAACCGGGAGACGTTTTCTGGCTGAGCGGCGCCACGCTGGCCGGCTGGGGTCCGCTGGCTCCGGGCGAGCGATGGCCCGGCGAGCAGGGTCTCGATCCGAATGCCGCTCCGCCTTCGCAGTTTGCGCCTGCCTACATTACTTATGCAACCTATCGGCCGGACGCGCGGGTGATCGATCCGGCGGGATTCACCGGCCGGCCTGACGAACCATTGAAGGTCGCCTCCCTGGTAAGCGCGTTGCCTTCGCCCCCGCTGGAAGCCGCTACGCTGGAAGCCTTGCGTCCGCTTTCGGTGGTGGACGGCGTGCGCGTGGCGCCGGCTATACCCGGAATCGCGTATGAAGACCCTCCCGTCGAGCCGGATTCCGCTGCGGAACCAGTGGCGGCGCAGCCCTCCGATGATGCCCCTCCGGCCGCCGATGTTCCGCCTCCGGCGGCAATGCCCAATACGCCGCCCGACCCGGCCGCGCCCGATCCGGAGACGGCGCCCTATCCGCCCTCAGTCGCCATTTACCCCGCCCTTGTGATCGGGGCGCAGCCGAAGGCCTCGGGGAGAGTCTCCAACCGGCCTGGCGCCGGTTCGGCCAGGTCTAGCGAAAACACTAAAGCTGCGGCCGCTTCTGCCGCGCCGCACCAAAAACCCACAACTACCGGGGAGCAGCGGCTCTACCGCAACGTGGTGGAGCACAATCAGGATCCGGCCGAACAGATCCGTCTGCTCGACGTCTGGCGCCAGGAGGTCCCGTTCTCGCGGCTGGAATCCGATCGTACTTTTCTATACATGCAGGCCTATAGCCGCTTGAGTCCGCCACGGCCGGACGCAGTCGTGCAGTACGGCGAATACCTGATTCGCGCCGGATTGCCGTTTCCGAATTCCCCCGTGGGCGACGCTCAAAAGTTGAGCGTGCTCTACCAGGTGACCGTCAACGTGCCGAAGTTGGCGCAGCCGTCGGCGCGCCAGGTCAACCTGGCAAGAGATGTGGCGCGGAGCTTGCAGGACTATCTGCCGGTCTTTTTCTCCCTTGCAAACCGGCCGGCCGGCGTCGACGAAGCGCTGTGGGCGAAAGCGCGCAGCGATATGGAAGGCGCGGCAAAACACACACTCGCATTCGCGGCACAAAAACGTTGACGCGTACGGCCGGGTGCGGGTTATCATGAAGGGTCACTCCCCCGATTGATAACCCGAAGGCATTGTGAATTCCACTCGGCAAACGATCCTGCTGGAAACTGAATTGGGCGATCTTCCGCGCCGCGCCCGCGGCAAAGTGCGCGACGTGTACGCGGTGGACGACCGGCTGCTAATCGTGGCTACGGACCGGCTGTCCGCCTTCGATTGCGTACTGCCCACCGGAATTCCGGATAAGGGCAGAGTGCTTACCCAGATCTCGATCTTCTGGTTCGATTTTCTGCGCGACCTCACCCCGACGCATTTTCTGACCGCCGACGCGAGCCAATACCCCGCCGCCCTGGCGCCCTTTCGCGAGCGGATCGAAGGCCGTTCCATGCTGGTCAAACGCGCGCGTATGATCGAAGTCGAGTGCGTGGCGCGCGGTTACCTTTCCGGGTCCGGCTGGAAGGAGTATCGCGAGCGCGGTTCGGTGTGCGGCATCGCATTGCCAGCCGGCCTGAAGGAGAGCGACAAGTTGCCGGAACCCATCTTCACGCCGGCCACCAAGGCGCAAAGCGGGCACGACGAAAATGTCTCCTTCGAGCGCGTCGTCTCGGCGGTCGGCGGCGGACTGGCCGCCAGGCTCCGCGACTTGACGCTGGCGATTTACCGGCGCGCCGCGGACTACGCCCAGACGCGCGGGATCCTTCTCGCCGATACCAAATTCGAATTTGGATTCGTGGGCGACGAGTTGCTGTTGTGCGACGAAGTGCTGACGCCGGATTCCTCGCGCTTCTGGCCCGCCGACACCTATGGCCCCGGCGGACCGCAATTGTCCTACGACAAGCAATTCGTGCGCGACTACCTGGAATCGATTCACTGGGACAAGCGCCCGCCCGCTCCGGCGCTGCCGGCTGAAGTGGCCGCCAGGACGGGCGAGAAATACCGCCAGGCATTCCAAGCGCTCACGGGCCGGCCGCTATGAACTGGCTGGACGTCGTGCTGGCGCTGATCGTGATCGCCTCGGTGGCGGCCAGCTTCCGCAAAGGGTTCGCGCGCGAGATGATCGGCCTGGCGTCGGTCGTGCTGGCGCTGCTGCTCGGCCTCTGGTTCTACGGCGCCGCGGGAGCTTACCTGGCGCCTTACCTCAGTTCCCGGCGCATGGCCAATTTTGGGGGCTTCTTGCTGGTGTCTTTCGGCGTGATTCTGCTGGGCGGCGTCGTAAGCTTGATCGTTGGAAAATTTCTCCGCGTGACGGGGCTGTCGTTCTTCGATCACTTGCTGGGAGCGGGGTTCGGGGCATTGCGCGGGTTGCTCATCGCCGTTGCCCTTGTGGCCGCCGTCATGGCCTTCGCGGCCGACGATCACCCTCCCTCCGCGGTGGTGCATTCCCGCCTGGCGCCCTACGTTGCCGGCGCTTCGCGGGTCTTCGCGGCGGTTGCGCCGCACGAATTCAAAGACGGATTTCAGAAAAGCTACGCGCAGGCCAGGCTGGCCTGGCAAAACGCGCTCTCCCGCTCGGAAGCGACGGAAGTGGAACGCGGGAAAAAATAAGAAATGCAGAATGAATTTCAGGGGTTAGCCGATAGATTGCTGGGCGGAAATATCATGCTCGATGAGGCGGTGGAGATATTGGAACGCAGCATGATCGAAGGCGCGCTGGCGCTGCACCGTGGAAACCAGTCGGCGGCCAGCAAGCAGTTGGGCATCCATCGCAATACGCTGCAACGGAAGCTGGCCGGGTACGGTCTCGAGGCCGGGCGTCCGCGCCGGAAACCCGCGGCCAAGGCCGCGCGCGGCCGCGCCCGCCGCAGGGGCGTCGCCTGATTTATGGACCTGATCGTCTTCGACCTCGACGGCACCCTGATCGACTCGCGGCTGGACCTCGCCAACGCCGTCAACGCCGCGCGTGAACGCATGGGCATGGCGCCGCTCGATAACGACCGCGTGTACTCCTACGTCGGCAATGGCGCCCCCGTGCTCATCCGCCGCGCGCTGGGCGATCGGGCGAGCGAGGCCGAGGTGGCCGCGGCTCTGGAATTTTTTCTCCAGTATTACGGCGAGCACAAGCTCGAATACACCACCCTCTATCCCGGCGTGCGCGAGTCGCTCGACCGTTTGCGGGCCGCCGGCAAGAAGATGGCCGTCCTCACCAACAAACCGGTGCGCGTGAGCCGAGCCATCGTGGAGGGCCTGGGAACCGGCCCGTATTTCTTCCAGGTGTATGGCGGGAACAGCTTCGACTTCAAGAAGCCCCACCCCATCGGTATTGAAACCTTGATGCGCGAGGCCGGCGCCGGCGCGGACCGTACCCTGATGGTGGGCGACAGCTCCGTGGACGTCGAAACCGCTCGCAACGCCGGCGTGAAAGTGTGCGGCGTGACTTATGGCTTTCAACCCGAGAGCCTGGAAGACCCGCCGCCGGATTGGAAAGTCGACCGCATGGAAGAGATGGCGGACCGAGTGTTGGGCGGGGGCTGCTGGTAAGATGCGGCGGGGCTCCGTATTGGGCGACTGGACCTACAGGTACTTCATAAGAAGCTCCGCGAGATCCAGGCCTCCGAGTAGGGTGACGCCGCTGCTCCTGGCCTTCTCTCTGCATGATTCCGTGAATTCGTCCACTGTCGCGGCGACTATCTTAATGGCACTGGGATCATCTTCGGATATGAGATTCAGCTGATCGATAGCGCCCGAATCATTCGGGTCCACGACCGTCTGGCTGTCGGGCTGGTGGGGACGGCGCAGCTTGACCTGTACGTAGATTGTGGAAGCACGATCCGAGTACCGCGTGACGATGGGGAGATCGGCCTGAAGAACAAGATCGGCATCTCCTCCTTGCCGGTCGTAGTGGTTCGTCCTGAGCAGGGTGTATCCAGCGTTTACAAAGATATCCCTGACGAAATGCTCCAGGTCTGCCGGAGTGCCTTGGCGCAGCCGCTTGAGGAGATCGCGCAGTGCCTCTCTGCGGAAATCGCGGAGAAGATCTTGATGGCTCACCTCGCTGCCACAGTCGCCCTGCTGCTGAAGGCGTTCTTCGACGGCTTGTTGAAATTCAGGAGCGTTGGCGTTGTTTGCAGCGGACCGGTAGGTGACCATGAATCGCGCCACGATGCGTCCGGAGTTAGAGCTCGCGTATGCGAAGGGCTTGATAGTGTCTGTAGCTATGCGAAGGCGGTGGCGATAGTCATTCCCCAGTTTCCCACGGTCGACTTCCGGACTGGGGTCGAAGCTATAGGGCCGCTCACAGTCCGCGATTCTGCAGATCGTGAAGCAATCGAGACCCGGCATCTTGGGGACGAGCACGACGTCACCGCACCGGAGACCCAGCATTCGGACCAGAATGCGATGGCGTTTCCGGCAGTGTTCGTCACTGAGGTCCCGCTCTCCCCAGGCCTTCTCGACAGCAGTCCGGTAGTTGGCTGCCCAGGTATCGAAAGGGAGTTCATTGCCGCTGTCATCTAGCATGCTAGAACCAGGAGGCCCCCAGCCCTGGAGGAGCCATCCCTCTCGGAGGTGAGACCAAATCAGTTCGCGGATCTCCGGGTCTGTTCGAATGACCAGGTAGCGGGGTGCCATGCTTGAGATGATATCGTAAGCCAAACCGGTGACAATTCATGCCCGTACCCTTGTGCTCCTTTTGGCGCGGTACCACGTCCTCTATGTCCGGCTACCCGCGCGGGCCGTAGTTCTCATCCCCTGTCGACGAGCTGCACCAGCCGCTTTTTCGACTCCGGCCATTCCGCCGCCACGATTGAGTATCGCGCCGAATCGCGGGCGATGAAATCGGCGGCCATGCGGTGCGAGCGCAGGATCCCCTCGAACCGCCCTCCGATGCGTTCCAGCGCGGCGCGCGAGCGCGCGTTGCGCACGTCGGTGTGAAACGAAACGCGGAGCACCTGCCACACCTCGAAGGCATGCGTCAGCATTAGCAGCTTGGCCTCGGTGTTGGCCGCCGTCCGGATCGCCGCGCGGGTCAGCCACGTGTAGCCAATCTCACACCCGTCGGGATCGCCGCGGCCGTGCCGCGTGTGTCCCTGCGGCCATGCCCACCGTTCCAGGTCGAAGAAGCGCGTCGAGCCAATCACGGCGCCATCCGTCGCGCGCATGGTCGCGAACGGCGCCGCACTGCCGGCGTCTCTCCCGGCCAGGGCCGTCTCGACATACCGGGTGACGTCGGCTACGCCCTGCGGGATCAGGCTCCAATCGTAGAGGGAACGATCGGCCGCGGCGGCTGCCACCAGCCCTTCGATATGGCGATGCTCCAGCGGCTCTAAACGAACATGCTTGCCTTGCAATGCAAAGTTCTCCATAGATAAAGGTCACCGTGGGGCGGACCATCGTCTTCTGTGGTCTGCCCTAGTCCACTCGTCCTCGCCTTCTCGTTATCGGAAAAGAGGCCGGATGGCAGACCACAAAAAGCGATGGTCTACCCCACCAGGATTCCTTCAACTTGCGGAAGTTTTCTCCGCCATAGCCAGCAGAACGCACAGCGCCACGCCTTCCGCGGCCTGCGCAATTTCGGCCAGCTCCGGGAACGTGGGCGCAATGCGAATCGTGCGGTCCTCGGGATCCTTCCCGTAGGGATGTGTCGCTCCCGCCGGCGTCAGCTCAACCCCCGCTTCTTTGGCCAGCGCCACCACCCGCCGGGCGCAGCCTGCCGGAACGCTCAGGCTGATGAAATAACCGCCCTTGGGCCGGGTCCAGCTCACCTCGGGAACGCCCGCCAGCTTCGAGTCGAAGACGTCCAGCACGCTCTGGAATTTGGGCGCGATCAAAGCCCTGTGCCCGTCCATCAACTCCAGAATTCCTTGCGCGTTCTTCAGAAGGCGAACATGGCGCAGTTGGTTCAGCTTGTCGGGCCCGATCGTCCGCGGCGCTAGTCTTGTCAGGTACCACTTTACGCTTTCCTTCGAGGCCGCCAGCAACGCCAGGCCGGAGCCCGCCAACGTAATTTTGCTGGTGGAGGCGAACTCCAGCGGACGATTGGGATGTCCATGGCGCGCGCACAGTTCGATGATGTTGGCGATTTCGATGCGTTCGTCGGTCAGGTGGTGCACGGTGTAGGCATTGTCCCAGTAGAGCCGGAAGTCCGGGGCCGCGGTCTTCATCGCCGCCAGCCGCTCCACCACCCGGTCCGAATAGATGGTCCCGGTGGGATTGCTGTACTTGGGAACGCACCACATACCCTTGATGGAGGCATCCTGCGCCACCAGTTGCTCCACCTGGTCCATCTCCGGGCCGTCTTCGCCCAGGGCTACCGGAATCATGCGGATGCCGTAGGTCTCGCAGATTGTAAAATGCCGATCGTAACCGGGGACGGGGCACAAAAACGCAATCTCGCCTTGCTTCAGCCAGGGCATGGCGCTGTCGCACGTTCCTTTGAGCAACGAGAAGACCACCGTGTCGTGCATCAGGGCGAGACTGGAGTTGTCGGCCACCACCACCTGCTCCGGCGGCGCTCCCATCATCCCGGAGAACAACTGGCGCGCCTCCGCGAGGCCTTGCAGGCCGCCATAGTTACGGCAATCGGTGGCGTCGGCGGCCACGTAGTCCTCCGCTCCGGGTAGCGACAACAATCGAGTGCTTAGGTCGAGCTGGGCGGGCGACGGTTTGCCGCGGGTCAGGTTGAGCTTCAGGCCTTTCGCCCTAAAAGCGTCGTAGTTCTCCCGAACTTGTTCCACGACGCCGGTGGCTTCCGGTGAATTACGCTGAGTGGAGTCTGTCGTTTTGAGAGGCATTGGCTATCCGTATTATCGCGCGCCGGAGCCATTCTAATCCGCGACTCGCTTTCTCCGAGGGTGGGTGTCAGGCCTCCGTTGCGTTGGTAGCCAAGATCTTTGGCCATTGCGGTCAGATGTTTGATGCGGCTTTGCTGACAGCGCTTTTCGTACGCGGCCGTTCCTTCGTCTACGTGGGGTTGCCGCCAACGGAGCAGACGGTAGACGATGCTGGCCAACTTGCGCGCCGTGGCAAAGACGGCGATGTCGGCTCCGATGCGGCGGGAAATGTGGCGGTAGTAGGCTCCGAGAGCAGCTTCGGTGTAGCGTAGCAATCATGCCGCCATGCGCAGCGCCGCCGCGACACGGGCAGTTGCGCCGGTGGCCCCGCAGTCTTCCGACCCTTATATCCCGGAGGGATATAAGGGCGCAGCCCTTGCATTTATGCCATGCGCACGCCGATGCTGTGCAGAAAATCGGCGTCGAACTTGGGACCTTCCTCCGGCTTCGGGCATTCGCGCCAGCAATCGCTGAGTGACTTCGAAGCCCACACCAGCTTCCGGCAATCTTCGCACCACCAGTGGATCACCAGTTCGTGATCGTCGGTTACGCCGACCTCTTCGATTCGGGCGGGCGGCTTCCCGCAGCGGCAGGCGAGTGAGAAATGACGATAGCTCATGGCGTTTGTACAAAGCTGTTATCTCACGCGGCGTCTATCCGGAACAGTGCTACGCGTATGATCGCCGTACTGGGACTTGGAAGAGAGTACCGCGGGCGGCCCTTTGGTACTAAGGCAATTTTTGGTTCAAGCTGGCGCGGAAATCGTCCGATAAGCCCCTTGTATAAGGAGCCCGGAGTGCGTATACGGAAAGGGATAGCGACAAAGATGTCCGTGCTCGGGAAGCGGTCCTTGCTCGTGGCTGTGGCCGCGTTGACGGCCGGCGCCGGTGTTGTGGATGCGCAGTCTGCGTCGCCACTGACCGTCGCGGCAACGGGGGGATTCCCGATACAACTGTCCTGTCAACTCGGAACCGTCTGGAGCGGGCCAACGCCGGTCGATGTTACGGTGACGTCAACCGCATCCACATTCTTTTATGTCGACACCAACACGTACAATCCGCCCGTGTGGCTCACCGTCGGCGGGATTAGCGGCCCGGCCAACTCGGTGGGCGTCACCGTGGAGCTGTCTCCGGCACAATACTGTTTGACGATGGTTCCGGGCGTCTATAATGCCACCATTGCGTTTGACGTGCTCGGCAACTATCTGCCCAAGACCGTCACCGTCAAGTTGACCGTCAACGCGGCTCCGCCGGCCCTGAATGCGGCCGTGAACGCGGGCTCGCCCGCCTCGATGTTCGCGACCTGCGTGTTCACGCCCAACCCCACCGCGCCGGCCGTGGTCTGCGATTGGAGTTCAGGCGCCGCGCCGGTGTTGACCGTATCGCTGGCTTCCAGTGGCACGCCAATCTCGTTTACCACTACCTCCGCCATGGCCGTGGAGACCTCCAGCGGGGTAGTCGGCACGACCGCTTTCTACGCGGTCGCGAACCCGGCAACGGTGTCCCCGTCGAGCAGCATCGGCTACTCCTGGGGTACCCCTATAACGGTGACTTTCAGTACCCAGGCGTTTCTGCAGGCCCAGGCCGGCGACAGCGTCGCGGAGATTGTTACCATCACACCCGCTTCCGGTTCCCCCATCGCGCTCTATATTCTGATCAACGTGACCGCGCCCATACCCTTGATTACGAGCACTTCCCCCGCCCTCGTCCCGGTGGATTCCAATCCCGGCGATGTCATTACGGTGGTGCTCAACGGAAGCGGGTTTGTCCCGTCCTCCGTGCCGGGCAACGAGGCGAGCATGGTCTATTACTGTACCTCCACGGACCCGAGCACCTGCATGACCAACGAGCCCAACGTGACCGTCGTGAGTCCCACCGAGTTGATCGTTTCCTACCCGGTCACCACCAATGGATTTACTTCGATGGCGAGCCCGTGGTACATCGGCGTCTGCAACCCGATGGGGGGTCCTTCCTGCACACCGGCCGTGCCTGCATCGGTGGCCGCCGTTACGGTAACCACCGTGCCCATCGTCGCCGCGGTGACCAGCGCCTCGACCTTTGTGCAGGGCGCAACCTCGTTCGCGCCCTACGACATCGTCAGCATTTTCGGGCAGAACTTCTGTCCCGGCTGCCTCCTGCTGGCTACACCGACGCTCACCTTCACGCCGGACGCCGCCAACAATTACCGCTATCCGACCAGCGCCAGTCCCGACAGCACCAACTACCTCACGGTTGCCTTCTACGACAACGCCAGCACTCCCAACCAGATCGGCTTAGGCTATCTACTGTTCGGCAACAATACCCAGATCAATGTGCTCGTGCCGGCCGCGGTGGCCAGTTCGCTCGGGTCCGGCAACATTCGGGTCGGGTACGGAGCCACTCCGGTCTATAGCGCCTGCTACCCGGTCACATACGCGGCCACCGATCCGGGAATCTTCACCGTGAACGAGTCCGGCGCCGGCCAGGGCGCCATTCTGAACTACGACTGGACCGCCAACAGCGCGAGCAACCCGGTCAGCAAAGGGGGAACCAGCTCGCAACGGGTGGTGCACATCTATCTGACCGGTTTGGGCGTGCCGACCAGCACCGGCAATATCAATACGGCTGGCCCGTCGACCATGACCGCGCCCAATAGCTGTGTCGCCATCACCGGAACCAACGGTTTCCTGGCCGCCGCCAACACCGTCTACGGCCTGACCGGTAGTTCCGCCTGGACATCGCTCGATGGCGCGCTGATTAACAACGCCATCCTCAACAATGGCACCAAGGATAATCATTTGCCGCCGTGCATCACGCCCAACCCGGCGGTCACCATCGGCGGTGTCGCGGCAACGGTTACTTACGCCGGATGGGTGGAAGGCGCGGTCGCCGGGCTCTATCAAATCGATGCCCAGGTGGCAACCAAGGTGGTGCTCGCCAATGCACCCAGCGCTCTACCCGTGGTGGTCAGCATCGGCACCAAAAACATCCAAAGCAGTCAAGCCGGCGTCACCGTGGAAGTCACGAACTAGCCCGCTTGCCGCCCCAGCTCGGGGCTAGGTCGGGGCTACGTCGGCCCTAGAACCCGCTCGGCACGATGCCGAAGCTTTCCCGCCATTCGCCACCGGGGGGAATCGTTTGCAGGCCCTGAAATACGCCGGCGTGCGCCAGGTTGAAGGCGTTGGTGATCGCCGACATCGGTTCGAAGCAGAGGAAGTCGCGGCCCTTGGGAGCAAATACTACTGCCGTCGAGTAGCGCGGGCCGTAAGCTACCGTCACGCGTTCGCGCACTCCTTGGAACCAAAACCGGGCGATGCCGTCCGCGTCTCGCACCAGGCCGCCGAACACATCGTCCAACTGGGTACCGGCCAGCGGCTGGGGATCGGCAAAGGAGCACGGCTCGCTCCGGCCGATAGGAATCATGGCGGCGTCGAGCAGCAGGCGCTCGCGCGCGGCGACATGCACGCGCCATTGGTCACGCCCGGCGTCATGGAGGCGGAAGTAAGGGTGAAAACCGATCGCCACGGGCATGGATTCGAGAGCGTGATTCTCGATGACGGTCTCCACTTCCACCGATCCGGCCGCCAGCCGGTACGTCATCCGGATGGTGTGCGCGAACGGAAATTGTGCCATCATCGCCGGGTACTTCCAAAACTCCAACTGGCTGGTGAGACAGGCAGAGTCCGCATCCGCCTCGAGGCCAACCACGGTCCACAGCGTCGAGAAATTCAGCAAACCGTGGATGGGCTTGCCGTTGGGGTCGCGCCGCAGATTGTCCAGTCCCGAATTCAACACGTAGCGCTTCCCGTCGGCCCAGTAGGCGTCGCTATCGATGCGGTTGGCCCACGGCGCCAGAAACGGTACGCCGCAGAGCACGGGCTTTTCCCGCAGCTCGACCGGGCTGGAGTAGGGAAACCATAGGATGTTCCGGCCGCGTACTTCGATCCGGTAGGCCATGTTGCCGATCGAAGGGGCGATGCAGGCTTGGATGCCGTGGCGAACATCCTCCAGCGAGAACACTTCCATCCCATCCACCGTCAGGCGGCGAGCGCTGTACGGGATTTGCAGGCTCATTTTGCGTCCGGGTCGCGCAGTTCGAGCACGGTTTCCCGCTGGCAGCAGGCACACGGTCCCGGAACGTAAGCGCGGATGTTGCAAACGTCGCAGAAGTAAGTGATCAATTTGAGCTTGCCATCCTGCCGCACCAGCAGGCTGCGCAGGTAGGAGGGGTCCAGAAGGAATCGGTCGGCGGAGGTGAAATGGCCTTTGGCTTCGATGGAAAAGCCGTTCAGCCGCCGGTCGGCCAGTACTTTGCGCATAGGCTCATCGCCGTCGAGCACAGCCGTGCGATGGTCGGCGGTGGCCACTGTCGCCGGCCCGCTCTCGGGCACGTGCAGCGTGCCGCGCAAAGTTTCACTGTGGTGCAGGGCATCCGCGGGCGCCAGTCCGGCAAAGACGAACCCGGCGAGAGCGAACAGAACCAGACAGCTCCTCATCTACTTTAATTTTAGCAGCCCGCGGCGCAATGCAGGGGAAAGCCAAAAACCATTAGCCACAGATGAACACAGATAAAAACAAACTGCCTTGTAAGTAACGCTGGAATAACCTGCTTCCTTATCTGCGTTTATCCGTGTTCATCTGTGGCTCGCGGCTTTCAGGCTTATCGCGTCATCAGCCGCACCGGGCCCAGCATGCCGGCCGGCACCGGCTTCAGGTTTCTCATGTCCTGATCCTGGAACCGATCTCCGTATTTGGCGATGAGGGGCCGGTAGTCGGGAAGCGGCTCGGCGGCAAGCTCATTGAGGGCCAGATTCGCCACCACCACCCGGACCGTGTTTTCGCCGGCGTGCAGCAACCCGGTTACGTCCACCCGGAACGGCGCGCACCATACCGAACCGGCGTCCTTGCCATTCACCCAGACGCGCGCCGCTTCGCGTATGGGGCTTTCCAGCAGGGCGCGCATGCCGCTGCCCGAACGCCGCTCTTCGACGTTTACCGGAGTGCCTTCGCCGAAATCTAGATACAACTCGCGATTCGAAGCAAGCACGGACGCATCCACCGTCACGTTCTTCTCATAAGTTGCCTGGCCGGAATAATTCGCTCTGCCCTCGATGTCCGTCCAGGAGCGCAGCGCGTCAAGGGAAACGGGCGCCGCGCCGGGAAACGATAGCCGCCATCCGCCGCTCCAATCGGCAATCGCTCTGGCGGGCCCGCTGGCCGCGCCCGCTGGGAAGCGCGCGTGAGAAAACACGATGACGCGCGATTCGTAAGGTGCCAGGTCCAGATCGATGCGCGCGCCGCCGGCGTCGGCAACCTTGCCGCTGAACGGATTCCACCAGGCGCCTTCGGCGTCCTTCACTCGAAATGCGGTTTCCTGGCGGGTGGCGTGATTGGTCGAATTCACCACGAAGTAGATGTCGGCGAAAGCGAGCTTACGGTGTACGAAACCGACCTCCGGCGCGGATGCCATGTCCGGCGCGAGCGCGGCGCGGATGGTTTCGCCCAGTCTGCCGTCGTCCCGAACCAGGCGGCCGGGCGCGCCGGCGGTTTCGAACAGGCGCTGGGACAGTTGGCGGATGGCCGGCGTATCGGTCTCGGCTTCCTTGAAACCGGGCGCCAGCGAGGGCGCGCGGCCGGTGGCGATCGCGATGCCGCCCTTGCGCACGTATTCTTCAATCTTCCGGTAGGTGGCCAGCGGGATGCGCTCGACGGCGGGAAGAATCAGCACCGGGTACGGAACACCCACCTTGGCAATGGCGCCGTCGTCGATGCAATCGAAATTATAGCCGGCGTCGAGAATCTGGGGCACGATGTCGGGAGCGATCAGCCGGTCCATGGCCTGATTGACGGAGTCGCGGCCCAGCGTGAAGCCGGCGTATGCGTCGGCGGTTGGCAGGTAGAT
>JBKQVG010000349.1:0-20611 GCA_052325345.1 Bryobacteraceae bacterium
CGAACCCAAAGTGCGATATTTGCCCAGTAGCAACGAATTGCGCGTTCGCCGCCGGTAAGCTGCGAGGCCGGCCAATTCCGGTGAGACGGGCATAACTCTCGCCTGACGGCGTAGCGTTTACTAATCCCTGTTGACGTTTGTCGCCGACCCGCGGATTGGCGGCCCGCTCGGTTGTACCGACACCAGGAGGGAAAGAAATGGGTCAAAGAAATGGGTCAGCCTGAACTAATACCTTTTCGATACTGGGAAGAGGGGACAGAGCAGACTGGCACATTGTCCGAGAGTGCGCGGCACTGCGGGAGGGCGGCCGGAGGACAGGCAGTCGTCTCATGGGATTGGACTTATCTGACAAGAGCGGGATGGCGGCGGCCGGGCGCCGGTAACGGGCCGGATGGCGGACGAGGATCAGCCCCGGTCCCGTCGAACCGAAGTGGGCGAGTAGTCTCGGGAAGTCCAGGTCTGCCGTGATGACGACGAGATCCGTGCGCTTCGCGGTCTTGAAGGATCTCCGCGTCCGGGCTACTGTTCATGGAGAGTTCATTTCCATGGACGGCGTCGTGACCTTTGGCGCACAGCCACTGCGCCAGTTCCGGCGACAGCGGCATATCCGCCAAAAACCTCACTGCCTTAACTCAATCGTCTCTTCTTCCGAAAGGCATGCCGCATAGTTTAAGGCTTCGTCGATATCGGCCTCTTCCAAGTAGGGATAGGCACTCAGAATCGATTCCCTGGACTCACGGGCAGCCAGCAGACCGAGTAGCCGCGATACCGGAAATCGCAGGTTATGCAAGGCTTGCCAGTAGCCACGGCCGGGTCGATGGTGATTCGATCGAACCAACGGACGGACCAATACGTTAGTATCGACCGCGACCATGGCGCCCAGTCACTTCCCGGCCAATCGCGGCACGCATCTGCGCGAGCGCTTTCGGTTTGCGCTTGTTCCGCAGACAGCCCGCTACCTCGGCGAGATTCGTAAGCGGAAAACGGTCCGCGGGACGAAGCAGAATTCCGTCGCTGGTCTCCTCGACCGTGATTCCGTGCCCGGCCCGCAAGCGCGGGAGGCACGGCTACCCTTGGGCGGGACGCTCTGCCCTTTGGTCGAGAGCCGGGTGGTTTCCCTGGTAAGACTCCCGTGAGGTTGTCTCACACCGCCCCTCCGCATACGCCGATTTCCGGCTTTACTCCGTTCCGTCCGCTGACGTTCTTCTGAGCCAGGCTTCCTTCCAGAACAGGAAACAGGAGCGGTCGCAGCGGAAGGTGACGCCGGGGCAATACACAGCCTCCAGCAGCACCGTGTTCTTGAGCGTGCGGCGCTGTTTGGATTCTTCCAGGAAGATGCTTTCCACCCGCTTGAAGACGCGGTACCGCTTGCCCGCGAAGCCGCGCATATCGTCGGTAAACAACAGGCCGCGATTCTTGCCGCGGGCGTCCAGCGTGGCGCGAATCTCTTCCATCGATTTCACTTCCACCCAATCGCCGGGCTGCAGGTTGAGCACTTCTTCCGGCCCCAGCGGGCGCACGGCCGCCGGCCCGGCCCGGCGCTTGCGCGTCTTGCGCCGCAGATAGTCCGCCCCCCGCCGCCACATATAGCGCACCCCGCCTTTCCGCAGCGTCTGCCAGGCGCGCAACAGTGGAAAAGCCGCCGCCGGGCGGAGGATCCGCGAAAAACCGACAGCCTCTTCCTGCTGGCACATGTCGTCCGACCCCGCTTGCGTCGCCGCTTCCGCCGGCTTTGTCCGGGTTTGGCGCACGCCTTCCAGGATGGCCGCGGCGTAGGCCGCGCCGGAATGGTTCGGCAGCCGCGAAGCGACCGCCCGCGCCATCGATACCGTCACCCGGTTCGCCAGCCAGGGCGCCGCCGCCGGAGTCAGGTGCAGGCAAAGATTGTGCGGCTGGAGCTGGTAACCCATCTGGCGCTTATAGCGGTCCAACCCTTCGTTCCCCATCAGCGACGCAAAGCCGTTGCCGACGTACTCGATCCGGGCATCGCCGGCGGCCTGGCGCAGCACCCAGTAGTCGAGCGCGTGATTGGGATAGTGCTCCAGGTCGGCAGCGCGCGACATCTTGAACATCAGGTGCAGCCAGCCCCCATCGCGGCAGCTCACCATGTAGGCGGAGAGCCTCCCGCCAATGTACGCGCCGTGTACCGCGACGCCGGCGGAGCGTCGCGCCGCGTCCACGAAACCCGCCCAGTGCGCCGGGTCCAGGAAACGCGCGTCCTCGCGCCGCTGGCGCTCCAGCGTGTCGCGGTTCAGCGCCATGCCTTCCCGCAGCAGCTCGTCCGCCTCCACGTCGCGGAACTCGCAAACATCCATGCCGTGAGTCACGTGGCCCCGCTGTTTGCGCGAAACCGATTGCAGATCGTAAGCCGCGGGACGGCAAACGTAAATCCCGCTCGCGAGGCCGGGCAGATTGGTGGAGGGAAACCGCAATCCCCGTGCCCTGGTTGCGCCCAGTATCGAGCGCACTTCGCCGGCGCCCGCATCCAGGTGCAGTTGAAAAGGCAGGCTGGTGAAGAATCCGCCTTTGTATTCCCCCCAAAACACGCCATCCTTCTCGCACACGCGCAGGCCGCGATTCTCCCAAAACTCGGCCAGGCTCGATCCGGCTCGCGAATCCGGCGTGCGGCCGGTGGCCGGCGCCGCGCGTTCAATCTGAATCAGGTCGTCCCTTTGTTCGACTGCGGCGTAGGTGTGCATGAGTGCTCCTTGCGATCAACCCAGGAATGGGGAATAGAGAATTCGTCGGAAAAATCCGCGCGGCTCCGGCCGTCGATCCCACGCCGCTTCGGCGGCGGAAGGCACGGCGCGAATCAGAATCCGAATTTTGCGGTGGCGGGGCGCCGAAGGTACGGCCACCGGCCGCTCGGCTGTAGCTGCACCGGCGCTCGCGACGACTTCCACCGCCGCCGGCATGGACGCCGGTAGTGCGGCCGCGGCTCCCACTCGGCCCCGATAGTCCAAACGCAACACCTTGAGCGCCAATTCCAGTTTCTTGAAGGACCGCCCGTTTGCCCCGCCTGCCGCCGTGAGGTATTGGCCGCAAATCGCCCCCAAAGCGGCCCCGAGCGCGAGCCTTTCTTCGGCAACCGCGGCCCGCGCCATCGCGCGCAGCAAGGCTGCGAACTGTATAGCATCCTCGGCGGCCGACGCTCCCGGCACTGGCGGATCCTGAAGTCGCGCGGACTCGCCGGCCACGACCACCGCTTCCGCCGTGATCGCGCCATGAGCCGCGCCCGCGCGATGCCGCTCGGCAAGATCGGCGGCCAGGTCGGTGGCGTACCGCAATACTTCGCGCGCCCCGAGCCCGCCCCGCGACAGACGGCCGGCCAGCGAGATTTGGTTCCCGGCCGCATGTGCGGAATCCGGGCCGCGGCCCTCGGGCAGCGGTTGCCAGAGCCGTAACCGCACCGGCATAACGGAACTCTCAGCGTGAAGCGGCATGAACGGCATCCTCCTTCAAGGTTTCCGCGCCCGCGGGTATCAGCGCCCGCATGGGCAGAATGTCCAGCTCGCCGGCGTCGCGCAGCCGAACCGCGCGCTCGAAGATCGACCGCAAGCCCTCCAGCATCGCGTCCGTCCGGACCGCCAGGTCGGTCGGGTGAAACCACAGGTGGAATACTTCGCGGCGCCCGATCGCGCGGTCCAGGCCGCGGTTGGCGCGCAGCACCCGCAGCCACACCGGCAGGAAACGCCGGACCCCGAACGCGGGCGTGTACAGCATCGAGCCCGGTATGTTCCACAACCCGTCTTCGAGGCGCGGCAGCACGCTGTTGGGAGTCCGCGCGGTGACGATGTCCAGCAGGTGCCCCAGCCGCCGCACCGGCCGCGCGCGCCCCGCGTACCAGGCGTGCTCCATTCCGCGGAAACAGCGAAACCCGCTGCTCCGCACCACGTCCGCGTGCCCCGCGCAGTTGCGGGGAAAGACGATCGACTGGTACTCCACTCCGGCCAGCCGCGCCAGCCGCGTCCACCCTTCCAGCTCCGCCTCCGCCTCCGCCCGGGAAATCTGCCCGATCAGCGCGTGCGTAAGCGTGTGCGATCCGATCTCCTGCGGCACCGGGCAGCGGCGGATTTTCTCCACCAGGTCGGAGGCGTGATGCAGCGGATCCAGGCCGCCATCCGCCACGAACAGCTTGCCCACCACCGCCCAGGTGGCGCTGATGCCGTACTCGGCCACCAGCCCCAGCAACCGGTCGAAAACCTGCTCGCGCTCGATGGCGCACAGCGGTTCGAACGCTCCGCTATAAGACCGGTCGGCGGTGCCCCACAGCAGCTCAAAATCGAGACTCACGGTGAAGACCGGCTTGGCGAGTTGGAGAGTAGTAGAAGTGGAATGTTTCACGGTCATCTCGGATTGGCGCTGTTGCCGTCGTACCCCAGTGCCTGCCATTGCGCGAATGTCAGCACGGCGTCGTTGGAATCGATCCATCGCTTGGGCCCGGCGGAATAAAACGTGTTGTAGTTGGATGTCAGGAGCGCGTCCTGCTCCGGATTGTTGATGCGTATGAAGCCGCGGTACGGATCGTTCGTGTTGGTGGTGTAGATGAAAGTGTTTTGCACCAGCGTCCACGGTCCCAGCCCGCCGATTTCCGCCCCCATCGCGGTGATCGTCGGGTCGTCCACCAGCAGCAGGTTCTGGCTTGCCATGGCGCTCGCCGTCGTATAGCCGCCGAACTGGCGCAGCGCGTTGTCGTAAAAAACGTTTTGCGTGATGTTGATGACCGGGCTCAGCCCCACGTCCCCCAGGTAAATGCCGGCCGACGCATTGCGGTACACCGTGTTGTCCACGATCGTCACGTCGCCGTTGAAGCTCCCCGAAATGCCCCGCCCCGCCTGGTTTTGGGAAGGATTGCCGTTGTTGTAAATCTGGTTGCCCCGAATCGCCACCCCCGCCAGCGTGGGTATGTTGCTGCCGGTGTGCCCCAGGCAAATTCCGTTGGCGCCGTTCCAGCCCTGCCCGCCCACGTTATCGTGGATGCGATTGCCGAAAATCCAGAACCCCGCCGGCGTGTTGTTGTCGCCGTCGATCGAAATCCCCGCGTAGCTCGCCGACGTGTTCAAACTGTTGCCGTAAATTTCGCAGTTTCCCACCGTCACGCTGCTCGAATCGAAAACGATCACCCCGTTGTACTGGTGGCCGTGAACCGCGCAGTTGCGCAGCGTAACGTTGGCCGCGTTGTAGACCATGAAGCCGTCCCGATTCGAGTTGCGGATCTCGATACCGTCGAAAGTTACCCACGAACGGCTCCCCACCGAGACCAGGGCCGACTGCTGCGGCACGTTCACCGTGCTGCCGTCGATCACCGGCATGGCCGCGCTGGGCCCGTAAGCCCCAAACGTAATCGGCGCCCCGTCGCTCCCGGAAGCGTTCACCGCCAACTGCTCGTACCAGATGCCGCCGCGCAGCAGCAGCACGTAATCGCCCGCGAACAGCCGCGTCTGCCGTACGTGCCCCAGCGTCTGCCACGCCGCCGACGGGCTCAGCCCCGTGTTCGTGTCCAATCCGTTGTAGCTGTCCACGTAGTACACCGCCGAAAACGCGGAGTTCGCCGTGCCCAACACCATGACCGCCAATACAGCCAACCCCGCCCAGCCGCGCCAGAGCTGAAAACCTGGAGCTGAAAGCTGAAAGCTGTTTTTCTGTTCAGTAAGCGCCATATCCCGTTAACACCACTTTCACCGTCCGCGCCAGCAGATACAGGTCGAGCCACGGCGACCAGTTGCGAACGTAGTAATTGTCCAGCTCCACCCGCTCCTGATACGAGGTCAGGTTGCGGCCGGAAACCTGCCACAGCCCGGTCAGGCCCGGAATCACCTGCCGATAGAGCGTAAACGACCTGCCGTACTTGTGAATCTCGCCGCTCACGATCGGCCGCGGCCCCACCAGGCTCATCTCGCCGCGCAGCACGTTGAACAACTGCGGCAGTTCGTCCAGGCTGGTCTTGCGCAGGAACCGGCCCACCCGCGTGATCCGCGGGTCGTTCTTCAGCTTGTGATCCCGCTCCCATTCCTCGCGCAATTGCGGATTCTCCTTCAGGTAGCGGCTCAGCGCCTGGTCCGCGTCCGGCCGCATCGAGCGGAACTTCCACACCAGGAAGCTGCCGCTCCCCAGCCCCACCCGGCTTTGCCGGTATAGCGCCGGCCCGCGCGATTCCAGCTTGATGGCGGCGGCGATCGCCGCCAGCACCGGCGCCATCGCCACCAGCAGAAGCGACGACAACAATACGTCCAGCGTCCGCTTGACCACCCGCGGCCCCGTCATCAGCAGGTGCTTGCGCAGCTCGAGCGCCAGCAGCCGGCTCACATCCCGCGTCTCCATGCCGATTCCCGAAATCCCCTGGAAACGCGGCACCATGAACACGCGCGAAAACGTGTGCGCGTATTCGTCCAGCAGACTCAGCAGCTTGGCGGCCTCGGCGTCGGGCATCGCTATCACCGCCCGGGTAATCCCGGATTCTTCCGCGAATCGCGGCGCCGCTTCGATCGGTCCCAGCACCGGTACGCCATCGACCATGCTGCCGCGCGGCAGCTCGTCGTCGAAAATCGCGACCGGCCGCAACCCGATTTCCGGCTGCCTCACCAGCTTGCCCACCACCGCCGCTCCCGTTCCGCTTCCGCCCAAAATTACCGCCCCGTAGCCCCACCACGCTTCCTGCGCCGCCATCGAGCGCGTCATCGCGCGCGCCAGCGGAACCGCCGCCAGCGCCATCACCCACGCGCCGAAAAACGCCAGCCGCGAATACGCGCCCGGATTGCGCAGCAGAAAAGTCAGCGCGCCCAGCACCAGAAACACCAGCGTCGTGGCGTAGCTGGTGGTCCGCAATTCCATCACCGGGTTCATGGCCACGCCGGGGTACAGCCCGAACAGCGTATACGCCGCCGAAAACAATCCCAGCAGCGGCCACAGCCGCCAGTACAGGCTGGGGGCGTACGCCCCGCTCAACGCCAGCCGGATCAGTACCGATGTCGAGATCGCGAAAGCGATCGCCGCCACGTCCGACACCGCCAGCATCGCCCCCGTCAGACAAGGCTTGGGACGTTCGACCGCCACGGCCGCGCGCATGGTAAGAGCAGTCGCCATTTATTTCTCCCGCGCCTCGTAGAGCGCCGGCGGAATTGCAGCCCCGGTCACTTCCTCGTACAGCGAAACGGTCTGCGCCAGCATGCGCCTGAAGGTGAATCGCCTTTCGTAAGCCCGCCGGCCGGCCGCGCCCAGACGTACCCGCATCTCCCGATCCGTAAGCAGTTCGCCCAGCGCGTCTTCGAGCGCCGTCACCGATTGCCGCGGCGCCACCAGCCCGGTTACGCCGTGTTCCACCGCCTCGCTCACGCCGCCCACGTCCGAAGCCACCACCGGCAAACCGGCGCGCATCGCTTCCAGGATGCTGCGCGGAAACGCTTCCGAACGCGTCGCCAGGGCGAAGATCTGGGCCCCCGCCAGGGCCGTGGCTACGTGCGGCGTCGAGCCCACAAAACGCACTCGCGGGCGAAGCCCAAGCTGGGTGGCTAGCGCCGCCGCGCGCTCCAGCCCCGGCCCATCGCCCACCAGTTCGCACGTCCAGTCGAATTCGCACAAGCCCGCCAGCGCCCGTAGCAGCGTTTCCTGGTCCTTGGGCGGCTCGAACCGCGCCACCATCACGATGTGCGGCGGGTCCGCCTCCGGCCGCGCCCGCAGCTCGCCGGGAATGTCGGGCATGCCGTTATAGATCACCCGGTGTTGCGCGTCGCGGCCGATCGAGTGCGCCGCCGCCAGCCGCCGCTCATAGTGGCAAACGTTCACGATCGCGTCCGCCAGCGGCGCCGCCGCGCGCTCCACTACCCGGTAAAAACGTCCCCCGCGCGCCGAGATCCGGTCGCCGATCGCCCAGCCGTGCGGTGTATAGAGCACCGGCACGTCCATCCCGGAACACGCCAGCCGCGCCACGCACCCGGCCTTGGCCGTGTGCGCCGAAACCAGGTCCGGCTGGAGCCGCCGGATCGCGCCCGCCATTTCCCGCACCGCCAGCGCGTCCCGCAGCGGATTCAACCGCCGCCGCAGGTGCCGCAGCGATATCACCCGGATCCCGCACGCGTCCAGTTCCCGGCTTACCGGCCCGCTTCCACCCACCAGCACCGTCGGCGAATGCCCTAGCGCCGCCAGCGCCACCGCCAGGTCGCGCACGTGTATCGTCGCGCCTCCCACCGCGTCGGCCCGCGTAATCACGAATGCAATCTTCATAACGCCGCGTTCCTCGTCGCGTGTCCCAACGCCCTGCGCACCGAACGCGCCAGGCGGATGGATTCTTCGCTCAGCCGGTCCGTCAGCCGCGGCCGCCGCTCGGCGTACCTCTCGATTACGTCGCGGAAGCTGTCGATCCGCCCGCGATATTGCTTCAGCCGCGCCCGAAACTCCCCAACCTCCTCCGGCGTCCACCGGTTGTGGTGCAGGCACACCGTCCACAGCCCGAAAGGCATGCGGCGGAATCCGCCCAGTTGTTGCGGCACCCACAGCAACCCGCGCGCATCCAGGTGCGGCAGCAGCGAATAGCCGTCGCTCACGAAGCGCACCCCCTGCTCGGCCAGTTCCTCCAGCGTGCTCGCGTCGAAGGAGTGCGCCGGCGCCACCCATACCTCCGGCGCCACGCCTTCCTGCGCGAAAACCTCCAGCGCGGCCGCGATTTTCCGCCCCTGCGCGCCCCGGCTCAAACCCGCGAATTCGCTGTACCGGTTGCGCCCGATCAGGCCCGCGTCCTCGGTCTCGTAGCGATGATGGTAGCCGTGCAGCCCGATCGTCCAGCCCCGCGCCTGCCACTGCCGCACGCGGTCCCAAAAGCGCGGCTCCGGCCAATCGAACGTCAGCTCCGGGTCGCGATTGTCCGGCACCACCGCCAGAATCGGCTCCACGCCTTCTTCCACCAGCGCGTCCTCGACCTGCCGCCACACCGCCCAGTTCATGGTCGGGCAGATGTCGTCGAACCGCACCAGGTAGCGCGTCGGCATCAGCTTTTCCTCCCCCCCAGCCGTTGCGCCAACGCCTGCCTCAGACGGCGCGCTCCCAGCGCCGCCGCTCCCTTCCAGGTGTCGGCCCGGTCCGCGCTGTATTCGTGTACCGCCTCGCCGCCGAAGCTTTCCTTGAAGCGGTTGACGCGCAGCTTCCCGGTATCTTCGTGCCCCGCGTACCAGCCGCCGAAGTCGTAAATCGCCAGCCCTTCTTCGCGGAACCGCTGGATGTCGGCCCAGTGATGGAAGCGATTGGCGCGGCTCACCAGCGCGGCTCCGCCTTTATCGCCCAGCCGGTAGAAAGAGGCCGAATGCATCAGGCAGGCGCGCGCCCCGCTGCGCAGGTAGGCGTGCCACACCAGCACCCGCCCGTCGCCGGCCGATGCCCGCGACAGCCAAAGCATGCCGTGCCGCGCCAGTGCTTCTACCCGCGTGCGATTCACCCGCAGCAGTTGCCGGCTGTCGGCGAAACGATCGTAGAAATCGTAAAACGCCGCCATCCACCCCGCCTCCGGACGCGCCGCGAACTCGTGCCCCAGGCCCTCCCGGCTCGCGCGCCGGATCTCGTACCGCGTCTCTCTGTGCATCCCCCCCAATAAAGCGTCCGTATCCCGGCCCAGGTCCAGGCACAAGCTGTGAAAGTCGTGCGACCGGCAGCCGGCAATCGGCGCCGGCCGGAACTGGTACCGCACGATGTCCGCTTCGGCCGCGGTTTCCCGCTCGTCGAAGAAGAATTCGGCCACCCGCAGCCGCGCTTTCCGGTACCGGATCATCGCGCCACCCCCGCCGCCCGAGCCGCGCCTTTTCGCGCCAGCAGCCGCGCGTAGAGATCTTCCCAGCGGTCCAGCACCGATTCCATGCGGTAGTGCGCCAGCACGAAGCTGCGCGCCGCCCAACCGGTCGCGCGCCGTTCCCCCTCCCCCATCGTCAGAATGCGCAGCATGGCTTCCGCCAGCGCCCGCGGATTTTGCGCCGGAACCAGCCGGTCCCGCTGTTCCGGCGGCAATACTTCCGCATTTCCCCCCACCCGCGTAGCCACTATCGGCAAACCGCTGGCCCCGGCTTCCAGCAGCACCAGCGGCATGCCTTCGAATTTCGACGAGAGTACGAATCCGTCGGCCGCCTGCAGCAACGCCGTCACATCCTCCCGCACGCCCAGAAAGCGGACCTGCCGGGCGATGCCGAGTTCCGCCGCCAGCGTCTCCAGCGAGCCGCGCTGCGACCCTCCGCCCACGATCGCCAGCGTCTGCCTCCGCTCGGCTTGTTGTGCCATGGCGAACGCGCGCAGCATGGTGGCGTAGTCTTTCACTTTTTCCAGCCGGCCCACCGCCAGCCAGATGAAGTTCTCCCGCGCTTCGAGCAAGCCGCGCAGCCGCTCGCGCGCGCGCTCGTCCCGTTCGTAGGCTCGCACCGGAATGCCGTTCGGAATCATCACCAGCCGGTCCGGCGACACCGCTTTCACCCGCGCGTAGCGGTCCGCCGCGGCCTGCGACACCGCCGTCGTCGCGTCCGCCAGAAAGTCCGTCAACCGGTGCGCCAGCTCGCGAAACGCCGAACCGCCCGAATTCACCGAGTACATCTTGTGGCCGTGCAGCGTGTTCACCACCACCGGCACGCTCGTCAGCGGGCGCGCCGCCCGCACCAGCAGGTTGGCGTGTGTCATGTGGCTGTGTACCACGTCCGGCCGCTCCCGCCGCACCAGCGCCACGAATCGCGCCAGCGCCGCCGGGTTGGCCACGCCGCGCTGCATTTCGAGCGACGTCACGCGGATCCGCGTTCCCGTCAGGTCGGGCAGCGGCGGCGCCGGCGCCAGCATCGAAACCAGGTGTACGTCCCAACCCCTGCGGTCGAAGCCGCGCGCCAGGTCCACCACTTGCGTTTCGGCCCCGCCCGCCGGCGATAGATACGTCATCAGCAGCATCAGCCGGCCGCGCCGCTTGGTAAGAATGCGGGGAATGTCCATGGCGGCTGTCATAACGCCCTCGCCAGTCCGGGTTCGGCCGCCTCATCGGCCGTGGTCTCCTCCAGCACGCGGTCGTAAAGCTCGCTGTAAGCGCGCACCATCGCCGCCAGCTCGAAACGCTCCCCGGCCCGCGCCCGCCCGCATCGGCCCATCGCCCGCGCCTCGTCCGCGTGCTCCGCCACCCACGTCATGGCTCGCGCCATCTCCCCGGCATCGCCCGGCGCCGCCAGTATCCCGTCCGTCCCGTCGCGCACCAGCTCCGGAATCGCGCCCACTCTCGTCGCCACTACCGGCAGGCCCGCCGCCATGGCTTCCATCACCGCCAGCGGGTTGCCCTCCCAGCGCGAAGTCAGCACGAAAGCGTCGCTGGCCGCCGCCACGTCGGCGATGTCCCGCCGCTGGCCGATCAATAAAACGCGATCTTCGAGCCCCAGCTCGCGCCGGCGCGCTACGATCGCTCCCTCGAGTTCTCCCGCCCCCGCCAACAACAGCCGCGCCGCCGGATTCCGCGCCGGCCCCTTGGCAAAAGCTTCGATCAACGTGGCGTGGTCCTTCTGTTCCGAAAACCGCGCCACCGTCAGGTACACGAAATCGCCGCTTCCCAGGCCGTGCCGCGCCCGCCATGCTTCCCGCGCGATCGATGGCGCCGCATACTGCGCCACCGGAATCCCGTTCCGGATCGTGGCCGCTTCCTGAAACCCGTACACCCGCCGAAAACTGGCCGAGACTTCCGCCGCGATCGTCACCGCCGCGACCCCGTGACGAAACGCAAACCGCTGCAGCCGGATGCCGATCCGGTCCACTTCCTTGTCCGCCACGTTGTGGATGGTGTGGACCACGCGCGGAACCCGTCCCGCCTTCCCCGCCCGTCCGGCCACCAGCGGGTAAACGTAGCGCAGCACGTAGTTGTGCGTGTGGATCACGTGCGGCTCAAACTCCCGCAGCACTCGCCTCAGGCGCCAGTACATCCGCGCATCGAAGCCGGCGTGCTTGTCCAGGTGGAACATGCGGATGCCCGCCGCGCGCAGGCCCGGCTCCAGGCCGATTTCCGATTCCGCGTAGAGGCTCGCCACCGCCGCTTCGTACCGCGTCCTGTCCATCGAGCAAGCCAGCCCGGCCACCATGTTCTGCAGGCCGTACGAATTCAGATTCGGCGCCACGTGCAGTACCCGCGTCATGGCAGCGCCACCTCCGGCGCGGACGAAAACCGCCTCTCCGCCCGCCGCGCCGTGGCCGCGCCGGCCGTTGCCGCCTTGGCTGCGGTCAGCCGCGCCGTCCCCAGCACCAGCGCGAACAACAGCCAGGTGGGCTTGCGGATTTCCCAGCTCAGCGTGTTCACCCCCACCGCCCAGACCGATAGCATCACCGCCCAAAGCAGCCGCTCCAGGCCCGCCATCCGCTTCACCGCCGCCACCAGCATCCCCAGCACCGCCGCGAACAGCGCGAAACCCACGATCCCGGTTTCCACCAGCACCGAAAAAAACGTGTTGTGCGCTACTACCCGCCACCACGTCGGCCAACCCATCACCGGCTCCACCGCCCGCGGATACGCGCCCGCCCCGGCTCCCGCCAGCGGCCGTTCCTGGAACTCCTGCCACCCCGCGCTCCAGATCAGCGACCGGCTGTTGAACGATCCCGAAGATACTTCCGCGCCGATGGTCGAAATCCGCTTCCAACTGGTGGCCGGAATCACCGCCACCGCGCCCGCCACCGCCGCCGCCAGCCCCACTACCACCAGCCGCCGCTCCGCCCGTCCCATGTACCTCGTTCCCAGCGGCACGATTGCCGCCGCCAGGCACGCCGTCAGAAAGCCCGTCCGCGAAGCCGAAAGCAGAATCGTCAAAAACGCCATGGCCATTTGCACCCAGTAAATCCACCCCCGCCCGCGCCGCGCCTTCGCCGCCAGGTAGAACGAAAGCGGAATGCTCAGCGCCAGCGTCAGCGCCAGGTCGTTCGGATCGAAGCCCGCCGTGGCGTAGCGCTGGTAGTAGGTTGCGTGCGCCCCGAGCCAGCGGCTGAATGTGTCGTAATCCGCGTAGAACGTGCCGAACACGTAAGCCCGCATGATGCTGGCAATGCGTTCCTCGGTCGGACAGAATTCCCACACCAGCCACGCCATCCCGAGCAATTGCAGGTAGGTTTGGACTTTCACCGCCGTATCGTCCGGAGCCAGGCTCCAGCGCACCGTCGCCGCCGCCCACAACACGAATACCGCCAGCACGGCGTGGGTCCGGCTGAGCGGACGCAGCCGCCGGTCGGCGATGGCGGCCAGCACTCCCGCCCCCAATGCCATCAGCCCGAACAGGCGCGATACCGTCCCCAGACCCGGAATCTCGAAAGCCTTCTCCGCCGGAAAAGAGAGCACGAACAGCCACAGAAACGCGAACGCCACCCGTCCCGCCGCGCTCAAGTCCCCAAGTGGCGCGGGCACTCGTGCCTGCCGCGTCGAGATTCGTCTCGACACTGCTTCGCCGCCGTGACGCAACCTCAACACGGGCTTTCCGCCTCCGCCGCCGCGCGGACACTCGCGCCGCAACTGCACCCCAACGAGGCCTCCGCTCTCTTCGCCCGCGCAATCACCCGCCATACCAGGTAACCCAGTCCCGCCAGTTGCACCGCCGAGGAAACTCCCGTCGCGATCGCCGCCCCCGCCAGCCCCCGCGCCGGAATCCAGATCGCGCACCCCGCCAGCGTCACCAGCGTCACCGCCACGAAAACCGGCAACTGCGGCCGGAAGGAGCGCGCCGCCGTCACTGCGTAACCCATCAATGTCGCGATGTAGCCGATCGCCCCGGCCACCATCAGGCTCGTCAGCAGCCCCGCCTGCGCCGCGTACTCGGGTCGAAACATCAGCGTCAGCACCCAGCGCCCCAGCAACACCGAGCAGCCGATCGCGCACACTCCCAGCGCCGCTCCGAACGCCGCCAGCCGCCCGCTGAACCTCGCGAATTTGGACGCGCCTTCCCAGGCGAACATTTTGGCCAGCTTCGGCGTCACCGCCTGCCCCAGCGCGTTGATGATCGTGTTCCCCACCGCCACCAGCGACGCCGCCGCCGAAAACAGCCCCAGCTCGCGCGTCCCGCTGTGGTGCTCGATGAAATAGCGCGGCATGTTGGTCGAAAGCGAATTCAGCAGCATCACGCTGCTCAGCGGCGCCGCCAGCCAGAAAATCGAAAACTGCCGGGTCAACCCCTGCCGCCACCTGTGGGGCAGGTTGGTAACCTGCGGACCGATTGGGCGCGCCCCCTGGGCCCGGTCCAGCCGGGCGCCAGCCCGGCCGCGCGCGTCGGGCACGCCTGCCCGCGCCGCCTCCCGCGCCAGAAAATCCCGCGTCCCCGCCCCCGCGTCGTACACCGCCAGCACCGCCACCCGCACCGCCATCAGCGCCGCCGCGCCCCATAGCACCGACCCCGTCAGGCCCACCCCCACCGCCATCGCAACCAGTCCCAACGGCCCCCGCCAAAACTGCGAAATCGTGATCCGGTCCATCCGCTCGTGCTGCTGCATCAGGCCGTAGTAAATGTCGCTCACCCCTTCGATCGCCTGCGCCAGCCCCACCGCCATCACCACCAACGCCGTCTTGGCGCCGTAGCTCGCCCACGCGATCGCCGCAATCGCCACTATGCCCGCCACCGTCGCGTTCACCCGCAGCGCCCGGTAATCCCGAAACCGGTATTCCTCTTTCGTGTCCGTGGCCAGGACCGCCCGCAGATTCATCTGCGCCAGCAGCAGCACCGGCGCCGTCACCGCCAGGCCCAGCGCGAATTCGCCCACCATCTCCGGCGTGCCCAGCTTCGCGATGGCGCTCAGCATGGCCCAGTTGCTGGCCGCGTAAACCACCGTTCCGAGCGAGGTCCAGGCCAGGTTCCACTGCCACGAAAGCGGACGGCAACGAGGCGCGGTGACGGTGGTTGCGGCCATCTCTCTCAGCTCCGGTAGCTTCCCGAGGCGCGGTACGAGTATTCCGCGCGTTGATAATCGGAGGCTTGCGACGCCCGCGCCGGCTTCCAGTTGTTCAGCACCGCTCCCAGCACCGGCGTGCCGTCCTGCTCCAGCTTTTCCGCCATTGCCAGCAGCAGTTGCTCCGGCGTTCGCTCGGCCCGCACCACCAGCACCACCCCGTCCGCCATGCGGCCGATTCCCCGCGCGTCGGAAAGCGCCAGCATCGGCGGCGTGTCGATCACGATCGCGTCGTAGCACTTGCCCAGCGCCGCCAGCAAATCGGCGGCCCGCGCGTTGTTCACCAGGTTCGGCACGCACGACCGGTCCGTCCCCGCCGGCAGCACAAAAAGATTGGGCACGTCGGTCGCGCTCACCAGCTTCGAAATATCCAGCAGCCCCGTGGGCGTGGTTTCCAGCAGGTAATCGCTCAACCCCCATTGGTTGGACACCCGGAACACGCGGTCCAGGTGCGGGCGCCGCCGGTCGGCGTCGATCAGCAACACCCTCCGGCCCGATTCGGCCAGCGCGATCCCCAGGTTGGTCGCCGTCGTGGTCTTGCCCTCGCCCTCCATCGCGCTGGTCACCGCCACCACCCGCGGCGCCTCAACGCCCGAGTGCATCAGCGACGCCAGCACCCCGCGATAGGATTCGGCCAGCGCCGATTCCCGCTGCCGCCAGGTAACCGTCTCCAGCCAGTCCCGCAGAAATTCGCTTTCCGCGCCCGCCGCCGGCTCAATCCGCCGGTAAGCTCGAATCCGCGCTCGAATCCCCTTTCCCTCTTTCACCGAGTACGGCAGGTCGATGGCCGCCGATGGTATCGAGCCCAGCTCGTGCAACCCCAGCCGCGCCCCGATTTCTCCCGGCGCCCGCAACTGCCGGTGATGCCGCTCCCGCCCCATCGCCATCACCAGCCCCGCCACCAGCCCCGCGAACATTCCCACCGCCCCGTACATCGGCTTGGAAGGGCGTACCGGCGCCATCGGCGGCGCCGCGTTTTCGGCGATCTGCACGTTGTTGGCGCGGATTGCCGCCGCCAGTTCCGTCTCCTTCACCCTCTCCAGCGTGGAATCGTACAGCTTGCGATACGTTTCCACCGAGCGCTTCAGCGTGTCGTATTCCACTTCCCCCGCCGATTGCGACCGCACCACGCTCGCCTGCGAGTCCAGGTCCCCCTGGATCAGGTTTTCGCGCCGCACCGCGGCCGTGTACTGCCCCTTCAACCGGCTCAGCAGCGCCTTCCGCTCCCGCTCGATCGCGTTCGAAACCTCGTTGATCTGCCCCTGAATCTGCTTCACCTTGTAGTGCTCGGCGGTATAGACCGCGCGCATCTCCGCGTATTTCTCGCGCAACTCCGTGAGCTTCGCCTGGTAGGCGCGCATGGTGTCGCTGTCTACCGCGTCGGAAAGCTTGTCCACCGGCGTCTTGGCTACCAGCTCGTAGTGCGACTGCTCGGTGATGCGGGCTTCCTGCGCGCTGGTAAGCGCGCTCTGCAACTGCCGCAGGCGGGCTTCGGCCACGCTGTCCTTTTGTTCGTCCCCCGTGTAGAGCAGGTCGTGAGACACCACGTAGCGTTCCAGGTCGCCCTGCGCCTGGTCCAGGTTCCCCTTGAGCTCGGTCAATTGCCCCGCCAGCCATGCCCCCGTGTGCTCGGTGGCGCTCAAGCGTTTGTCCAGGTTGCGGGTGATATATTCCTGGGCGATCGCGTTGGCCACCGCCGCCGCCGTTTTCGGGCTGTGCGATTCGAACGCCACTTCGATGATGTGCGTCTCGCCGCTCAGCCGCACCGTCAGGTTCTTTTCCATGGCGGCGATCGTCGTCTCCCGCGGATCGGCCCCCGGCGCCATGGGCTTCAGATGAAGCGCGGTCCGGACGCGGTCCGCCAGTCCCGGCCGCGGCTGGAACTCGGCCGTTTGTTCCAGGTGCAAACGGTCGGCCACGGCGCCCAGCAGAGTATCGGTTTCGATAATCTTGATTTGGGTCTGCAGGTACGGTTCGATCTCGATCGATCCGGCTTCCACCGTGGCGTCGATGTCCCGATGGTTTAGGAAGTTTTCGTTAATGCCCTGGACTTCGATTAGGGCCTTGGCCTGGTACACCGGCGGCTGGGAAAAAGCTACCGCCAGCGCGATTGCCGCTCCCGCGGCCGCCAGTACCGTTACCCGCCCTTTGGCTCCCCAAAGCGCCCCGAATACTTCGCCGAAAGTCAGAAATACGTCCCCGCCGGGCGCGTTTACCGCGCTTTCCGGGGTCACGTTCACTACCGGGATAGGCGCCTGCGCCGCGGCGAGTCCGCGTGCGCCGTTGCCCGGACGGGAAGAAAGTTGGCGGCTCATTTCCAGATCACCACTCCCGTGCCCATCTGGATGGCCGCTTCCACCGCGCGCAGGGCGCTGCTCTTGGCCATGCTGTTGGGCACGAATAAAATGTCCTCCGGCGCCAGCGCCAGGTCGGGACTCTTGCCGTCGAAAATGCTCTTGAGGTTGATCGGAATCTCCTCGCGCTCGCCGGTGGCGGCGTTGTTCCGCAGCACCCGCGCTCCGCTCAGCCCGGCCGTGCGGGTCAACCCTTCGGCCAGCGACAGCGCCTGAAGCACCGAAATGTTCTGCTTCTCGTGCATCGCGAATCCGCCCGGCTTCTTGACTTCGCCGACCACGTACACCAGCCGCGCCCTCGGCACCGTGATCACGTCGTTTGGCTTCACCGGCAGCGTGCCCGCCGCGTGTTTGCCGTCCATCACGTCTTCCAGGCTCATTTCCGCCACGCTGAATTGGCCGGTTGGATCGACTGTCGCTCCTGCCAGCGGCAGCGCGCCCTCGTCCGTATGGCGCTCGATGCGCACGATATATCCCGCGTCCTGCTCCACGCCGCCCGCGATCGCGAGTACTTCCAGCAGCGACTTCGGCCCGCGCAACTGGTGAACGCCGGGGTTCTTCACCGCCCCCAAAACCGAAACCGGCTGGCTGCGTTGCTCGGCTACGTCGATCGAAACCTGCGGCTGTTCCACGAACGTGCGCAGCCGCGCGGCGATGACGGTCTCAAGCTGCCGCGACGTCAAACCGCCGGCGTCGACGCGGCCCACCAGCGGAAGATTCAGCGAGCCGTCGGATTCGATCCGGATCGGTTTATCGGTGATCTCCGGAACCAGCAGCGCGTGTACCACGATCTCGTCGTCGGGCCCCAGAATGTAGCCCGCGGCTGCATTACCCGGCCGGGGTACTTGCGCCGCCAGGCTCGCCGCGAAGGACGCGGCCAACAACCATCCGATCCGGACGTTCCGATTTCTCTTCATGGGCAGGCTACCGCCATACGGGTCCTCGCGGCCCTTCGTCGCTTCACTGACTTGATCGGGAGTGAATCGCCGCCCTTGAGGCGGCTTCTCAGCCGTTTGTTACACGATGCGCAATTACCCCTCGGCCGATACCAGGGCCCCCTCGAGCTCGACCTGTTGCCCCCGCTCCAGGGACAGCGCAAACCGTCCCAGGTGCAAAATACGCTTCCGCTCTAATATCGCCAGGCTGGCGCGCCGTTTTCCGGCGTCGCTCAGAATCCCCGACCCCCAAACCGAGCGGCCCATCCACCGCTCCCGCGCGCCCCCCAAAACTTCCGCCGCGGCGGCGTTCATTTCCAGAATCTCTCCGGAATCTTCGTCCACCAGCAACTCGCCCGCTAACTCGCTCGCCCGCAGTAGTATCTTTCTTGGCTTGCGTCCATTCGCCATCACCGGCGAAAGCGACCCGCTCAGATAGCGAATTCCGTCCGCTTTCTCCACCGGAAGCAGCACGTTTTCCCGCGGCTGTCCGGAAGCCAACGCGTCCAGTACTTCCGCTCGAATATCGGCCGCCGGGAATAACTCGTCGATGCGTTTTCCTTTGAGCCGGCCGCGCCCGCCAAGCCCCAGTTGGCGCCAGCCCAGGCTCGATTTCTCCACCCGTAAATCGGCGCCGATCACCATGCTGGCCGCGTTTTCCGCTGTGCTGAAGGAGGTCATCGGTTGCTCTTCCCTACCGGTTTTCGACTTCAGATTACCATCGGCGGCTGAGGGCCAACAAGAATACGCCGTACCACTGGGGTAATCGGTACCCCCATCCTGCGTCCGAAAAAATCGTTAAGGCGTTAGGTAGCGATTTTAAGAGTTGCAGACAACCTAAGTCAACAGAACCGCTGCAATGATTGTGAAACACTGCACATCGTTGTACATTCCGAACGCCCATGCCTTGGAACCATATGATCCAATCACTTAGAATCGCGGCCAAACTGGTTAATCGGTATCCTAATAGTCCACTTCAGGTTTTAGGCCATCACCCTGAGAGTACCGGTGCCACTAATCATTGCCTTACACTGGACGCCTGGTTAATGTTAACTTTTCACTCCGGCGCGCAATGACGGATAATACCAGTTCGTCCTATGAGCCCCTGTTTTCGTCTCTGGCGCGCCGCCGCGTTTTGCGCCGCCATCCTCGCCGTGTCGATCGCCATGTTCGATCTCGCCGCCGCTCCCCCTCGCCGCCTGTCGGATTTCGACCCGCCCGCCAAAGCCCTGCTGGCCCGCATGACGCTGGATGAAAAAATCGGCCAGATGACCCAGCCCGATCAGGAGTATATTAAGGACCTTTCGGACATCGAACGCTACGGCTTCGGGTCCGTCCTGAGCGGCGGCAGCTCCGACCCCAAGGAAGGCAATTCGCTCCAAGCCTGGACCGATCTCTACGACCGCATCCAGCGCCACACCGCCAATACCCGGCTGAAGATCCCCCTTCTCTACGGCATCGACGCCGTCCACGGCCACAGCAATCTTCTGGGCGCGGTAATTTTTCCCCACAACATCGGGCTCGGCGCCACCGGCGACGCCGCGCTGGTCGAAAAGATCGGCCGCATTACCGCCGAGGAGGTTCGCGCCAGCGGCATTCAATGGACTTTTGCCCCCTGCGTCGCCGTGCCGCGGGACATTCGCTGGGGCCGCACCTACGAGGGTTTCTCCGAAGATCCCGCCGTGGTGCGCGAATTGGGCGCGGCCGCCGTGCGCGGTCTCCAGGGAACCGACCTCGCCAATCCGCTCGCCGTGCTGGCCTGCGCCAAGCATTACGCCGGCGATGGGGGAACCACCTGGGGAACCGGCCAGAAGGGCTATGGACTCGACCAGGGCGATACGCGCGTCGACGAGGCCACTTTGCGCCAGATTCATTTGCAGGGCTATATCTCCGCCGTGGCCGCCGGCGTGGCCTCCATCATGCCGTCCTACAGCAGTTGGAACGGCGTGAAATGCTCCGCCAGCCGCCGCCTGCTCACCGAAATCCTCAAGCGCGAGCTGGGATTCGAAGGCTTCCTGATTTCCGATTACAACGCCATCGACCAGATCGACCGCGACTACAAGAAGTCCATCGGCATCTCCATCAATGCCGGCATGGATATGGCCATGGTTCCCGAGCGGTACCGCGAATACATCGCCGATTTGAAGCAGCTCGTGGAAGAAGGCGTGGTGCCCATGGAGCGCGTCGACGACGCCGTCACCCGCATCCTGCGCGTGAAGTTCGCCATGGGGCTCATGGATTCCCGCCGCTCGCCGCTGGCCGACCGCAGCCTTTGGAAGACGTTCGGGTCGGCCGAACACCGCGCCGTGGCCCGCCAGGCGGTGCGCGAATCCCTGGTGGTGCTCAAGAATCAAAACCACCTGCTGCCCCTGAGCAAGACCGCGGCGCGCATCCACCTGGGCGGCAAGAGCGCCGACG
>JBKQVG010000350.1:0-22953 GCA_052325345.1 Bryobacteraceae bacterium
AAGATTTTGTTTTGTTTCTCAGACGGGGCGAAGTCCCATCGGATGCGGAAGGGTTCGCTCCCACCGATTCACCCGCGGATCTTCCAGAAGATCCTCCAATCCTACCCATAGATTCTGCTATACAGCCCTATTTTGTTGAATTCGTGGATATGAGTGTACCGCTTGGACAACTCGGATGAAAGGCTCTCGAATACTTCTTCCAGGTTTCACTCTCACTAGACTGAATTCATTGAATTCATAAAGCGCCATGCCCGATACCATCGCCCGCATCGACCACGGCGATCAAATCCGGCCAGACATTTCGCCTCACAACGCAGTACCCGTTCGGCTTTTCCATCGAGCGCCCGATGATCGTCCTCCGGTTCGGCAGCCTCAGCCCTTTGTGGGTGCCCTGGAGAGGCGCCGCCCGTATACCGCAAGACGGCATCGATAATGTCGAGGTCGGTGATCGGTCCAGCGGCGGTCCTGCTTCCGGCCGGATGAGTTTGAAGGATTTTGGCGTGACCACAATAAAGCCCCATTCAGGGGGCGGTCAGCCCACGTTTTCAGCGGGTTTGACGGGCCAACAAAGGGAGGATGATGTCGATGAACTGTCTGGGCGTGACAACGCGGGACTGCTCGAAAGTTTCGGGAAAATGCTTGGTGTTTCCGGTGACGATGTAGTCCGCCTGGCCGACACCGGCGCACTCCAGAATACGGTTGTCGGATTCATCGCCCTTGGCAGCAGTTGCCGCAATCGTTGGGTTGGCTAGCAAACCGTTCTTGCGGATCAGAGCTAAGACTGCGGCAACCTTGGCCGGATCGAGCTTGAGCCGAGCCCGGTGCAATACTCTTTCGTATTCCTCCAGCACGGCCGGGGACACAACCATCAGAATGTTTTTGTTGAGCGCTAAAGCCAGTATGGCAGCCGAAGGGCCTTCGTCAACCAGGTTGGCGGACACCACGATGTTGGTGTCAAGTACCACTTTAATGGGCATTATTTGGGTTGCTTACGGATCTTCTTGGCCTGCAGGCGCCGAACGGCGGCCACTTCGGCATCAATCTGCCTCATGGTCAGCTTATCGCTCCCATTCTTTCTGGCTTCGGCCTGAACGGCCTGCAGGGCTGGCGGGGTCGGCGCAATCTGCCTGATGAATTCCCGCACGTCCAAAACCGTCTGCGGCTGCTGGTAGCGACGCAAGGCCTCGCGTATCAGCTCGCTCATTGTCCGGTTTTCCTTCTTGGCCAACCGCTCGGCCTGCTTGGCCATCTCCGGGGGCATCGTGATGGAATAAACTCTGGTGGTTCTCATGGAAGTGCTCATGGATATTATATAACGTTACTACTTTGTATGACTTAGCACTAGAAGCATACCAAAACCGCAAGCGCTGTCAAGGATTCGCTGTTCATTCACCCGGCCGCCAACGGCCCGAGGAAGTTCTCAGTATCGCCCAGGGCATGCTCTGCGCGATCCGGCAAAGCCCCAATCGGCTCCAAAATCACCTCTGGCTGGTCGAGGTGACGGGGGATAGGGGAGCCTGCCACCGGGTCGGTGAAGAAGGGAGACATGCTCAGCCAGAGCAGCCCCGCCCCAAACGTCTGGTCAGAGCATGGCGTGGTTGCACTCTCAGTCGCCTGCCTTCTTAGCTTCCGCGGCTGAAGTTGGCTGTTGTGCGGGCACAGTGGTTTGTGTCTTGAGACAGTTGATGATTGCAGTGCTGAGTGTGCCGAGGTTGTCTCTGGTTTCTTGGTCTTCTTTGTGCTCGCTCAACAGCTTCTTGACGGTGTCTGCGACACGTCGCTTGTTGAAGCCGATCTTCAGGGTCGTTTTGAAGAGCTCGTCGTATTGTGTCGTGCGCTTCTTAGCCGTTGTTGCTGGTTGGTCGACGGTGTATTTCGGGTAGGATTCTTGCACCGCTTGGTGGTAGAAGGGGGCACTGATGATGTCTTCGAGCTCGAAATCATTCGTGCGCTCGGCGTCCGCAGCGTTCTCGAATCCACATTTGCATTGCATAGGTTGTCACCTTTCCCCGAGTCTCACCGTAGGGTTTTCCTCATTGCGATGGGCCCGGCGTGTCCAGCAACATCGTGATAGTTCCCGGTCAGGGAATTCCCATCCGCACTCAATTCCAAGGCGAACGTATCGAGGCTGTAAGCGCCGGAGGAGGCGCCGGGTCGTGTTACGCTGGTGCCGGTCAAGAGCAAGTGGTTGTCGTCGAGTAGCTGCCCATGTAGCACTTCACGCCATCCACTATTCAGAAGCACAGCGTCGATGACACCCCCTTTGCTTGTAATCGTAACCCGGTCGTTCGCATGGGGACCAGAGGTTCCCAACCACTCTCCCGCAATCCCTTGCTCTACCCGCGAGCGGTCGGCAGCCTTGGCGTGGGCCGCAGTTTCGGCTGCCTTCGCCGCAGCATCGGCGGCCTCGGCCGCCGGACGCGCTTTCTCCTTAGGCACAGTCGTCCCTGGAAACGGCTCCACCACGAACGCGCCGGCTGTGGTTATGTATGCTTCCTTGCCGAGTGCTGTCACTCGCGCCAAGCCGTTCTGAAAGTCTTCGGCACTGTCGAACTGCGGATTGATCACCATTTTGCCTGTTCGGTCGATGAACCCCCATCCGTCTTCGGTCCCCACCGGCGCCAGTCCATCACTGAAGTTGCCGATCAACGGGAACTTCGCTTCGACCACCACGCGACCTTTGGTATCGATAAATCCCGACTTGCCGCCACTCCTAAAGCGCGCATAGCCCTCGTGGAACTCGCCGCCGGCATCGTATTGCGGGTTGATGACGAATTTGCCTTTCCTGTCTATATAACCCGCTCGACCGGCGACCCGCACCACAGCGAGCCCGTCGGCGAAGTTGCCCGCTCCTTCGAACTGGGGATCAATGACCCATTTGCCCGTTGCGTCAATGAACCCCCATTTCCCGCCGGAAGCTGCGGGTGCAAGCCCCGCCGTGAATCCGCTGAGGCTCTCGAACTTGCCGGACATCTCAAGTTTTCCGGAGCGGTTCACGAAGGCGTTCGCCCCGTCCGCTGTTCCGACGGGCGCCAGATCTCCAGAGAACATCCCCGCCCAGCGAAAAGTCGGGCTGCTAATATACTTGCCGTCCTTATCAATGAAGCCGTATCGGTTCCCCAACTTGACGGAAGCCCGGCCATACCAGAACGGCTCGGCGTTGTCGAACTGCGGAGTGACCACCAACACGCCTTTCGTGTTGATGTAGCCCCACTTGTTCCCAATCAGCACGCTTGCCAGCCCTTCCGAGAACCCGTAAGTGTGGTCGAATTGCGGCGTGATGACCGTTTTTCCGGAGCGGTCCATGAAGCCGTATTTGCCGTTGACATTGATTGAGTACAGACCGCTGTTGTCCGGCTTGTACGGTCCCGGAGGCCGGTTCATCCACCAGTACCCTGCCGTTGCGACGACCACAACCAAGGCAATAACCGCCAGGGTCGCGCGGGGAAGGGTACGCGCAGGCGCCCTCCCAATTCCAGCCGCGACCGGCGGCGCGGTGGACGACGCCGCCGTACTTGGTACAGCGTTAGTCGGCCCATCCCCAAGAGCCGCCCTACAATTGCCACAGAACTTGGCGTCCGCAGCGTTCTCGAATCCGCATTTACATTGCATAGAGTGTCACCTCTTCGTCCGGATTACCAAATCGCAGTCACAATGATTTTCGTAATCCAGGCGCTCAGTAGCAGAATGATGGGAACCGCCGGAGCCGCGCCGGCTTCGGCAATGCACCCAATGCGGGAACAACCGGCATACAGGATGAGAATCGAATACGTCAGCGCGAAAAGAAACAGGATCGCAATAACTTCGAAGTTCGCCACTCCGAGAAGTGAAGACAAAAGCACCAGAAGGCCGGTCGGGAGCAGAACCGCTCCCGCGGTATACACGTCGCCGGCGAATCGACCTTTACCGTGGAAGATGGCGCGGGCCAGGGCGCACGCGCCGATCAGGCTGGCGAAGGGGACCAGCCCAAGGAAGAGCATCTTGAACAACTGGGCGGCGGTCAGTTCGCCGATGAGTTGGCCGACCGGGAGGATGCCGGCAAGCAGGGCCTCCGCTCTCGATTTGAAGATCAAGGCGCCCAGCAGGATTGCAAGCTCATACACGACGGCGAAGACGATACCGACCTGTATGGCACGGCGGTCATCGAACAGAGCGAACGATTCCGGTAGTCCGCCGACGGGACTCTTGGCGAACAACTTGACGCCTTGCCAGGCATCCAGCGATCGAGCCTTCATTTCGCTTTTCAGTTGTTGGGAAAGTGGAGTTGCCGCGCCCGATGTTCCACCGTTCACATCGGCGCCGCAGCTGTCGCAAAATCGCAGGTTCTCTGCCAGCGCCCTGCCGCAGGACTTGCAGAACATGATGTTGGCCTCCTTTACAGAGACTGCGGCGACATATTAGCACATCACAAGATCCGATATTCTTTTACTGGCAGGGGTCGCAGCGGAAGTGGCAAAACCAAGACATCTTGGGAAATGGGGGTAATCTGTGCACGGCATCATCTCACGGTGCGAAGAAAGTTGCTGGGCCGCACAACACCAATATTCCGGAAGGACTTCAGCTTTCGCAGGCGGCGATTCGCTGGAAACGGTCAGGCCAGACACTTAGAGCGAAATCTCTCCTTGCCAACACCGGCACCGAAGTTCGGATCTACAAGGCTCATGGCGTTGTCCTTAATTAAAGCTGGTGCCGCTCAGGCGGATTCATTGTTGGGATGGGGCGGTTGTATCGGCCTCGGCCGCTTCCATATCCGCCAGTGTGGCTGGCAACGATGGGCCAAGTGGCCTGTTTCCGAGCGGCCGACATCCGCCCGGAATCCCACCATATCAGCCCGTCCCTTGGCAAAATGGCCCCGAAGGTGTAAACCCGCAATTGAAACCAGGCTATCGACGCTTCGAATTCCTAAAGATCCGCGTGACGTTAGTCCTACCGCTTCCGGTGCGAGTGCCGAGGGCGTCGCCAACATTTCCCGCCCGCTCGGGCCAATTCCTCTATTTGTCGGCCCAGAAGCAGGGGAGCGGCACGTTGATCGCCGAGATCAAGGTGGACGGAGCCACTTTGCGGCAGGCTCGGACGACGGAGCGGTTCGGAATGCCTTCGGTGAACGGAACGGCGCACTGAGTGCGCAAGGGACGGCTCCCCTCCGAGCAGGTTCGGTTTGGCCGGTCAGTTTCGGGTACACAGCTAACGGCAAGTCGGCCGAAAATGACAGAGATTGCTTGACTGCGTTCGCGTCGGGAACAATGAGGGACTTGCGATGGCCGTGGCTCGGCACTAGAGTATCAGTGTATAACCAATTCGTCCAGCCGCATTGCGCTTGCTAAAGGAGCGGCAATACGTAATGCAGCGTGCTTACGCCAGTAAGCGGATTCCACTTGTGTATTGAGGAGCATCATGAAAATTCGCGCCGCTTCGGGCTGTATTCTTCTGGTTGTTGGGCTCTCATGCTCGTGTGGCAAGTCGCCGGGCACAACGAACCCGTTTAGCGGGCTCTTTCCGGTCGCCGTGGGAGGTAAATGGGGCTACATCGACAAGAATGGAAAAATCGTCATTGTTCCTCAGTTCCAAACGGGTGGTGCCTTCGGTAAGGCTGGCCTTGCCCTCGTCGCAATTGGTGGACAAGTCGGATACATCGACAAACATGGGAAGTATGCTATTAACCCACAGTTCGAGGATGGCTCGGACTTCGGAGACGAGGGCTTGGCAATGATAAAGATCGGAGGCAAGTGGGGATGGGTGGATGTGTCCGGAAAATTCGTGATCAATCCTCAATTTGACAACGCGGTTCCTTTTCACGAGGGTTATGCACGGGTTGCCCAGGGTGGGAAATGGGGCTTCATCGATCAAACTGGGAAATATACGGTCAACCCTCAGTTTCAGTACACCCACGACTTCGCTCAGGGACTCGCGGTTGTGGCGGTGGATGCCCATTCGAAACGAGGCTATATAGATAAGAGCGGGAAGTTTGCTATCGATCCTCAATTTGACAACGCGGACGATTTTAGTAGCCAAAATAATCTAGCGGTAGTCGTGTTGGCTCGCAAATTGGGCTACATAGACAAGAGCGGAAAGTTGGTAATACCACCACAGTTCGACGAGGCGTCCGATTATAGCGAAGTCGGTTTGGCGCGTGTCAAAGTTGGCAGCAAATGCGGCTACATAGACAAGAGGGGAACATTCGCGATCAACCCCCAGTTCGATGATGCCAAGTCGTTCACTCAGGGATTGGCGGCCGTAAGACGCGACCCCAATTGGGGCTACATCGACAAAGACGGAAAATTCGTCATTCAACCTCAGTTTGAGGATGCGATGGGTTTCGACGAAAACGGTTTGGCGTTGGTCAGAGTAGGCGGCAAGTGGGGATATTTGGGCAGGGATGGAAAGCTAGCTATCACCGCTCAGTTCGAATTAGCTGGAAGTTTCAGCGTTGATGGTATCGCAAGGGTGTACGTGGGTGGGAACGTAGGCTACATAGATAAATCCGGAAGATTTGTGTGGAATCCCCAGAATTGAAAACCGTGTTGACGAATGACGGCGGCAGTCCAGGTTGTATCATGACGATTGACGAGTGTCGAGCAGGTCAGGCGCTATCCCAACGGGCGGGTCTTCACTGACGACGTGATCAATTACCGCCTCGCCTGCCTGACGAAAAATCAGTGTCCGCGCTCAGGCCTCAAGCCCCAAACCGAAATTCTGGCCGCCGCGCTGGAGGGATTCTGCCCAATCAGAAGACGCCTGCAAGTCGTGAAGACCGAGGCGCGATGTCAAATTGGCAATTTGTGATCTAAGTCGGGTCGCTGCTAGGACTCGATCTTGATGGGCCAGTTGTGGCTGGCCGATTCCTGTTTCAGTTTCTCGGTGTAACCGCCGAGGCGTTGTCCGAATCGCCGAGAGCGTGCAGAACGCGATCAGGCAGCGCCCAAATCGGCTCGAAAATCACTTCGGGCTGGTTAAGGTAGCGAGGCACAGGGGAGTCTGGCACTGGATCAGTGAAGAGGGGAGAGATGCTAAGCCAGAACAGCCCGGCACGCTTGCCGGGTCCAGCCACCAACGGATGGCCAACCAGTTCCATCAGCTTCTTGCCGCGCGCCTCGTCCGTGGTTTCGACCAGGACGGCACGAATGGGGTGAACTCCGAAGGCCTCCCGGTGCTTCTGCTGCTTCTTGATGAAATGGTAGTAGCCGCGAAACTTCTTGAGCATGTCCGTCATGACCATGCTGCCACGGTCCGCCTCGTAGCAGAAATGTCCGAGCCGGTGGTCCTCGGGACGATCGGTGAAACGCACCCGCCCGCTGCCGGCCGTTATACTTGGGTCTTGGCAAACGGCATGAACCGGCTGGCGCGGCGATTTCTATTCATTGCGGCGGCGATCGTGGGAACGCTCCTCACCGGCACGGTGGGCTTCACCCTGATCGATCATTACCCGCCCTTCGACGCCTTTTACATGACGCTCATCACCATGACCACGGTCGGTTATGGCGAAGTGCACCCGCTTTCGCAGGCGGGGCGGGTGTTCAATTCGTTCCTGATCATGTTCGGCGTTACCACCATCCTCATCGCCATCGGGGCCATGACCCAGACCATCATCGAGCTGGAATTCGGAGACGTCTTCAACAAGCGGCGGAACAAACGCATGATCGAGCAGCTTAGCAATCACCACATCATTTGCGGCTTCGGGCGGGTAGGGCGCGGGGCCGCGGCGGAACTGCAACACGCCGGCGCGCCCTTCGTGATCGTCGATATCGATGCGGCCCGCGTCGAACGCGCCATGATGGCGGGCATGCTGGCGGTGGCGGCGGACGCCACCCACGACGACAGCTTGCGCCAGGTGGGCGTGGAGCGGGCCCGCGGACTGGTTGCGGCGCTGGCCACGGACGCCGATAACCTGTTCGTCCTGCTGTCGGCCAAGGGATTGAACCCCGGCCTTTACGTGGCCGCGCGCGCGGCCGAGGAAGGCGCCGTGGAAAAGATGCGGCGGGCGGGCGCGAGTTCGGTGATCGCGCCGTATGCGCTCACCGGCCACCGCCTGGCGCAATCGCTGCTGCGCCCGCACGTGGTCCAATTTCTGGATTTCGCCACCAACGACGTGGGGGAAGAAACGGCCATCGAACAGGTACTGGTGGCGGAGGGTTGCGAAATGGTGGGCAAGACCATGCGTGAAATGCAGCTTGGCCGCAACCTGGGGGTGATCGTGATGGCGATTCGCGACCGGCATGGAAAAATGCACTTCAATCCGCCGGCCGATGCACCCATCCAGGGCGGCGATACCTTGATCGCGATGGGCGGGCAACAGGCCCTGAGGTCGCTCGAGGCGCTCTTGGCCGAGCCGCCGCAGGCGGGCCGCGGGTGAGCGGCTGCCGTTCGGCCCCGATTTGGCGCGACCGGACGGCCGTTTGAGGCATCTAACGGGGTGTATTTGAAATAACAGGCCTCCGTCTGGCAAAATAGGGCTGATCGGAGCTTCCGAAATCTAAGGAGTGGATGCAATGGTTCAACTGACCGAAAAAGCGATTGGCAAGGTAAAAGAGATCATGGCCTCGCAGCAACCGTCGCCGGCTGGGCTGCGGATCGCCGTAGTGGGTGGCGGGTGTTCCGGTTTCAGCTATTCGATGGCTTTCGAGAACCAGCCCAACATGCTGGATAAGACGTACAGCTACGACGGTTTGAAGGTGTTCGTCGATCAGGCCAGCCTGCTCTACCTGGATGGCGCCGAAGTGGACTACGTCGAGAGCCTGGAGGGTGCTGGCTTCAAATTCAACAACCCGCAAGTGAAATCCACCTGCGGTTGCGGCAGTTCCTTCCAGGTCTAAGCGCCAGCGGCCTAAGACCGCTTCCTCCCCGGTAACGCCTACTACACGGCGGCGAGGGCCATGGCTCGCCGCGGTTCGAAGGTGTAGCCGAAGCCGCGCACGGAGTGGATGAGCACGGGCGCGGCGGGGTCCTCCTCGATTTTCTGCCGCAGGCGGAGCACGTAAACATCCACCGCGCGGTCGGTGATGGCGCGGTCTTGCCCCCATACCGAATTCAGCAGTTGCTCGCGGCTGAAGACCACTCCCGGGCGTGTCATGAGGAATTCCAGCAGGCGGAACTCGGTGGCGGTCAAGGCCAACGGCTGGCCGTTCAGGCGCACCTGGCGGCTGGCCGTATCCACTTCCAGGCCGCCGGCTTCAAGCACGCGGGCGGGAGTGGACCGGTTGCTTGTCGCGCCGCGGACCTGCAGCTTGATGCGCGCAATCAACTCGCGGACGAAGAATGGTTTCACCACGTAATCGTTGGCGCCCAGTTCCAGGCCGACGATGCGGTCGGTCTCCGAAGCGCGCGCGGTGAGGAAAATCACGGGCGTGGCCGCCAGCTCCGGATCCCGCCGAATCCCCTTGCAGATGTCCAGACCGTCCGAATCGGGCAGCATGATGTCGAGCAGGATCAAATCGGGCCGCACCTGCCGGCACAGCTCGATGGCGCCTTTGCCGGTTTGCAGGCCCGTGAGTTGAAATCCTTCCTTTTCCAGGTTGTATTTCAACAGGGAAAACAAATCCGAGTCGTCTTCGATGAGGAGAATTTTCTTCATAACCTCTTTATCGGCTCCCGCAGAATTACGCTAACAGCGTTTTCGTTACAGGATTGTTACGGAGCCGTAAATTCGGGATTAAGCTGCGGCGCCGGCAGGGCCGATTCCTCGGCCGGCAAGGTGAAGAAGAAAGTGGACCCTTGATTAATGTGGCTTTCCACACGAACCACGCCATTGTGCGACGCCACCAGGTGCTTGACGATGGACAGGCCGAGCCCGGTTCCGCCCAGTTCCCGCGAGCGCGCCTTATCCACGCGGTAGAAACGCTCGAACAGGCGCGGCAGGTCCTCGGCCGGAATGCCGGCGCCGGTATCGCTCACCCAGGCTTCGACGAATTGGCCGGCGGGCCGGATGCCGACGGTGATGGCGCCGCCCCGGGGAGTGTACTTGATGGCGTTATCGAGCAGGTTGCTGAGCACCTGCGAAACCGCTTCGTCGTCGCACCATGCCTCGGTGACCTCGGGATCGAGCTGGCTCACCAGCCGGATCTCGGTTTTTTCGGCGATGGGCCGCACCTGTTCGATGGCCTGGCCGATCAACTCCTGGATATTGCGGGGCTCGAATTCCAGGTTCTGGCGTTTCTGTTCGATGCGCGACAGCGTCAACAGGTCTTCGGTGAGCCGCGCCAGCCGCTCGGCGTTGTGGCGGATAATGCCCAGGAAGCGCATGTTGTGGTCGGGGTCGTGGAGCGCGCCATCCATCAAGGTTTCGGTGTAGCCCTGGATGGACGCCAGGGGCGTGCGCAACTCGTGTGACACGTTGATGACGAAATCTTTTCGAATTCGCTCCAGCTTTTCCAGTTCCGTATGTTCCCGCTGCAATTGCTCGACGGTGCTCTGCAAATTTTCGGCGGTTTCGTTCAGGGTGACCGCCAATTGGCCGAATTCGCTATTGCCGGTATCGGCCAGGCGGGCGCGGAAATTTCCCCGCGCCAACTCGCCGGCATGGGCCATGATGGTGGCGAAGCGGCGCGAAATCCAGCGCGCCAGAAGCGCCGCCAGCAGGATGGCCGGCAGAAACGCCACCGCCGTACTCTCCAGAATGCGGGTGCGAACCTCGGCCACCTGGCCGTCGATGAGCGCCAGCGGCTCGGCCAGGCGCACCGCCCCGCCGGGAATCGGCACGGCCACATAGAGAAACGGCACGTGCAGCGTGGCGCTGGTGCGGATCTCGTGGCCGGCATGCCCCGCGAAGGCCGCCACGAGCTCCTTGCGGTTGGGCGTGCGGTGATTTTCCATGCGGGCGGCGTCGGCTTCGGAATCGACGGCTACGCCGCCGTCGGCGCGAATCACGGTGACGCGCGCCCCGGCGGCCTGCGCCAGCGCGCGGGCGCGGGCCGCATCCACGCGGCCGGGTGCGTCGATGTCCAGCGCCAGCAGGCGGGCCTTGCCGGTCAATTGGCTCGCCAGGGTCTGAATGTAAGCCTCGCGGGCTACGCGGGTGGTGAAGTAGTCCACGGTTACCAGCGCCAGCAGCAACAGGCAGAATACGCCGGCAATCAACTTTAAGAAAATCCGGGCGGTCACGAAAACTCCTCGAAGCGATATCCGAAGCCGCGAATGGTGGTGAGGTACTTGGGGGAATCAGGCCGGTCCTCGATTTGCTCCCGCAGCCGCCGCACGTGGACGTCCACGGTGCGCGGCGTCACGTAACGCTGCTCGCCCCACACCGCGTCCAGCAACTGGTCGCGGCTGTAGGCGCGGCCGGGATGGGTCAGGAAATACTCCAGCAGGTTGAATTCGGTGGAGGTGAGCGTCAGCGGGCGCTCGCCCAAGAATACGCGCCGGCCGGTGCGATCCAGGCGGAAGGGGCCGATGTCCATTACGGCGGAGTCGGCGTCCATTTCGCCGCGCCGTAAATGGGCCTTGACGCGGGCGATCAGCTCGCGCGGGCTGAACGGCTTGGTCATATAGTCGTCGCCGCCGATTTCGAGCCCCAGCACGCGGTCCACTTCATCCGAGCGGGCGGTCAGAAACAGCACCGGAGTGCGGCCCAGGGTGGGCGAACGGCGGATTTCGCGGCACAATTCGAACCCGTCGACGTCGGGCAGCATGACGTCGAGCACAATCAGGTCCGGCCGTCCGGATTCCAGCGACTTGATGGTGCCCTTAGCCCCGTTGAGCACCTGCGTCTGGTAACCTTGACGGCCCAGGTTGTACTCCAGAAGCGAAGCCAGCTCGGCTTCGTCCTCCACAATCGCAATTCGTTTTGGCATTCGAAAGAAGCGGGCCGATCAACTCATTGTAACGTCCGCGCCGTCGCCGCGCCGGTCGGCCAGCCAGACCAGCACGAACAGCACCAGGATCAGGGCAGCGGCCGCGCCGGTGAAGGCCCACGCATTTCGCTTCAGGAAACCCGGCGCATCTCCGCCCAGGCTGAGGCCCAGCCAGGCCAGCCCGAAATAACGAATGGCGCGGGCCGCCACCACCACCGCCACGAAGCGCGCCCTCGCGCTGCGCAGCACGCCCGCGGAAATCACGAACACTTTCAAGGGCAGCGGAATGAGAGGCACCATCGCCGGCACGAACACGGTGATCAGACCGTAGCGTTGAAACCACTGCCGAAAGCGTTGCGGCGCCTCCGGTTTCGGCGCCTTGATCCAGCGGCTGCCCCCAAAGCGCGCGGCCGAGAAGAGGCCGATATTGCCGATCAGCGACCCGGCCACGGCGAGCGCGGCCGCTAGGTAGGCGTGTTCGGGGGTCTTCCAGGCCAGCAAGGTGACAGAAACATCCGTGGCGGCAAGAGGCAACCCGGACGACTCCAGGATCGCCAGCAGAAACACCCCCACGGGTCCGAATTGGAGCAGCACCTCCGCGAGATGTTTCACAAAAGGTCCGCCAGGGACTTCCTTAGTTTATAAAATCCGGCGTGGCCGAGGAGAAAAACTACCAGCGCCAGCACCCAAAATTTCCACAGAGGGCCGGCGGCGGGTGCGTGATTTTCGAGAAAAACGGCTCGGTAGCCGTGTACCAGCACGTACATCGGGTTCCTGACAAAGAGCGGCGCGGCCCATGCGGGCAGCGATTGCTCAGGGTAGCAGATGGGCGTGATGAAAAACCAGATCGTCAGCACGAAGCCGATGATCTGCCCCAGGTCGCGAAACAGCGCGCCCAGCGCGGCCAGGCACCAGCTTACGCCGGCGGTAAACAGCACTTGCGGCGCCACCAACAACGGCAGCCAGAGGAGGGTGAGCGGCAGGCGATGGCGCGCGACGAGGAGCAGGCCGCAATAGAGCAGCAGCGCGAACGCCTCGCTCACCAGGCCGGAGACCACCAGGTTCACGGGCAGCGTCTCCACCGCGAAAACCAGCTTCTTGACGAAGTTGCGGTGCTCGATCAGGACGCTGGGAGCGCGTCCGGCGGCCTCGCTGAAAGCCAGCCACGGCAGCATGCCGGCCAGGAAGTAGAGCACGAAGCCGAGCGGGCTCGGATCGCCCGGGAAACGCGACCGCAGCACCGCGCCGAATACGAACGAGTACGTCAGAATCAGCAGCAGCGGATTGATGACGGTCCAGAAGACGCCGATAAACGAGCCGCGGTAGCGCCCCAGAATATCGCGGCGAACCATCACCCGAATCAAGCCGCGGTTGCGCCAGATGGTGAGCCAGGGATACACCAGCCCGCGGCCCAGGGAGCGCAGCACGCGGCGCCGCGCCAGGCTGCCGCGCGTGGCCACGCCGCCCGCTTCCAGCCGCGAGGCGCCCGCACGCACGGTCGCTTCCACCAATACGAAAGGCCAGCCGCGCTCGTAATACCAGCATTCGCCTTCGCGCATGGCGGAAATCAGCACCTGGTAGCGCCCGTCTTCGGGCGGCAGCTCGAAACGGATCGAAATGCGCGCCAAGTCCCCCGGCTCGAGGTCGCGCTCCGGATGGACGCGCGCGCCATCCACGATCAGAGTGCCCGTTTCGGCGTCGAAGAGGTGATAGCCGATCCCAAATCCTTCGGAAGAACGCCAGGGGCTGCCTGACCGGTTGCGGATGGATACTTCGGCGTGAACGGATGCGCCGTCGAGCTCGATCCGGTCGAGCTGGATCGTCGAATTCGGGTGCCTGGCGATGTGGTTCACTGACTTCGCTGGACAGGCCTCGCGGCTTATCGCCCTTGCAGGATAACACCTGGAGGGGCGGTAGAATGCGCTATGGCGGAATGCGAGGAAAGTCGTTATCGCCGGCCTGCTCGTGCTGCTTCACGGGCCGGGGGGTGTGGAGCGACCGCAACTTACTCCGGCCCATCTCCGCGGTAACGTCTACATCGTCGAGGACCACTACCCTATCGTCCAGCCTGTCCGTCTCACGCCCATCGAACCAATCCGCCGGTTAGCTATGTCGCTTCGCAATCAGCTCGCGCCATGCGCCGCGGCTGTCCCGCTCGCTCCCCCGCGCCCCTCGGAGCGGCAGTGAAGAGATACCCCGACGTTGCCGCGCTATTTGAGGGGCTCGGCTGCTGCGCTAGTAATGCAGGCCAGCACGAAGAGGCTGTGACCGCCAACCGGCGGGCGTTGGAACTGGAACCGGAGAATCAGAAATTGGTCAACGACCTCGGTTGGACACTTTTCAAGGCAGGCCGCTTTGCGGAGGCCAAGGAAACTCTCGAACGCGCCGTCGCGATGGATCCGAGCGATGAGTTGGCCGCGGAAAACCTGCGGCATTGCGCAAAGGAGATCGCACAGAAAAGAAATGGCAAAGCTAGCTAGGAACCCACAAGCGGCCCGCCGTGGTGCGCGTACACTCCGTTGAAAAGGGGGAAGCCATCGTCGCTCTTTGTAACCAACACGGCTGGCAGGTGATCGTGGGTATTGAAGAGGACAAGCCCGAGTACACGTCGGACGTCGACTGGCTGCTAGACAAGCTGAGCGGGGCTTCGATGGCCGTCGGCAAGCCTCGCCAGCCACCGAGAATCGGCGGCAACGACTACTGTCCGTGCCGCAGTGGCAAGAAGTTCAAGAACTGCTGCGGCGCGGCCAGTCTTACTTCGCCTGGCAACCAGGGACATTAACCGCTGAAATGCGTCCACTGCGGCCGCGCCCCGTCCCCTCACCGCTTCTTCTTCGCCGGGATCCCATCCCCAGCAAACGACAGATCCACGTCGGCGGTATGCGTCTTCTCATCGACCTGCACGCTGGCCTTAGTTTTGCCTAAGTGCTCGAAAATGCCTTCCTTGCGCACGATGTCCAGGAAATAATCGGGGTAATCGGGATTGAACGGGTGGCCGGTCTTCATGGTCCACATGCGCAGGATTTCGTTCTCGCCTTCCAGGTCGAGCCCGCTCAAAGTCAGCTTGCCCATGTGGTATTGCGGGCCGGATTCGAAGCGCACGGTGACGTCCACGGTCTTATTGCCATCGTCGATCTTTCGGTCGGCGGTGGCGCGGGCTTCGAGATACCCGCTCTTGCGCACGGCTTTGCGCATGGCGTCCAGGCCCTGGTTGACGCGTTCGAAATCGGCGATGTCGCCGGTCTTGATGTTGGCCGTGCGCAGCAGCTCGCCGGTGCTCATCGGGGTAGGACCTTCGATGGCGAGTTTGCCCAAGGTGTAATTGTCGCCTTCCTCCACCGTCACGAACACCCGCAAACCCGCCACGCCTTGCGCCGGCTCGGTGTGTAACTCGCGAAAGGTCACTCGCAACCGGCCGCGCGCTTCGTAGAGCGGCCGAATGTAGGCGTTCAAAATCTCGCGGAAGCGGTCCTCGGTATAGGGCGTGCCGATGGCCGCCAGCGAAATGGCGTCGTGCAGCACCTCGGCCGGGATCACGGTATTGCCGCGGAAGGTGACCAACGCCACCGGCGGCAGGTTTCGCGCCGGATGAAAGACGATGGCGAACTCGCCGGTTGGTGTCGAGACCACCGAGCCCGTGATCTTCTCGTTCTGGCCGTGCGCCGCCAGAAAATCCTGGATCCACTTGGAGTAGCGCTCGAAGACCGGCTGCGAGGCGGGCAGCCGGTCGGAGGAGAACAGCGGATCGCGGACGGCCAGCTCGGCGCGGAGGTCTTTCTCGGAGACGTGCAACTGCTCGAACTCCACCGGGTAGCATTGCTCGAATTCGGCCACCTGAAAAACCGCGGCGTAGCCTTTGCCGTCGGCCGCGCGCTTGAATTGGTAGCCCACGGTCTGAAATGCGCCGCTGGCCACCAGCCGGTCGCGCGCGGCCTCGAATTCGGGTTTGCCGGCCACCTGCCCCGCTTTCAAGCCGGCAATGGCGAGCACCTGTTTCGCCGTATAAATCCGCGTGCCTTCCACCGTGAGACTTTCGATGGGCCAGTGCGCCGCGCCCACCGCGGATTTCTTCTGCGGCGCCGCCCCGCCGGATTGCGTGAATCCCGGCAAAGCCGCCGCCATCCATAATATACAGAGCCGCTTCATCTGGTTATTCGCGTGGTTGCCGCTTCCACTTCGCACTCCCTTATTCGCATGTTGGACGCATCCACGCCAGGGACGCGGGTACAATGAAAAAAGTGTCCTACGACTTGATTGTGATCGGGAGTGGTCCCGGCGGCTACTCCGCTGCCATACGCGCCGGCCAGTTCGGATTGAAGACCGTCCTCGTCGAGAAGCAGGCCAAGCTCGGCGGCACCTGTCTGCTGGTGGGATGCATCCCCACCAAGAGCCTTCTGCAGACAGCCGATGTCTGGAGCCGCTTCGTGAACTGCGAAAAAGAAGGAATTCATTGCGAGAACCCGCGTCTCGATTATCCCAAGGTCAAGGACCGAAAGGATGGCATCGTCAACAAGCACTCGAACGGCGTGGGCCTGCTGCTGAAGCGCGCCAAGGTGGAGCGCGTCTCGGGCTATGCCACCCTCCGGGGCGGCGGCAAGGTGGAGGTGGCCTCCGACAGCGGCGCCCAGACGCTGGAAGCCCGGAACATCATCATCGCCACGGGCTCGGAAGCGCGCATGTTGCCCGGCCTCGAACCCGACCCCGAATTCATCCTCACCAACGTGGAAATCCTGAACCTGGCGGCCGTACCGAAGAGCCTCATCGTCATCGGCGCGGGAGCCGTGGGGGTAGAATTCGCTTCCATCTTCAAGCGCTTCGGAACGGACGTGACGGTGCTCGAAATGCTGCCCCGCGCGGTGCCGGTGGAAGACGAAGACATTTCCAAAGAGCTGGAGCGCAACTTCCGCAAGCAGGGCATTCGCGTGGAAACCGGGGCGCGCGTCGAGCAGGTGGAAAAAACCGGACAGGGGGTGAAGGTGCGCGTCGCCTTGAAAGACGGCAAACAGCAGACGCTCGAAGCCGAAAAGCTGCTGGTTGCGGTGGGCCGCAAACCCAATACCGAGAAGATCGGCCTGGACAACACCAAGGTCGAGCTGGACCGGGGATTCATTAAGGTGGACGCCCACCAGCGGACCGCCGAGCCGGGCGTTTACGCCATCGGCGACGTGGTGGCGGGCACGCCCCAACTGGCCCACGTGGCTACGCGCGAGGGCATGATCGCGGTGGCGCACATGGCCGGCAAACCGGCCGTGCCCATCAACAAGCGCCGCATTCCCGGCTGCACGTACACCGAGCCCGGCATCGGCAGCGTGGGCCTGACCGAAGCGCAGGCGAAGGCCGAGGGCTTCAAGGTGAAAGTGGGCCGCTTCCCCTTCGCCGGCAACAGCCGCGCCACCATTCTGGGTCACCACGAGGGCTTCATCAAAGTGGTGGCGGATGAAACCCACGGCGAGATTCTGGGGGTTCACATCATCGGCCCCGAAGGTTTCGAGCTGATCGCCGAAGCGGTGGCCGCCATGGAAGCCGAAGCTACGGTGGACGTCATGATGCAGACGATTCACGCCCACCCCACGCTGTACGAAGCGGTGGGCGAAGCTTTCAACGCCGTCTACGGGCTCTCCATCAATGCCTGACCGGCGCCGCTGCGAAGTGCGCGAGTTGGGCCGCATCGGATACGCCGAAGCCCTGGCGCTGCAACAGCAATTCGCCGAGGAGCGCAAACGCGGCGAGGGCCTGGACCGGCTGCTGCTGCTCGAACATCCCCATGTCATCACCCTGGGCCGCAACGGGCACGCCGAAAACCTGCTGGCTGGCGACGAGATTCTGGAGCGCGCCGGTATCGGCTTTTTCCCCACCGACCGGGGCGGCGACGTCACCTATCACGGGCCCGGCCAACTGGTGGGGTATCCGATTCTCGACCTCAAGGAGTGGAAGCGCGACGTGGGCGCCTACGTTCGCGCGGTGGAGCAGACCATCATCGATACTTTGGCCGATTACGGCATCGAGGCCGGACGCATCCCCAAGCTGACCGGCGTGTGGGTGGGCGGGAGCAAGATCGCGGCCATCGGAGTACACTTGAGCCGGTGGGTGACTTCGCACGGTTTCGCTTTGAACGTCTCCACCGACTTACACTATTTTCAGTACATCGTTCCTTGCGGACTGACCAAGCCCGTGACCTCCATGGCCGTGCTTGGGGTTCGCGCAAGCGTGGAAGAAGTGGGACGCAGACTGGCCGGGCATTTCGGCCGCATATTCGATTGTGAGATAACGGAACTCATTTATGACTGACGTCGTGATGCCCCAAATGGGCGAAAGCATTGTCGAAGGCACTCTCACCAAGTGGCTGAAGAAGCCGGGTCAGCGCGTGGAGCGCGACGAGCCGCTGTTTGAGATCTCCACCGATAAAGTGGATACGGAGATTCCTTCGCCCGCGGCCGGCGTGGTAAGCGAAGTGCTGGTCGAGGAAGGCAAGACGGTAGGGATCAATACCGTGGTGGCGCGCATCGAGGAAGGCGGCGCCGCGGCCGCGGCTCCAGCCGCTTCGGCCGCCGCCGAGCCGCCCGCTCCCCCTCCGGTGGCCGCGGCGCCGCCGCCTCCGCCGCCGGCTGTGGAAGCCCCCGCGCCGAGCCCCGAACCGGCGGGACCCATTTCGCCGCTGGTGCGCAAAATGGCGCGCGAGCACAACATCGACCTGACGGCCATGAAAGGTACCGGCGCCGGCGGGCGCATCACCAAACAGGACGTGGAAGCTTTCCTGGCACATGCCGCTCCGGCGCCGGCGGCGGCTCCAGCCGCGCCCGCCCCCGTAGTCCCGGCGCCCGCGCCGCCATCCCTGCCGCCCTTGCCGCCTCCGGGAATGGCCAAGACCCGCGTCGAGCCGCTCAGCGCCATGCGCATCAAGATCGCCGAGCACATGGTTCTCTCCAAGCGCACTTCGGCGCACGTTACCACCGTCCATCGCGTGGACATGACCGCTGTCGCCAAAGTGCGCGAACGCAGCAAGGCCGCCTTCCAGGCGAATTACGGCCTGCCGCTGACTTACCTGCCGTTCGTCACCCGCGCCGCGGCGGTGGCGCTGCGCCACTTCCCCCTGCTCAACGCGTCGCTCGACGGCAACAACATCCTCTACCACAACGAGGTCAATATCGGCATCGCCGTGGCGCTCGAGAACGGCCTCATCGTGCCGGTGATCCGCAACGCCGACGAAAAGAACGTGCTGGGATTGCAGCGCACTATCGTAGACCTGGCCGCGCGGGCCCGTTCGCGGCAGCTCAAGCCCGACGAAGTGATGGGCGGCACGTTTTCGATCACCAACTTCGGTAGCTTCGGGAGCCTGGTGGGCGCGCCGATCATCAATCAGCCCCAAGTGGCGATCCTGGGCGTGGGAACGGTGGATAAGACCCCGGTGGTGGTGAACGACGCCATCGCGATCCGTTCCATCTGCCATCTCTCGCTCAGCTTCGATCACCGCCTGATCGACGGCGCGCTGGCCGATCAGTTCATGAGCAAGATCAAGAGCGTGCTCGAGGACTGGGCGGAAGAAGTGCTATAGCCCTAAGCCGGGAAGAAATAGAGCCACAGATGAACACAGATATTGAAATATAGAGCTTTATCTGTGTTCATCTGCGTTTATCTGTGGCTAAGATTTGATTTTTCAGGAGCTCTCCGGGAACGGTCTTTACCACGGCTGCCATGACAGAACTGGAAGCGTTGTGGAAAGGTTGGCTCGCCGGGATTGCCATCGCCGCGCCGGTGGGCCCGGTGAACGTTCTGTGCCTGCGTCGAACCTTGTCCAGGGGCTGGAGGTCCGGGCTGGTTTCGGGCTTCGGCGCGGCCGTGGCGGACGCGTGGTACGGCGGCATCGCGGCCTTCAGCGTGCGCATCGTGATCCAGTTCCTGCGCAGCCAGGAAGCCTGGATCAAGGTGGTCGGCGGGTTGCTGCTGGTCGGACTCGGAATTCGTTACTGGTTGCGGCCGGCCAAGGGCCTGAGCGACGGCGGCGAGGAGGCGAACGGCGGCACCGATTTCGCTTCGGCGTTTCTGTTGAACCTAGCCAATCCCACCACTATACTTTCGTTTCTCGCGCTGCTGGCGGCGCTGGGCGCCGCGGCGCCGAGCGACCATCCGGTCACGGTGCTGGTGGTGGCCGGCATTTTTTCGGGCTCGATGTCGTGGTGGATCCTGCTGGCGGCCGCGGCCGAGCGCCTGCGCGACCGCTTTAACGAGTCGGGCATGCGGTGGATGAACCGGGTAGCGGCTTTAGCCATCGGCGGATTCGGGGTATTCACGTTTGTCTCGGGCTGGCTCCAGAGCCGGCATTAGCGCGCAACCATTCCCGCCGCTCTCGGGAAAGCCGTAGAATGGCGGATATGGCGGCTCACGGCCGCCGAGATCTACGACAAGGAGCAGGTCTGCCTAGCCAACGGCGCCCGGGAATTCTGGGTGGTGGATGCCGACCGGCAACAGGTGAGGGTAAGTACTCCCGATGGACGCACAGTGACCTGGCAGTCCGGCCAAGAGGTTCCCCTGCCCTTTGGCAGCCATGCCAAGGTTAGGCCGTTATGACCGCGTACGGAAGGCGTGAAAAGATTGAGCCACCGACGAACACCGATAAACGCCGATAAAGAGATCCAAGGATTTATCCGCGTTCATCGGCATTCATCGGCGGCTATGATTTGAATTCTTCACTGCTTCCTACAGTCGCGGCTCCGACGTGTGGCTCGCGCGCACGTCCAAGGAATAAGCCGTGTTCCGCCGTACGCGTCTATCGTCCCAGCAGTTGTAAATAAGCGCGCCGCGCGTCGGGGTCGTCGCCGTAGGGGTGGTCGAGGTAGAAGCCCAGCCATTGGCGCGCGCGCCGGTTGTCGCCGGAGCGCAGGTACAAATCGCCTAGAGTGCGGGCGCACAGCGAGAGATCCGGATCGCGCTCGACGTACATGCGGCACTCGTCTTCAAGGTGCGAGTAAACGCGGCGCGAATCGAGCACCGCGACGCCGGGGGGAACGTCGCGGACGAAGACAACGGCAGCCGGGTCGTCATAGACCAGCTTCCATTCGCCCGAAGAGGACCGCGCCAGGTCGAGCAGCAGCGGATAGAGCACGCCGGAGTTGTATTCGAAGCCGTTGACGAGGATGGCACCGATGCCATAGCGGCGGAGGGTTTGGGCGCGGCGCGGGTCGCCGGGCGGCGTGCCGAGGATCAGGCGGTACTCCTCAAAGACGGTTTCGCTCAGGGCGCGGCCGTCGATGAAAACCCGCTCGCCTCGCCAGATCAGATAGCCGCCGTATTCATAGGTATTGAACAGCGGCGCGCGAATTCCGGCCTGGCGCAGGAAGGTGGCGGCGCCGGCGGGGAATCGCCACTCGGCGGCGCGCAACTGGAAGAATCGGCCTTGGGCGCAGCCCGCGACGAGGCCGGCGGCCACCAGGGCCATGGCGGCAAAAGTGGCGAGCCGCTCGAAACGGGCTGACGCGTTGGCGAATTTTGCGGGGAAATAAGTCGCAACCAGGATGGGGGCGACTACGCCCACCAGCATTTCATTGCGGAAGGCCAGGAGCGAGGCGGCGGCGAAGGCCGCGAACAGGAGCCAATCGGCGGGGCGAACCTTGCGCCAGGCGAGTAGCAACACAGCGGCGGCGCCGTAAAGCAGGAGGTCGAAGGCGTAAGGCGAACCCCACAAGCTGGGGCGCGACCATTCGATGAGGCTCGATTGCAGGGCGCTCTCGCGATAGCGGAACAGCGCGGCGACGGCGAAACATTCGTTGGGATTGAGGGCCGATGCCAGCACCGCGGCGGCGCTCCAGGCGAGCACGCGGCAGGCGTCCGCGGCGCGGCGCAGAAGGGCTTCGGCGGCGTATGCGCCGGCCACCACCCAGCCCAGGAAGAAGCCGCCATGACAGTTGGCCCAAACCAGGGCGAGCGGGGGAAGCAGCCAGAGCCGGCGCCGGTCCTCGAAAATCGCGATCCACAGGGCGGTGAAAAAATAACTCAGGATAGAGGGCCGGTCGTGAGCAAACTCGGTGGCCAGCGAGGCGGCAGCCAGGGCCGCGGCTACACCCCACAGCAGCGAGCGGCGGCGGCGCCCGGCAACCCAGCCCACCAGGGCGCACGTCGCGGCAAGCAGCAGGGCCTTCCACAGAACCAGGCCGGCGAATCCGCCCGCGGCCTGAATGCCGTACCAGAGCAACTGCGCCAGCCACTCATGGGTGAGATTGAAGTGGCGCACGGAATTCTCCCCGGGGTAAGCCGGGGGCGCGGTGGCGGTGGTGAAGGTAAACGGATCGGGACCGGGCAGGCGGTGCTCGGTGGCAATGAAACGGCCGGTTGCCAGGTGCCACCAGGCGTCGGTATCGGCGAACTCGGTGGAGAACAAGCCGATCAGAAACAGGGCCGACAGCACCAGCAGAACCGGCGTGGCCCAGCGAGGTAACGCGACTGAGGGAGAAGCGGGCTTGGACAAATTCCGAGGATATCAGACCGCGCGTCAGACGCAGGCTGGGGGCCGCGCAACCCATGCGAAAGAACGGGGTCTCTGGCAACTACGGAGTCGCCGGCTATGTTTTAGCGCGATTCGCCGCGCATGAGAGTTTCCATGATGTCCTCGGGAAGAGTTACGCCGAGCCGCACCGCTTCCCTTTCCGCATGCGTGTCGCAGTACGCCGTAATAGGCCCACGGCCCGATCGGAAGAGGAAGTGCGCGCGATCGCCGCAGCTCTGCCGGTCGCAGAAGATTACGGATTCGCTCAGAACTTTTATTTCGATGTGTTGCCTTGGCGCTGCCATATCGTTTCTATTATCCCGCAGTTCAACGGAAGGCCCGTGGGCGGTAGCGGCTGAAAGGCGAGCCAAGCATCAATGCGCCTGCATTTCGACAATGAAGACCTCTCTGAAAGACATCAGGGTTCATCGGCCCACTCCGCTAGATAATATATCGCTGGCTGCCGTCCCGGGCTTCCTTCAGAAGCAGATAACGTATTCGTGTGCGACCGCTCCCTGATGAGGGAGCGGTCGCCGGGTACGTAACCGCAATTCCGAAAGGGAATACTAAACATAGCCAAGGATACTTGAAAACTTCAGGACAGGAGCTTTCAGCATTCAGCGATCAGCCTTCAGCTTTTGAAGCAGCGCGGTCAGCATCCGTTTCAACTCGGTCGCGCGCTGCGACAGTTCC
>JBKQVG010000351.1:0-16647 GCA_052325345.1 Bryobacteraceae bacterium
AAAGACCCCAAGGGTGCGATAGTGGGAGATCATCTTCGCTTCATCGGCATCGAGTGCCCAGCCGCTCACCACCATCGTGCCGCTCGACCCCATCTGGGTTCGCTTCAAGGTTACGGAATCGGAATACCTGGCGTGGACCCGCCAGGGCGGACTGCCCGGCGCGGCGTTGCCGCTCACCTTGATTCTCGCCGACGGATCCGAGTTTCCATCCATCGGCCACATCGAGAATTCGCTCAACCAGGTGGATCCCAGGACCGCCACCCTGGAGTTGCAGGCCCGTTTCCCCAACCCGCGGCACAGCATACTTCCGGGACAATTCGGCCGCGTCCGGGTGCAGGTAGCCGAGCGCAGGAACGCCATTTTGATCCCGCAGAGAGCCGTCCAGCAGTTGCAGAGCGTGATGACGGTTTTCACCGTGGGACCGGATAACAAGGTCGAAGTGAAGCCGGTGACCACCGGCGACCGGGTGGGCGACTCCTGGATCGTCGAACGGGGCTTGCAGCCTGGGGAGCGCGTGGTGGTCGAAGGGCAGCAGAAGGTGAGACCGGGGAGCAGGGTCGAGCCGCTGCCGTATCGCGCTCCCGAGTCCACGCCGGCTACTCCGCGGGTGGCGGGAAACTGAGCCATGGCGCGGTTCTTCATCGACCATCCGGTTTTCGCGATGGTGATCGCCATCGTGATCGTCATCCTGGGGAGCGTGGCCATCCCCAATCTTCCCGTGGCCAGTTACCCGGAGGTGGTCCCGCCGGTGGTGCAGATCAGCACCAGCTACCTGGGAGGCAACGCGCAGGACATCGAAAAGACGGTCGCCCAGCCCATCGAAGAGCAGTTGATCGCCCTGGACGGCATGATCTACTTCATGTCCAGCAGCGGCAACGACGGTAGTCTCACCATCAGCGTGACCTTCGCGCTCGGCACCAATCCGGACATCGCTACGGTGCAAACGCAGAACCGCGTGAATATTGCCATGCCGCGGCTGCCCCCCGACGTGCAGCGCCAAGGGGTGGTGGTGAAGAAGGTCTCCACCGCGTTCCTCACCGCCGTCAGCCTCATTTCTCCGGACCGGCGCTACGATTCGCTGTTCCTGGCCAACTACGCGCAGATCAACCTGTTGAACCAGTTGGCCAGCATCGACGGGGTGGGCGACGCGCGGCTCGGCGCCGCGCAGGTCTACTCCATGCGGATCTGGGTGAACCCGGACCGGATGGCCGAATTGGGAGTCACGGCCAGCGACATCAACGACGCCATCACGGCGCAGAACCGCCAGAATCCGGCCGGATCTCTCGGCCAGCCGCCTTCGCCCACCGGCACCGCGTTCCAGTATTCGGTGAGCGCCCAGGGACGGCTGGTGACGGCGTCCGAATTCGGCGACATTGTGTTACGCTCGCGGCCGGACACCGGCCTACTGCGCATCCGCGATGTCGGCCGCGTGGAACTCGGAGCCGCCAACTACAGCGGCTTCAGCCGCGTCAACGGCGTGCCCTCGGGCAACATCATCATCTATCTTTCGCCCGGCGCCAACGCGGTTGCCACGGCCGACCGCGTGCGCCAGTTCTGCGAAAATGCCAAGAAGAGTTTTCCCCCCGGCCTGGATGTTGTCATCCCGTACGACTCCAGCGTGTTTGTCCGCTCTTCCATTCACGAAGTGATCTTGACGTTGTTCGAAGCCACTGGGCTGGTGATTATCGTGGTGTTCCTGTTTCTGCAGAACTGGCGCGCCACGATGATTCCGCTGCTGACGGTGCCGGTGGCCATCGTGGGCACCTTCGCCCTGTTTCCGCTGCTCGGGTTTTCGATCAACATGACCAGCCTGTTCGGCCTGTTGCTGGCCATCGGCATCGTGGTGGACGACGCCATCGTGGTGGTGGAGGCCGCGCAGCGTCACATCGACGAGGGCTCGTCGCCTCGCGCGGCCGCCATTCGGGCCATGGAGGAGGTGTCGGCTCCCGTGGTGGCCATCGCCTGCATTCTGTCCGCGGCGTTTATCCCGGTGGCCTTCCTGGGCGGCATTAGCGGACAGATTTATAAGCAGTTCGCCCTGACGATCGCGGTGTCCGTGCTGATATCGGCTTTCAACGCGCTTTCTTTGAGCCCGGCCTTGAGCGCCATTTTGCTGCGGCCGAAAATGGAGGCGCACGGTCCGCTGGGGCGCTTCTTCGCCGCCTTCGACCGCGCCTTCGAGTGGACCCGCGGCCGGTATCTCAACGGCGTAGGTACGCTCATCCGAAAATCCGCGCTGGCGATGCTCGGGCTATTCTGTTTTTGGTTCGCGGGCGGCTGGCTGTTCCGCCAGCTTCCCACCAGCTTCCTTCCCGACGAGGATCAGGGCACCATCTATGTTACCGTCCGCCTGCCGGACGCCGCATCCGTTGAACGCACCGACGCCGCCACCAATAAAGTGGACGAGATCGTCCGCGGGACTCCGGGTGTTGCGGGCAGCTTTGCGATCGGCGGCCTTGACGTTTCCACCCGCACCTCCAGCTCGAATGTCGCCACGGTAATCACGCGTCTGAAACCGTGGGACGAGCGCACAACCCCGGAAGTGGAGTTTCGCGGCATTATCGCCAACATTCAGCGTGCCACGGCACGGGTGCCGGAAGCCGTCGTCAATGCTTTCGGCCAGCCTCCCATCCAGGGACTGAGTACCACCGGAGGATTCCAGTTCATGCTGGAGGACCGAACCGGCGTGGGCGTGGATGACTTGGCCCAGGCGGCCGACCTCACGGCCCAGGCCGCGCGCCAACGGCCCGAGATTGGAAACGTGGTGAACACCTTCCGCTCCAATGTGCCGTCCTACAAAGTGAACGTCGACCTGGATAAGGTGCAAACGCTGGGCATTCCCGCCACCGACGCGTACAACGCCTTGCAGACGTTCCTGGGCGGGCTCTATGTGAACGACTTCAACGTATTCGGACGCACCTGGCAGGTGATGGTTCAGGCCGAGCCGGAATTCCGCACCGAGCCTCGAGACGTCAACCGTTTCTACCTGCGCACCGGCGGAGGCGACATGGTCCCGCTGGGCACGCTTGCCACCGTCACGCCCACCTCCGCGCCGGACGTGATCTACCGCTACAACCGGAATCGCGCGGTGCAGTTGATCGGTATTCCCGCCGCCGGCTACAGCAGCGGCCAGGCGGTCCAAGCCATGGAGGAAGTGGCCGCGTCCGCCCTTCCCGCCGGCTACGGCTACGAATGGACCGGGACCACCTACCAGGAAAAAGCGGCGCAGGGGCACGAAAGCTTCATCTTCGGTTTCGCAGCGGTGCTGGTTTTCCTGTTTCTGGCCGCCCTGTACGAGAGCTGGTCGATACCGTTCGCCGTGCTGCTGGCGCTGCCGCTCGGCCTGTTCGGCGCGCTGTTCGCGGTCTGGATTCGCGCTTATTCCTATGACATCTATACCCAGATCGGCATCGTGACGCTGATCGGGCTGGCGGCCAAGAACGCCATTCTGATCGTGGAATTCGCGCGTACCCGCTACGAGGCCGGACACTCCATCCGGGAGGCCGCGCTCGAAGCCGCGCGCCTTCGCCTGCGCCCCATTCTGATGACGTCGTTCGCCTTCATCCTGGGGGTGTCGCCGCTGCTGGTGGCGCGCGGGGCCGGCGCGGCGTCGCGGCGCTCGCTGGGCACGGCGGTTTTCGGCGGCATGAACGCGGCGACTTTGCTGGCCATCTTCATCGTGCCGGTGCTGTTCGCGGTGATCCAGGGAATCGGCGCGCGCAAGCCGAAACCGGGCATCGAGCCGGCGGCGGAGGCGCAATGAAAGTCCTGTGCTGCTCTCTGGCCGTGCTTCTCTCCGCCTGCACCGTGGGCCCCAACTATAAACGGCCTGCGGTGGCGGCGCCCGGCCAATACCGCGGCAACCCGGCGCCGGGACCGGCGTCGCTGGCCGACACCCGGTGGCCCGAGCTATACCCCGACCAGACTCTCAAGCAACTCATCGCCGCCGCCCTGGCCCACAACTTCGATCTCGCGCTGGCTTCCGAACGGGTGGAGGAAGCGCGCGCCCGCTATCGCATCGCCGGGGCCGGCCAGTATCCATTCGTCTACGCCGATGAACAGGCGGGCGCGGTACGGTACTCCTCCATCGGTACCTTCGTAGAGACCTCGCCCAGCTTGCCGACCAACGTCATCTACAGCCAGACCGGTATCGCGCTCTCCTGGGAACTGGATCTGTGGGGCCGCATCCGCCGGTTGAAGGAATCCGCGCGCGCCCAATACCTGGCCACGGAAGAAGCCAGGCGGGGCGTCACGGTGTCGCTCATCGGCGACGTGGCCGGGGACTACTTCACTCTGCGCGAGCGCGACCTGGAGCTGGAGATCGCCCGCGGCACGCGCGACATCGCCGATCACAACCTGCAGTTGATCCGCCTGCGCCACGAGCACGGCGCTTCCAGCGGACTGGATGTCCACCAGGCGGAACAGTTTCTATACCTGGCCGCGGTGCGGATCGCCAGCGTCGAAGGCGACATCGGACAGGTGGAAAACGCTTTGAACCTGCTGGTGGGAAACCTGCCCGGCGATATCGCGCGAGGCAAGCCGATCGAGAGTTTCGGGCTGCCGCCGCAGCTTCCTGCCGGCTTGCCGTCTTCGCTGATCGAGCGCCGGCCCGACATCCGCGCGGCCGAGCAGAATCTGATTTCCGCCAATGCGCAGATCGGCGTGGCGAAGGCGTACTACTTCCCGCAGATTACGCTCACTGGGGCTCTGGGCGGGCAGAGCCGGGCGCTTACGCAGTTGTTCACCGGCCCGGCGCGCTTTTGGAACTTGACTCCCGACGCGCTCCTGCCCATCTTCACCGCCGGCCAGGTTCGCGTGGCGGTGCGTCTCTCGGAGGCGCAGAAGCGCGAGATGCTGATCGGCTATCAAAAGACCGTCTACAACGCATTCCGCGAAGTGTCGGACGCGCTGATCCGCTACGACCGCACGCGCGAGCAGCGCGGCCAGCAGGACCTTCTGGTGCAGGCGCTGACCGAGACCACGCGCCTTTCGACCCTGCGCTACCAGCGCGGCGCCGACAGTTACCTGCAGGTGCTTAGCGCCGAGCGCGACCTGTTCCAGGGACAACTTGCCCTGGCCCAATTGCGCCTGCAGGAATTGCTCGCCTTCGTGGATCTCTATCGCGCCTTGGGAGGCGGCTGGCAATAGGGCGGCGGCACAAGGAGATCGCGCCGCTGGCGCGACGAATGAATGGCCGCGGCTGCAGAAACGCTGGATCAGACCAGCGCGGCGCCTTCGTTCGACGGAAGAATCAATACCACGAAATTACGAAGCTCGCCAGGTTGACGAGCACACCCGGCACGGCTTCATTAGCGCCACTGGCGCTGACCATGGTGATTGCCTGGTTCGTGCCGAAGGAGCCGATCGGATTAGCCGTCCCATTCACCGTCGCATAGCAGGTGTTGTTCACAGCGCTGTAGTTTTGGCCGAAATCGACCAAGCCGAAATCGGCAAGAGGCAGAATACCCGATCCACTGGATGGGGCCTCGGCGATCCATTCGGCGGACGATCGCGCGGCCGAGGAGACGGAAGTGCTGGTGCTGAACGACTTTCCGCTGGTTTCATCGGTGAGGGTGACAGTGAACAGTCTGGTACTGCTGCTGTAACTAACCTCGGCGGAGATGCGATCGTTAGGCGCAACCGGGAAATTATTGACCGAGTAAGAAGGATGCGGATAGAACTCGAACCAGGCGTAATATTGCGGCTTGCCGGAGTCACAATCGGAATCGGTTCCAACCTGCTCGACGGTACTGGAGGAATACCCGTCGATGCCCACCCAAAAGGCGGCGTATTGATTTTGCTGACCTTGGTTCCGCGCCGATCTCGGCGATGTGGCTACCGCCGGGCAGTTGACAGCCGGTACGATCCAGGAACCTTTAACATCCGTAACATTGGTTCCGGTGACAGCGTAACCACTCCAGTTTTCGCTGGTGATGGAGCCGTCGTATCGCCGCTCGTGGATCCGGAGCGGCACATGGTGGTGGCGGGATATTGGTGTGGCGATCGCGGACGACACGGGCGCGTCGGGAATCTGCGCAACTGCCGGTAGAACTACAAGCGCGCCCAGTAGTTGAGCTTGCAGAAGTCGGTTCATGGCGGTGACGTGGATTGGCTTGGCGAACATGAGAATCTCCTTCAGGTCGGCGATTTGACTTCGTTGGTGCTATTCAGACGGAATCTGCAATTGGACCCGCTGGGAAACAAGTATATGCTCAGCCTCGGCAATATTGTCAGTATTTCTTTGGTGATATGTCGAAGGATATCCAGGGTTTTGCAAATTTAACGGAGCGGTAGAATTCAGAAGTCACAAGCCAGTATCCAAGCCGGCGAAAGAGCCTCGACACGAGTGTCGAGGCTGCGGCCACCAGTGGCCGCGCCACGGATTACGGCCGCGACCCTATCATGAGGCCGGTGATTCCCGGCAGGCGCACGCGGCGGATCTCGCGGAAGCCCGCCTCGCCGAGCCAGGCGGTATACTCCGGCTCGCTGTAGCTGCTGCCTTCGCGCGTGCCCACCAGCATGTTGAGGGCGAACAGGGCGGCAGAGCGGGGAGCTGTCTTATCCGCCTCCAGGATGAAGTCCTGAATGACGACGCGGCCGCCGGGGGCCAGCGCCTCTCGGCAACGGCGCAGCAGGTCGAGATTCTCCGCGGGACTGAGCATGTGGCAGATGGCGGAGACAAACACTAGGTCGTATCCCTCGCCTAGCCGGTCGGAACGCAGATCGCCGGCGCGGACTTTGACCCGGCCGGTCACTCCAGCCTCGCGGATGTGGCCGAGCGCGATGGGCTCGACGGCGGCGAGGTCCAGTATTTCGGCCTGCAAGGCGGAGTTGGCCCGGGCGAAAGCAATCGAATAAGCACCCGATCCGCCGCCCACGTCCAGCATGCGGCGAACGTTCTCGATGCCCACGGCCCGCAACACCAGCGGGGCGCGTTCGGAGGCGTTGCGGTGCATGGCGGCGATGAAGGCCTCGGTCCAGTCCTGGCCGCGGCCGGCGATATCGGCGTGGGCGACAGCGGTGCCGGCGCGGACGCATTCGGTGAGCGTCGACCAGCGGTGCCACAAGTGCGCGGTGTGGAGCAAGGCCGGGCGGGCGTTGTCGCGCGACCCGGCGGTGAAGTAGCGCGCGGCCGCCGGCGAGATGTGAAAGAGCCCTTCCCGCTTGACGAGCAGGCCCAGCGACGCCAGCACGTTCAGCAGCATCCCGGTGGCGCGCGGGTCGCAGTGGAGGGCGGCGGCGACTTGCCCGGCGGCGGCGCCGTCGCCCACGGCGGCGAACACGTCGAGTTCCAGCGCGGTAAGGACGGCGCGGCTCTCCTGAAATCCCCGAATGCGCTCGTTCAGGTCGTCGGGCAGGACTCCGGCGGCGTCGCGGGCGCGGCGCGCGGCCAACATCTTTTCGCGGTTGCTCAGGATCTCCGCGCGCAGATCCGCCGGATCGGTCCGCGCCAGGCGTTCGACGGGGGTATTCTCCCCGAAATGGGAGCCGACGATCTCCGGCACGTCGGCCGGGGTCACGCCCGAATACCACGCCCCTTCGGGATACACCACCAGGTTCGGCCCGTGTTCACACAAGCCCAGCGAGCCGCACGCCGTCACCTGGACTTCGCCTTCGAGGCCGCGCGCGGCCACTTCGCGCCGCAGCGCCTCCAGTACCTGGCCCGAGCCCCGTCCCGCGCAGCACGGCACGCCTTCTGGCTTCTGTTGGTCGCAGACAAATACGTGAAACCGGAACGCCTTCATGTTTCCTCTCCGGCTTCACGGTAACAGATTGCTGAAGCTGATAAGTGGCGCGCACACTCCTCGGTGCGCCACGGCAGCCGGTCAAGTCCTTTGAAGCTATTCCCGCATTTGTTCCAAGCGCGCGGCCTCGCAAATTCGGGCGCGTGCGATCGGCGATCGGCTCTACCCCACCACCTCGAGGAACGCCCGGGCGGCGTGGCTCAGGGCGCGGCGAGTGGGATATACCAGGCGGATTTTGCGCTCCACGTTCATTTCGGTTACGCGCACTTCGCTCAGCAGCTTCTGCTCGATCTCCTGTTCCACGCACATGCGCGGCAGGAACGCCACACCCTGGTCGTTCTGCACCAGCTTGCGGATGGTTTCGATGGTCGGCATCTCCACGTCCATGCGCAGGGGAACTTTGTGAGTCTGGAAGTTGCGAATCACCACTTCCCGGTAGGGCGACACCACGTTGTGGGCGATAAAGGTTTCCGAAGCGAGCTCGCTCAGCGCCACGTGTTTGCGGTTGGCCAAACGATGGCGCGGCGACACCACCAATGCCAGCGCGTCGGTATAAATGACTTTCGATTTGATGCGGTCGTCGCCGGGATCGTAGCTGATCACGCCCAGCTCCAGGTTGCCGTCCAGCAGCTCGCCGGGGATCTTGCTCGAAAGGCTGCGGCGCACCTGCACTTTAACCCGCGGATACAGCTCGCGGTAGCGCTGGATGTGGCGCAGCAGATAAAGCGTGGTGGATTCGTTGGCCCCGATGATCAGGCGCCCCGAGGATTTGTCGCGCAGCTCGGAAAGCGCGTTGCCCAGCTCCTGTTCCAGGCTCTGGAAGCGGCGGGCGTATTCCAGCACGGCGCGGCCGGCATCGGTCAGGATCAGGTCCTTGCCGGAACGGTCGATCAGGCGCTCTCCCAGCTCCAGCTCCAGCCGCTGCACCGCCAGCGACACCGCCGGTTGCGTGCGCAGCAGCTTATCCGCCGCCCGGGAAAAGCTCTTTTCGGTGGCGACGGTCAGGAAAACGTGCAGCGAATAGAGCTCCATGGGCCTTCGATACAGCCTCCCAATCTGCGGTGACGGTGTTTTTCAATATAACATGTACTAATGGCACATCATAAAATTATAAATTTGCCAAATCGACCGCCGGGTGGCCATAATCGGTCATTGGATGAACGCCGATGAGCGACCACGTATATATTTTCGACACGACTTTGCGTGACGGCGAGCAGTCTCCGGGTTGCAGCATGTCGGTGCCGGAGAAGCTGCGAATGGCCGCCAAGCTGGTGGAACTGGGAGTGGACATTCTGGAGGCCGGCTTTCCGATCGCCTCGGATGGCGACTTCGAAGCGGTACTGGCGGTGGGCGCGGAGTTTCCCACCGCGCGCGTAGCGGCGCTGGCGCGCTGCTGCACCCTGGACGTGGAACGCGCCGCCAAGTCCCTGGAACGCGCCGCCCGCCCGCGCATCCACACCTTCATCGCCACCAGCGAAATTCATCTCAAACACAAGCTCAAGAAGACCCAGCGGCAGGTGCTGGACGAAGCCGTGGCGGCGGTGGAACTGGCGCGCCGCTACACCGACGACGTGGAGTTCTCCGCCGAAGACGGTGCGCGCACCGATCCGGACTACCTGGAGGCGATTTCGAAAGCCGTAGTGGCGGCCGGCGCCGGCACCGTGAATATTCCCGATACGGTGGGCTATTCCACGCCCAAGGAATACGGCGTGCTGATCGGACGCATCGCGCGCGCGCTGGGCGAAGACGTCATCGTGAGCGTACACTGCCACGACGACCTGGGCCTGGCGGTGGCCAACTCGCTGGCCGCCATCGAAGCCGGCGCGCGCCAGGTGGAATGCACCATCAACGGAATCGGCGAGCGCGCCGGCAATTGCTCGCTCGAGGAAGTGGTCATGATTCTCAAGACCCGCCCCGACCAGTATCCATACCGCACCGCCGTCCGTACCGAACACCTCTACCAGGCCAGCCAGTTGCTGAGCTCGCTGATCACCTTCGGCCCGCAGCCGAACAAGGCCATCGTGGGCCGCAACGCCTTCGCCCACGAAGCGGGCATTCACCAGGACGGCTACTTGAAGGAAAAGACCACCTACGAGATTATCGATCCGCGCACGGTGGGCGTGACGGAAGGCGAGCTGGTGCTGGGCAAGCACAGCGGCCGCCACGCGCTTCACCAGCGCGCCCAAAAGCTCGGCTTCGACCTTTCCCGCGATGAGCTGGACAGCTTCTACTATCGTTTCACCGCCGTGGCCGACCAGCGCAAGAAGGGGCTGATGGACGAAGAAATCCTGGCCCTGCTGCGCGAGACGCGGGTGGCTCAGCCGGCCGCGGCGGACTGATTCATGAACCTCAACGTTCTGGTTTTGCCCGGCGACGGCATCGGCACGGAAGTCACCGGCGAAGCCGTGCTGGTATTGCGGCACGTGGCCGAAAAATGGAACCATGCGCTCAGCCTGACCGAAGGTCTGCTGGGCGGCGTGGCGATTCACAAGACGGGGTCGCCCTTCCCGGAAGAAACCGCGCGGCTGGCCGCCGGGGCGGACGCTACCCTGATGGGCGCGGTGGGATTGCCGGAGTTCGACAACGCGCCTCCGGAAAAACGGCCGGAGCGCGGTTTGCTCGCGATTCGCCAGGCGCTGGGCGTGTTCGCCAATCTGCGCCCGGTGCGCGCCTATGCGCCGCTGGTCGATTCCTCTCCGCTCAAGAACCACCTGGTGGAAGGCACGGACATGATCATCGTCCGCGAGCTGACCGGCGGAATTTACTATGGCACGCCGCGCGGCATCACCGAAGACGGCGCCGAAACCCGGGCGGTCAATACCATGATTTACACCCGCGCGGAGATCGAGCGCGTCTCGCACATTGCCTTTCACCTGGCGCAGGGGCGGCGCAAGAAGGTCACCTCGGTGGATAAATCGAACGTGCTCGAAAACTCGCAGCTCTGGCGCCGCGTGGTGTGCGAAGTCGCGCGCGAGTATCCCGGCGTGGAGCTGGATCACCTGCTGGTGGATAACTGCGCCATGCAGCTCGTGCTCAACCCCAGGCGCTTCGACATTGTGCTGACTGAGAACATGTTCGGCGACATCCTGAGCGACGAAGGCGCGGTGCTGGCCGGCTCGATCGGCATGCTGCCGTCGGCCTCGATCGGCGGCCGCAAACCATCCGGCGCGTATGTGGGCTTGTACGAGCCGGTACACGGCTCGGCGCCGGATATCGCCGGACAGAATAAGGCAAACCCGCTGGGCGCCATCGGATCGGTGGCGGCCATGCTGGCGTACAGTTTTGGATTGACCGCGGAAGCGGCCGCTGTGGAGAAGGCCATCGAGGCCGTTCTCGCCAGCGGAAACGTGACCGCGGACCTGCGACCTTCCGGGACGCCCGCCACCACCGAACAAGTTGGCCAGGCGGTACGTTCCGCGATTGGCTGAGCGGAAGCTTACCGGTTTCCGCTCAGCCGCAGTTTTATAGCCGCCGATGAACACCGGGAGAAAGCGTGAAGAGATATAGCCACAGATAAACACAGATGAACACAGATGAACACAGATAGAGAAATCAAAGGATTTATCGGCGTTCATCTGTGTTTATCTGTGGCTAGAACTTGATTTCTTCGTCGGCGCTACATGCTGTAATACAGGATTCCGAACATTCCGGACATGAGAACGTTATGCCGCGAACCATCATCGAAAAACTTTGGGACGCCCACGTGGTGCATCAACAGCCAGGGGCGCCCACGCTGCTCTTCATCGACCTGCACCTGGTCCACGAGGTCACCTCGCCGCAGGCTTTCCAGGGACTGCGCGAGCGAGGACTCAAGGTCCGCCGCCCGGACCTCACCATTGCTACGGCCGACCACAGCATCCCCACCACCGACCGCTCCCTGCCGATCGTGGATGAGATTGCCGCCCGCCAGCTCGCCCAACTCGAAACCAATTGCGCCGAGTTCGGCATTCGCTGCCTGGGTGTACACAGCGACCGCCAGGGCATCGTACACGTGATCGGACCGGAGCTCGGCTTGACCCAGCCGGGCATGACCGTCACCTGCGGCGACAGCCACACCGCCACGCACGGCGCGTTCGGCGCGCTGGCGTTCGGCATCGGCACCAGCGAAGTGGAGACCGTGCTGGCCACGCAGTGCCTGCTGCAGCGGCGGTCGAAAAGTTTCCGCGTCGAAGTGAATGGCAAGCTTCGCCCGGGCGTGGCCGCCAAGGACATTATTCTGGCGCTGATCGCCAAGATCGGCGTGGGCGGCGCCACCGCTTCGGTGTTTGAATTCACCGGCAGCGCCATTCGCGGCCTTTCCATGGAAGAGCGCATGACGGTGTGCAACATGTCGATCGAAGGCGGCGCGAGGGCGGGCCTGATCGCCCCGGACGACACGACATTCGACTACCTGGCGGGCCGTCCGCACGCGCCCCAAGGCGCGGAGTGGGATGCCGCCCTGGCGCGCTGGCGCAAGCTACCCACCGATGAGGGCGCGGCGTACGACCGCAGCGTCTCGATCGACGCCGGCGCGCTGGAGCCCATGATCACCTACGGCACCAACCCCGGCATGGGCATGGCGATCGGCGCCCCGCTGCCCGACCCCTCGGAGCTGGCCGATCCAATGCAGCGCGAATCGGTGGCGAAGGCGCTGGCTTATATGGGCCTCGAAGGCGGCAAGCCGCTGGCCGGCCACGCCATCGACGTGGTCTTCATCGGAAGCTGCACCAATTCCCGTATTACCGATCTGCGCGCCGCGGCGGCCATGCTGCGCGGGCGCAAGGTGAGCCCCAACGTTCGGGTGATGGTGGTGCCTGGTTCGCAGGAAGTCAAACGCCAGGCTATCGCCGAAGGTCTGCCCGAGGTATTTCGCGCGGCCGGCTGCGAGTGGCGCGAGCCGGGCTGCTCCATGTGCATCGCCATGAATGGCGACCAGCTTTCGCCCGGGCAGTACGCGGTTTCCACTTCCAACCGTAATTTCGAAGGCCGCCAGGGCAAGGGCGGACGAACTTTCCTGGCCAGCCCGCTGACCGCCGCCGCCAGCGCCATCACCGGCGTAGTTACCGATGCGAGGACACTGCTATGAAGCCGTTCAAGAATTTCGAGAGCCGCGTGGTTCCGCTGCCTATTAATAATGTCGATACCGACCAGATCATTCCGGCGCGCTTCCTCAAGACCACCACTAAGCAAGGCCTCGACAAGCAGCTTTTCTGCGACTGGCGCTACGACGCAAAAGGCAATCCCAAGCCCGATTTCATTTTGAACCAGCCCCGCGCGGCCGGCGCGCAGGTGCTGCTGGCCGGCGACAACTTCGGCTGCGGCAGCTCACGCGAGCACGCCCCGTGGGCGCTTACCCAGTTCGGCTTTCGCGCCGTGCTGAGCACCTCCTTCGCCGATATCTTCAAACAGAACTCGCTCAAGAACTCGCTGCTGCCGATTGTGATCCCGCCCGACGTACAGGCGGAACTGTTTGCCGCCGTGGAAGCCGACCCGGCTGCGACGGTGAAAATTGACTTGGCCGAGCAGACGCTGGAGACACCTTCGGGCCGCGTGGTGGAGTTTCCCATCGACGCGTTTTCCAAACACTGCCTGATGGAAGGCGTGGATGAGCTGGGCTATATTCTGAACCAGGCGAGTGCGATTGAGGCGTACGAGAAGTCGCACCCGGCGCACATTAATGCGCTGGCGGGGTAAAGGGGAACCAACTCGTGGGGCAGACCATCGTTGTCTGTGGTCTGCCATGCACTCGGCCTGCCTTCGTGGAGCAGGCGTTTTGCGTCCTGCTCACTCTGGACTTGGACTTCGCCAATATTCGTGCGTACCCGCCCGATCAGCACGGCAGACGACGCTGGTTCGAATCGCGCTGCGGTTGAAAATATCGTTCTGGACAACTACGCAGGGATGCCGGTCGGCAGGCGCCGAGCCTCCCGACGGCCCGAGGCCAGCCTATGCGGACCGCAAGACTCCAAAGCTGCGGGCCCGTTGCGCGTTTTCCTCGATCTCGTTCTTAAATCGCTGATATGCGCCCACGATCACGCAATCCCCCGGCTTGATGCCGGCAAAAGCGGCCTCAAAAGCGGTGTCGAGCGATTCGGGTGAACCGGCCGACCTTCCCGCCGCCAGGATCTTGAACGCGAAACAGGTTTTGCGGGTCCGGCGCATCACCGCGAACATTCGCTCCGGATCCTTTTCGAGATACACCTCGTTGGCCGGCAGGGGAAGCTGCCCGAGCAGCTTGCGGATCTCGTCCGGAGTGCGGGTGCGGTTGTACGCGCATCCCATGTAGAAATCCACGTCCCAGCCCCGCTCCTCGATGGATTCGATGACCTCCGGCTTATGCGTCGAAACACCGACTAACACGCCGGTCTGGCGCGCCCGCCTGGTGAACTCGCGGACGTCGTCCATCTTCTGCTGGCGGAACAGCGCGTCGGTGACTTCGCCGTGGTGCGAAACCGCCATCGGGCGCATCGCCGCCACGGCTTCCTCGGGCTTCTCTCGAATCAGTGCGATCACTTGCAGTTTGCCGCCCTGTTCGCGATATAGCCGGAGATCGGTGACGGCGCGCTCGTTGCCGTTCGTCTGGAAGGTATTGACGCCGTTCCGTTCCGCCTCCTGAAGCGCCGCGCAGACATTTTCGGAGGTATTCCATTCGCGCATGTGCCGATCGAGCGCGCGCGATGAGTGGGAGTAACCGTAGAAAGGATTGGAGCCGATGACAAGGCGGGTAATTTCGTACTTGCCGAGCGGGACGGTGGGCAAGGGTGTGGCGGCCGCGAGAGGCACGCCGGCGGCCGCGATGCCGGCCGAGACCTGGATGAACTGGCGTCTGGTGCTCATTTGGTTCGCCGAATACATTTTAACTATTCGAAGCGGCATAAAAGGTCATTCAGGTGTGAAAGTGTTGCCTGCGAGGCTGAAGCCCACTTCGTCTCCACGCCGGCGCCGCCCGCCGCGTCTTAATCAGCGGAGGTTTCAATATGAGATACGCCCACGCGGTGCTGGCCTCGGCCATGCTGCTGTTACCCTCGCTGCCTCTTTTCGCCCAGGACAAGAAACCACCCGATCGCGCCACGTATAAGGTCGAGTTCGACCTTCGCGACGGCGGGCAAGCGGCGGCCGGCGCCGGCCGGCACTACAGCATGATCCTGGAAGGTGAGGCCAGGGGTACGTTCCGTGTCGGCAATCGGGTCCCAGTGGCAACCCAATCGCAAAACGCGGACAACGCGGCGCCGGCGAGCACACAGTTTCAGTATCTCGATGTCGGGGTGACTATCTCGTGTTCGGTTCGCGAAGCGGAGGCCGGCAAACTCGGCATGCGAGCCAATTTCGACATCAGCAGCGTGCTGCCGCGCGATCTGTCGGTCGACACGCCGGCCGCCGCCGGTCCGGCAATCGGTCAGCTCAAAATCGAGGTAGAGACGCTGGTCTCTCCCGGCAAGCCGACGGTAGTGGCATCCGTCGACGACCCGGTCACCAAGCGCAAGTTCGACGTGGAAACCACGGTGAGCAGAGTGAACTGAGCACGCCATCGCGGCGAGGTACAATTCACCTGTGCGGTGTCAGCCAGCGACGTCACATTCAGCCCGTGGATTCAGCCTGGCGATGAAACTTCTTCCCTGCTTCCTGGCTGCCGCGGCTCTCGCGTGCGCGCAGCCGCCACAGCTCGATTTTCTGAACCACAACCGGCCGGTTCTGGACGCGCACAACTGCTACCCCTACGAGGGTAAATGGGTCGACCGGATCGAGCGCGCCATCAAGACCGGCTTCCCCGTCGCTATCGAGCAAGACATTGCCTGGGCGATCGACCCGGCGACCGGCAAGGGCCGTCCGGTAGTTACGCATACGGCTAAGACGACCGGCGCCGAGCCGGCGCTTCGCGCTTACTTCTTTGAACGCGTCCGGTCCATTATGGAACGGGCGCTGTCCGAAAACGATCGCGCGCGCTGGCCGCTGATCGTGCTGCATTTCGATTTCAAGTCCCTGGATCCAACCCTGTTGCGCGCGGTCTGGGATCTCGTCGGCGAATACCGGGACTGGATCGTAACCGCGCCGCAGACGGCCGATCCGCATCAACTGGCGCCGCTCGATCCCAAGCCGCTGCTGGTGCTTACCGAAGATGCCGACATCCAGGAGCAGGTATTCTTCCGCGATCTGGAGAAAGGCGCGCGTTTACGGATCTTTGGCTCGGCCGAAACCGCAAAAATCAGCGGCAAAACGAAGCAGGAACGCGTACACTTGGCCGCCACTCTTCCGCCCGAACAGCTTCTCGCCACGCGGCCCACGAACTACCGGCGCTGGTGGAATAACTCATGGGATAAGGTGGAGGAGGGTGGACAGACAAAGGCCGGCGCATGGACGGCGGCGGATGCCGCGCGGCTTCGCGCCCTGGTGGACTATGCGCACCGCCTGGGCTATTGGATTCGTTTCTACACGCTCGACGGTTTCTCCGCGGAAGAAGACCAAGGCTGGGAAGCGCCCTATAACTTTGGTTCGCGCCAGCGCGCCGAAGTGCGATGGAAAGCCGCGCTGGATGCGGGCGTCAACCTGATTGCGACCGACCAGTACGAAGATCTAAGAGCGTTCATGCGGGAAGAGGCGTCGAAGTGAGAAGCGGGGCCGCGAGGACTTACTTCAGTTGTGGCGCAGGCTGTCCAGCCTGCTGAGCCGAGATTCATCTCGGCATTTCCCGCTGCGCCTGGCCACGGACGATCCTCGGCGTTTGCCACCGTTCTGGCCTTCACTGGATTACATATACGTCTTAGTGTAACCTTATTCCCGATCATCGGCTCTGCGACAACTTAGGGCGCGGTTGCTCGCGATTGGATTGGTTATTTCGTGGCAGTCCCTTAGTAGCTCCTTCCTCGATAGAATCTCCCGAGAAGAAAAGCCGAGATGAATCTCCGAACTCCTGATGTCGCCGGGC
>JBKQVG010000352.1:0-17389 GCA_052325345.1 Bryobacteraceae bacterium
GTCAGGCTGTTACGCCTTGGCGAGGGCCCGACAGACCACGAAAAACGATGGTCTGTCCCACCGCCTCACCGCCGAACCCTGGCTCAACCCAAATTCCACGACATCAGGAGTTTGGAATCTCGGCTCATCAGGCTGGACAGCCTGCGCCACGGCTCGAGTGAACTGCCCCACCTCAGTTTGCCCGCAGGGCAATGGATGGATCGATGCGGGAAGCGCGGCGGGCGGGGAGGTAGCCGGCGATGGCCGCGACGGCGGCGAGCAGCAAGAGGACTCCGAAAAAGGTGAGCGGATCGCGGGATGTCACGCCGTAGAGGAGGCCGCCAAGGGCACGCGCCACGGCCCATGAAGCGGCGGCCCCGAGCAGCATGCCGATGGCGGCGAGGGCGACGGTGCGGCCGACGATGGAGGCTTGGAGGTTGGCGGCGGAAGCGCCCAGGGCCATGCGAATTCCGATTTCCTGAGTCCGCTGGTTGACGGAATACGAGACCACGCCATAGATGCCGAGCGAAGCCAGAATGAGCGCAAACAATGCGAATCCGCCGAGCAGGAGCACGACGACGCGGCGCGGCGATACGGACCTATCCACGAGTTCCTGCAAGGTGCGGAAGTCCTGGCCGGGCAGGTTGGGTGCAATGGGCCGGAGAGCGGCACGAACGGCCGAAGCCAGTTCCGCCGGAGGAAGCGTGGTGCGAACCACCAGGTCCACCGAAGCGAAGTCGTGGCACTGGCGGATGGGCAGGTACATCTCCATGCCGGCGCCCTGCTCCAGGGCCAGGTGGCGCACGTCGCCAACCACCCCAACCGCCTGCCGGTCTGGAGCCATCGACGAATCGAAGTGGAGAAGCGGGCTATCAGGAGTGCTTGACTGGCCGGTGCGCTTTGCGGGCGGCCTTGGCGCGCGCTTTGTTCCGTTTCGCGGCTTTCTTCGCGTTGCTGGAGCGATTCTTGCCCTTCACCCGCGCCTTGGCGACATGCGATTTTTTGACGTTTGCCGCGGCTTCGCCGGCCGCGCTCAAACCGAGACCGAGGACCAGCGCCAGTGCCAAGGTGCGAATCTTCATGTTCTTAGTCTATTGTGCCATCCGGCTAAACCACAAGTACATCTTTAGAAAACTCAGGGCTGTTATCGCCAGACAGACCCAGGCTCCGCCTTTCCAGAACGTCTCCACGGGAGATCCCTCATATCGCGGCAGCCCGGCCACGTAGGCCACGCCGAAACCGGCCGCCAGGCCGCCAATATGCGCCATCATATCGATCCCCGGCAGAAAGCTGAACAGCAGCCCATAGATGGCCCAGCGAATGTACATCCCCTTGATGGCGTCGCCCGTGCCGCTGCGATGGGTGATGCCCACCGCGATCATTGCCCCAATCAGACCGAACAGGCCGGCCGACGCTCCCACCGATGGAGCCATCGGGTTCCACAGGTCGCTCATATAAAAGCCAGCTACGCTTGACACCAGGTAGATGACCCACATGCGGCTGGAGCCGTAAACTTCCTCGGCCTGTGATCCCAGGTCCCACAACACCCACGAATTCATGAGGATGTGCAGCGCGCCGCCGTGCAGGAACCCGGCCGTCACCAACCGCCACCATTGCCCCATGGCGATATAGGGGCCGAACTTGGCGCCGAACGACACCAGCGTCTGCCCATCGATGTTCGAAAACGCGCTCTCATTCCCGGCCTTCATGCTGTAGACCGTGGTAGCCAGGTACAGCCCGAAATTCACCAGCAGGATGGTGGTCGTATTGAACCGCGCGTGCGGGATCAGGCCGGCGATCAGCGCCCCCGGCTCGCGCCGGTCGATGGCGCGCGGCCCCACCCGCTCGTTGCAATAGGGGCAGACCTTGTCTTTGTTGGTTATAAAGGCCCGGCAACTCGGGCACATCCGGCGCGAATCCATGCAGCCCTCATGATAACGCGTTGTGGCGCCGGAACCGCGCCGGGCGCATGCGGTAAAATCTGAGCGACAGTGAAGCCCGCCAAGTCCAGCTTCGATCACTTTGCCGAGAGCTACGACGAGCTGCTGCGCGATCCCATCCGCGCGCGCTTCTGCGCCGATGGCAATCGCTTCTTCCATCTCCGCAAGTGCGAGTTGATTCGGGACTATTACCGCCGCCGCGGCATCGATACGCGCGGCCTCGCGATGCTCGACCTGGGTTGCGGCAAGGGCGAATTGGTGAAGTTATTGCGCGGCGACTTCGCCGAGGCGGCGGGCTGCGATCCCTCGGCGCAGATGCTCGAAAGCGGCCGGTTCGCCGCCAGCGGAATCGCGGTGCGCGTGCAGACCGCCGCCACCGGTATTCCATTCGAATCCGCTCGATTCGACCTGGTCACGGCGGTGTGTGTCTATCATCATGTGGAGCCGGGTATGCGCGATCTTCTCACCGCCGAGGCGCACCGCGTGCTGAAGCCGGGCGGCGTCTTCGCGATCATCGAGCACAATCCGTACAATCCCGCCACGCGCCTGATTGTCAGCCGGACTCCGGTGGACGCCGACGCCGAGCTGTTGACGCCCGCCGCGACCCGCGGGCTGTTTCGCCGCTCCGGATTTCAGGTTACCGAACAGCGGTACTTTCTCTATTTTCCCGAGCGCGTCTACGCGCGCCTCCGCGGCCTGGAGCGCCTGCTGGGCCGCGTTCCCCTGGGCGGCCAGTACGCCGTGTTCGGCAGCTAAGGCGGCGCGGCCCGCGCGCGTGTTTACTTCAACGCTGGAATCAAACTGGTGAGCACCTTGCCGATGTCGATTCTGGTCCCCACGAAAATGCGAAGATCGTCGGGGCCGGGGCCGACATTGACTTCGCCGCCCACGTAGAACGGGGTGTAAGGAATCTTCAGGCGCCCCACGGCGTCGAATCTCCACGGCCTCTCGTAAACGCGGTTGGGAATGCCGGACGGGTAGATGCGGAAGTTATCCCACCGCCCCACGGTGACGTCCAGCCAGATCAACAACTCGGGCGCCTCCGGCTGCGGATGGTCGTAAAGGTCAAAGTGTCCGATCCGGGCGCCGAACCCGTAGAAGCGGAACACGTCGAACCTCTCGGGGTCGGTGAATGACGACCCGCCGACGTCGCCCGCCTGAAAGCCGAGCTTGGCCAGGGGCGCCGCAAAGATACCGTTACCCTGCCCATTGTGAACCCATTGTGCCCAACCCGGCACCATGGGGAAGTATATGCCCCCCTCAAAATAGCCGCCCTGAAACTGACTTGGGCTGGCTGTGCTGGTCGGCGTAGTGGTACCGGTCGAGGTGGTGCTGGAAGATTGAGAGATCGGGATGTCGGTAAGCCGCGCTTCGAAATAGGAGTTGAACAGCCACATGTTGTGCGGCTTGGGATCGCACGTGGCCGTGTCGAAGGTCACATTGGACAACTGTTTGCCCTTCAGCTTGTCTATGTTGTCCTGCCTTTGTTGGTGGCAAGCACTTTCAGATAGCCGAAGATAGCTTCGCCCCGGACGTCCCAAAGCGACACCAATACCTGCGCGCCGTTGGCGCACAGTTTGAGGTAGATTTCCTGGATAAGATCGTCGCGTTCTTGCTGCGAACCGCGGCCCCAGCGCCGAGCCACCGTGAACGCCGCAGCCCGTAAAACAGCGTCGTATCGGCCAATGAATTCCGCCCATGCGGCCGCGCCGCCGCCTTCGGCGCACGCACGGATCAGCTCTTGCGGGGTCAGTTCGGCCCAGTCCACAGACAGTTACAGAGTGTATCACGCCCGTTCCTGAGTTAGTAAACCGCGTTGCGGCGGTGTAACATCGACTAACTAAGGCGGCGCGGCCGGCTTTACTCGTAGTGCAGCGCCTCGGTCGGGTCCACGCGGCTGGCGCGGCGGGCCGGAATGGCGGCGGCAACCAGGGCGACGGTGAGCATGCCGCCGGCGGCCAGAGCCATGGAGAGGGGATCGCGCGGGGCCACGCCGTAGAGCAGGCCGGCTGCCAGGCGCGCCAGCGCCAGCGCTCCGGCCAGACCCGCTGCGACGCCGGCCAGTACCGGCGCCAGCGAGCCGCCGACGATCATGCGGACCACGTCGCCCGCTTGCGCGCCCAGCGCCATGCGGATGCCGATCTCCCTGGTTCGCTGGGTCACCGCATACGCCACCACCCCATAGAGACCCACGGCTGCCAGAGCCACGGCCATCAAGCCGAAGAGGCCGGCCAGCCAAGCGATGAGGCGCTCGCGGCTCAGGTTGCCATCCACGTACTCGCGGAGCAGGCGTGAACGGAGCAGCGGAACGTTGGGGTCCATGTTGCGCAGCTCGCCGCGAATACTGGCGACGACCGGCGCCGCGCCGCTAGCCGTGCGCACCTCCAGCCAGCGGGCTTCCGCGCCGTTGCTCCAGCTTGGCACGTAGATGGTACCGATGCGGTCGGCCTTGCGGATTCCGGCATGGCGAACGTCCTTCACCACGCCAATGATTTCGAGCGCGCCGGCGGCGTTGTACTTGTCATTGAAACTGAGGTGGCGCCCCAGCGGACTGGCATCGCCGAACAGTTGGCGCGCCAGCGATTCGTTCACGATGCAGACGCCGGGAGCATCCGGCTCATCCATCGGACCGCCGCCGGCCTGGCGCCCGATGGAGGCCATGAGGTTATCCTTGGGGGTAACCGCCGGCTCGTCGCGCGGCTCGAAGTCGCGGCCGAGCAACATGGGAATTCCCAGCGTGGTGAAGTAACCCTCCGTCACGGGGTTGGTGTAAGCATAGAGATCCGCGCTGGCCTTGGGCTGATAACCCTCCGCCGAGAACGTACGGGTCATGGCGTACTCACCCATGGGCGTCATGAGGGACAGCGAAGCGGACTCGACCCCGCGAATGCGGCGGGTGCGCTCCAGCAAAGTGTCGTAGAACTCGCGCAGCCGGTGGCCGCGATAGCCGAGCTTCGTCGGATCGATATCGACGACGACAGCATGATCGGCGGAGAAGCCGATATCCACGTTGCGGAGATTGCGCAAGGTACGGACGAAGAGGCCGGCTTCCACCAGCAGAGCCAGCGAGAGCGCGACTTGAACGGCGATGAGGACCTTGCCCAGGCGAAGGAGGGCGGCGCCGCGGCCGGCCGATCCGCCGTCCTTTACGGCATCAGCCAAGCCGATACGGGTAGCGCGCAAGGCGGGCACAAGTCCGAAAAGAATGCCGGTGACCAGCGTGGCCGCGGCCGAGAAGCCAGCCACCGCGAGGCTGAGATGGAAGCGGAGATCGGAATTCACCAGGCTGAGCCGGGCAAGCGCCCCCACTCCCCACCAGGCCAGTGCGAGCCCCAGTGCGCCGCCGATGGATGCCAGCAGCAGGCTTTCGGTGAGTAGCTGCCGCACCAGCCGGCCGCGCGAAGCCCCCAACGCGAGCCGGACCGCGATTTCGCGGCGGCGGCCGGTGGCGCGCGCCAGCAGCAGGTTGGCCACATTGGCGCAGGCGATGAGCAGCACCAGGCCGGTGGCGACGCCCAGCGCCTTCATCGGATCGGCCATCTGGCTGCGGCCGCCGCGCGCTCCGGGCGTCAAGGTGACGGTTTCGTCGGTGGATCTGCGGCGGCGCCCCACGGCATCGGCAACCTGCGGCCAGAGCACGCGCATGGAAGCCTGCGCCTGCGCCAGCGAGACGCCGGGTTTGAGGCGGGCCATGGGAGTGAGCCAGGACATTCCGGCGCTGCGCCAGGCGGTTGCCGCGGCCGGATTGGTAATCGGGTACATGGTGATGGGCGCGAAGACGTCGGCCGTCTGCCCGTTGAAGATTCCGGTGAAGCCCTTTTCCGCCACGCCGGCGACGGTGAGCGGCACGCCGCTGACGGTGAGTTTGCGGCCAACCACGCGCGGATCGCCCGCGAAGCGGCGCTGCCAGTAGGAATATGAGAGCACGGCGATGGGCGATCCGCCCGGTTGGAGGTCGTCGGCGGCAACGAGAATGCGCCCGGTCGCAGCGCCGACGCCGAGAGTGGAAAAGTAATTGCCGCTCACTTAGGCGACGTGGCCGACTTCGACGGCCTGGGAGCCTTCGGGCCTGATGCCGCTGATCTGCGGATGGCTGCTGGCAATGAGGCCGGTGAAGACGGTGTTGCGATCGCGGTATTCGCGATAGAACGCGTATGCCCCGGCCCGCCCGCCTTCGATATTGACGAGAGCGGCGGGATTGCGCGCCGGCACGGACCAGAGCAGAAGCTGATCGACCAGGCTGAAGATGGCCGTATTGACACCGATACCGAGGGCGAGCGAAGCCACCGCTACCGCGGTAAACCCGGGATTGGCGCATAGCGCGCGAAAAGCGTAGCGAAGGTCGCCAGCAAGCGTTGCCATAGTAAGTGATGTACCGCGTGGCGCCACGGTAGGCAAGGCGCCGGAGCACAATCCGGTGGGACGGCCGCGAACGGTTTCGCGCTCCTACTCCAATCGCGGCAGGTGCTCCGGTTGCACGAGGAGGCGAATGGATCGGGCCTGCCCAGGGGTCCTTTCGATGAAGCCGTTGCGCTCCAGGGTCTTGACCATCTCGTGAATCGAAGGCGGGGAAACCCGGAAGTAGCGCTCCATGTCCGCCTCCGCGGGAGCCTGGTGGTGGATCTTGGTGTAGTTGTAGATGAAGGCCAGATATTGACCTTGTTTCGCGGTGAATGGCGGTGCCATGGACGGATCGAGCTTCGGCGCCGGCTTAATGCTTACCTCGAAGGCGTCCTCGCCGAAGCTTTCGAAGACGCGCACTTTGAGAACGTAGACGTGTCCGTCAATGACGGCGCGAACCGGTTTCTTGGCCGCGGCGTATAGGTTTCCACGCAGCTCCTTCCCATCCGCGCTGGAACTTGCGTAGTTCGCGATCCCGAAGCCTACGCCGCCTTTGTGGGCGAACACCCATTCCCGGCCGTCTTTATACTCGACCTCAATCGATTGAGCGCCGAGCGACAGTGCGTGACCACATAACCCTTGGAGCAATGTTTCCGGTCTGCCCATGCTTTAAGATTTTAGCGAACAGCCGAAGCCCCTTCGGCAAATACTCGAGGTCTAGACCAGCGCCAATAACACGCCCCTTTTGGGGGATGTCCCGCGCCGCCTCGAAGACAACCGGCGCCGCTTGCGGTGCGACCATCGCCGCCGCTACCCGCTCCAGCACCGGGTGGCGCCGTAGCCCATCGGCGCGCGCCGGCGATTCTGTTGCGCTCCCTCTTATTGCTGGCGCCGGCTCGATTCCGCCTCAGCTCTTCCTTTCAGATTGATGCAGCCGCGAAAGCGCCTGCTCCACGGTATGGTGCCGTGCGCCGTGGAAAATCGCGGAGAAACGTGGAAACCCCAGGCGGCCACTAACCGGCTTTACGCACCAGAACAGCGGTGACGTTGTCGGGGCCGCCGGCCTGTTTGGCGGCTTCTATCAGGTCCTGGCAGCCGTCCTCGAGGGCGCCGCCGTGGTTGGCGGCGCGCAGAATCCGCTCCATCTCGGCGGCTTCCACTACCCCGTGCAGGCCGTCGCTGCAGATCAGCACAATCGCGCCGGGCTCGAGCGGCACCGAGTAGCAGTTGACGGTGAGGGGGGAACTGGCTCCGATGGCCATAGTCAAAACGTGGCGCATGGGGTGATGGCGGAGGCTTTCCTCGTCCAGCCCGAGCGGCCGGCCCACCTCGTTGATCCAGGTCTGGTCGTCGGTGATGGCGCGGAAACCGTTGTGGTCGAGAAGGTAAGCGCGGCTGTCGCCCACGCTGGCAATGGCCAGAGTGTCGCCGCTCTCGAGAGCCGCCACCAGCGTGGTACCCATTCCCTCCAGGCTTTCATCGCCCTGCGCCGCTTCCAGAACCTTCTGGTTGGCGGCTTCCACGGCGGACAATAAGACTTGGGAATCGCGCCGTTGCGCCAGAAAGACGGTTTCGGCCACCGTCTCGACGGCCAGCCGGGAAGCGCACTCTCCCGCCCTGGCGCCGCCCATGCCGTCGGCCAGAACGTAAAGGCCCAATGCCGGCTCGATCAGACAGTAGTCTTCGTTATTGGACCGGACGCAGCCCTTATCCGATAATGCGCACGCCTCCAACATGGATGAAGCGCCCCTACGCAACCCAGAGCATCCACCGAATGTAGCACAAGGGGCGGCTGGGAGGGCGCGGGGAATTCCGAAAACAGTACGGGTTGAACGCTGGTTTGTGCGATCATGTTGCTCGGATGAGCCGCAAAATCCTAATTGTCACGGGCGACGGCGGCAACGGCTACGAAGCCCTTTATGCGTACCAGCGGTTTGATGAAGCGCGCTGGGTTCCGATGGTGGCGGCGCCCGTGCGGCGCCGGCTGCACATGGTATCTCACGACGAGGAAGTGGGCTGGGAAACCTACGTGGAGGGGCCCGCGCCATCGATCGACGCCGACGTGGTGATTACGGCGGTCGCCGCGCGTGAGTTTGCCGCCGTGCTGATCTTGGGCGGACGGGCCCCCGAGTACCTCCGCAACGATGCCAGCCTGATTTCGCTGGTGCATGAATTCGCCGCGCAAAATAAAGGCATTTTCGCCATTGGACACGGCGTGCAAGTCCTGGCCGCGGCCGGAATCCTGAAAGGACGGACGCTGACCGCGCATCCCCATGTGCGGGTGGAAGTAGAGCGTAGTGGCGGAACCTATTTGCCGAAGCCGGCGGTTCGCGACGGCAACCTGGTTACCGGGCAGACATGGCGGGCGCACGCCGAGTTTTATCGCCTGGTTTTCGAGTGCCTGGAGTGAGGTGGCACAGACTTTAGTCTGTGAAAATGCAGGCCCAAGGTCTGCTCCACTATCGCGCGCAGCAGATCTGACTGGACACCAGCGAAGCCGGCGTGAAGGGTCCCGATGTACCCAAATACCTGGCTTCACTCAAGCGGCGGAAGACGTCACCGGCGATTCCGGCGGCCAGCGGCCCGCTGGCGGGCCTGCCGCCGGTGAGCAGCACCACCACCACCAACTTGCGCCCCGAGGAGTCGTTGAAAGAGCCAAACCACCCCAGGTGAACGTGGTTCTCGCTGCTGCATGTGCCGGTCTTGCCGGCAATGGGGCCGTCCTCTCGGGCGCGGTGTGCGGTGCCGAACTCCACCGCTCCGCGCATGCCCGGCAGAATGTCGGAGATCCATTTGCCGATTTCCAGGCGTCGTTTGATCTGCGGAACGAAGTGGCCGGCTTCGGCCGCCGTGCGAGGATATTGCAGGTAGTAAAGCGTCCCGCCATTGGCAATCGCGCTCATCAGGGCGGCCAGTTGCAGCGGAGTTTGCTCGATTTCCTCGCCGAAACTGGTGAGCATGCCCACGCCGCCGTTTTTGGGCGGCGCGGCCGGGAATCGCCCCGGTTGTTCGCCGGCCACGTTCAGTCCGGCCTTTTCGCCGTAACCGAACAGGTGAGCGTAGTAGCTGAATTTCTCAAAGCCCATTTTTTCGCCCAGGGTGGCGAAGTAGAAATTGATGGAGTGGGCCAGGGCGTAGGTGAGGTCCATGCGGCTGGCCCCGCCGAGGCGGAACTTCGACGCCGGCTGGATCACCTTTTCGCTCAGTGCCGCCAGCGCCACCGAGATTTTGACGGTGGAGCAGGGCTCGAAGCCGGAGCCGAGCGCTACCCGCTGGTTTACCATACTCAGGATGCGTCCGCTGAACGGATCGACCACTACCACCGAGCCGTTATACGGGCCGAGGGACTCGGCCGCGGCGCGGCGCACCACTAAGTCTTCGCCATCCACATTGTCGCCATCGGTGGAATCGGCGAACGTCGGGCTGGTCCAGGGCCCGCCACGGATCACCGGCGCGGCCACTGCCGGAGCGGAGGCTGGGGTAGTCTTATGAGAGACTTGAGCCAGGGACGGATGGGCGGCGGCGAGCGAAGCGCGTCGCAAGCGCCGGGCGCGGGCGGCAGCGGCGCCGTTCCGAGCGGTGGTCTCGGCGCTGGTGGGCTTGGCCGCCCGTACCGCTACCGGACAGAGCCAAGCGCTAGCGAACGAAATCAGCAGGGCGCAGCAGCGAAACCGGTTCATAGAAAGCGAAAGAACCCCCGCGCGCAAAACAACGATACGGGTTTCGGCCAGAGCCGGAATCGAAAGTCCGGCCGGAGCAACCGAACCATCGATGGATTTTGCCTCGTCTTGTGCTCATCAAGACGATTCTTTTACAGTTTACCATGACGATAAACTCTACAACATCATTGGAGTTGTTAAGAAATGAAATCGTGGAGTGCCGCCGCTGTCCACGGCTGCGGGAGTACTGTGCGGAAGTGGCTCGGGTACGGCGAAGAGCTTATCGCGAGTGGGACTATTGGGGTAAGCCGGTGCCCTCGTTTGGCGATCCGCTTGCCCGGCTGCTGATTCTGGGCCTGGCCCCAGCCGCGCACGGGGCCAATCGCACCGGACGAATGTTTACCGGCGACCGCTCCGGCGAATGGCTCTACCGCGCACTCCACGCCACCGGATTTGCGTCGCAGGCCCGGAGCGTATCGCGCGGCGACGGGCTGACGCTCCGCGGCGCCTACATTACCGCCGCGGCACACTGCGCCCCGCCCGGCAATCGGCCGGCCTGCGACGAGCTGGCCAACTGCCGCTCTTACCTCGAGCGCGAGCTGGAGCTGTTGCGCAACCTCAAAGTGGTGGTTGCGATGGGCAAAATCGCGTTCGACCAGTACCTGGACCTGCTGAAATCCCGCCGCGTGATTTCCAGCCGGGCGCCGTTTGCCTTTGGCCACAACCGCCAATTTGCGCTCGGCCCTGGCCAGCCAACGCTGGTGAGCTCCTACCATCCCAGCCAGCAGAACACCTCCACCGGCAAGCTCACCGAGCGCATGCTTCTGGAAGTGTTCGAAAAGGCCCGCGAACTCGCGGGCTGAGGCGGGTTGGCCATTTCCCGCTGCCACCCGCCAAGGCAGGTAACTTTCCTATGCCGCCACTTCCACGATGGCGGCGGTGGAGGTCGGCTCGGGAATTGGGTCGCCATCCTCGCGCATACTCGGAGCGCTCAATGATGACGGTATACTTTAGCGGCTCAGCCATTCGCGCAGCTCCTTTCGGGTCAAACCCGCCTGTCGCAATATCGAGTTTACCAAGCCCGCGGTTACATCGTCGCCGCGCTCGCCCACTACGGTTCCTTTGCCCTTCCTGGCCGGATGAATGCAATGATGGTGGTCTCCTTCGGTATTTCTGTACTCCCAGCCGTGGTCCGCGAGAAAGGCGATGAGGTCCCGCAATTTGATTGTGAAGGCCATGGCTGGTCTAGCAAGGCACACGAGACAGGTTAGGAGGCCTGTCCTGCTCAAAACGAACAACCCGGCGGAAGCTTCTGCTCCCGCCGGGCCGCGTCGATCGAATTTGACCCTGTATGAATTACTTCTTGGTCCCCTTCACATCGGGGCTTTCCTTACTATATCACTCCACCGTCGCCGTCTTGATGAAATCGAGCTTGGGGAAATGGCCCTGCAGGTACTCATTTCCCTGGCTGGTGATCTCCTGCTGGTCCGGTCCGGGGCCGTTCGGCGCACCTTCCCCGTAGCCGGAATAAAAGCTCATCACCGCGTCCATGCCGGAAATCACGATGCCCACCGGCGCGAAACCCTGCGAATCGAGCCTCGAATTATCGGCCATATTGATGAAAAGCTGGGTAGTGCGCGAAGCCGGTCCGGAAGTGGCGTAGACCAGCGTGCCCACCGTGTTGTGCTGCGTCACCGGGTCGTCCGCAAGGCGCGCGTTCACCCATTGCTTCGTCACTGCCGGATCCGCCGCCAGGCCGAACTGCGCCACAAACCCCGGCAATACGCGGAAAAAACGGGCCCCGTCGTAGTAGCCGTGCTTCACCAGGTCGTACAGGTGATCCGCCCCGATCGGCGCCCAATCGCGGTGAATCTCAATCACCACCGGCCCCTTCGAGGTATCGAGCTTGACTTTGAACAAGTCCGGCACGCGGGGACTCTCGACCGCCTTCTGCTTGGCCGGTTCCGATGAAGAACATCCGCTCAGCGCCACACACGCGGCCGCCGCCGCAAACCATAAGAATCGCATTTCCCCCCCAGTATGCCACGACCGCCGTGGGGCAGGCGCTTTCGCCCCCCCGAGAGCGGAGGAACCACAAATCTGGCTCGATACAAACCGATCGATTCCGCCATCAAGCCCAGGTAAACCAACCTGGCCTCGGCGCAATCCTGGATAATCGTACCTAGTGTCCGCCCGCGCCGCCTTTGGTTATCCGAGCTTTCGCAACTACATGATCGCCCGTTTCCTGGCGACCGTCTCCAATGAAATGCAGGCGGTAGCGGTGGGCTGGCAGATCTATTCCATGACCCATCGGCCTCTCGATTTGGGACTGGTCGGGTTGGCGCAGTTTTTGCCCGGCGTGCTGCTGTTTCTGGTGGCCGGGCACGCCGCCGACCGTTTTCCGCGGCGCGGCATCCTGCGCGCCTGCTATGCCGTATTCGGGCTCTGCTCCCTGGCCCTGGCCGGTTTCACCTTGGGCGGATTTACTTCCGTCCATCCGATCTATTTCATCCTCCTGGCCAACGGCGCGGTGCGCGCCTTTCATCATCCGACCAGCCAGGCCTTTCTGCCGCTGCTGGTGGCGGAAGAGCACTTCGTCAATGCGGTCACCTGGAGCGCCTCGGTCTTCACCACCGCCACCATTTTCGGTCCCATGATCGGCGGCTTGGTGTACGGCCTGAGCGGCAGCCCGCTGCCGGTCTACCTGGGCGCGGCGGCATCGTACGGCGTCGGATTCGTGCTGCTGCTGCGGGTGCGGACCCAGCGCCCGCAGCAGGCCGCCCCGGTCCAGTCGGCGGCATCCATCGCCGGCGGATTGCGTTTTTTGGGGCGGAATCGCCTGGTGCTGGGCGCCATGTCGCTCGACATGTTTGCCGTCCTGCTGGGCGGCGCGGTGGCCCTTTTGCCGATCTATGCGCGCGAAATCCTGGTCATCGGCGCAACGGGGCTGGGGTTGCTGCGCTGCGCGCCCGGCGTTGGCGCGACTCTGATGGCCGTGACCCTGGCGCATCGTCCGCTCGGCCGCCGCGCCGGAGTGGGCATGCTCATCGCCGTCGCCGGTTTCGGCGCCGCCACGGTGGTCTTCGGACTGTCCCGTAATGTCTGGCTCTCTCTGGCGGCCCTCATGCTGGTGGGCGGCTGCGACATGGTGAGCATCATCGTTCGCCAGACCATCATCCAGCTCGGCGCGCCGGATGAAATGCGCGGCCGCGTCAGCGCCGTCAATTCCGTTTTCGTGGGCGCCTCCAACGAGGTCGGCCAATTCGAATCGGGCGTCACCGCCCAATGGTTCGGCGCCGTCCCCGCCGTAGTGCTGGGCGGATTGGGCACCATCGCCGTGGTAGCGCTGTGGAGCGTCGTCTTCCCCAGTTTGCGCCGCTGGAGAGGAGCTTCCAAGTAGTGCTGTGGGGCAGGTTGCCCAACCTGCGGACCGATTGTCAATCGGTCCAGCCGGGCGCGGCCCGGCCGTGCACTGACGAGCCAGGAACAAGACCGCGGAGGGCAGTAGCGCTTCGGGTTTTACAAAGCGACTTCAGAGCGGTACCGTTTCAGCTTCATCCGGCCGGCTCGAACGTGAGCCAGGTCGTACTGCGCCTGTTGCACGAGCCAGCTTTCCGCGCTGCCGCCGAAGACCTTCGAGAGCCTCGCGGCCATCTCCGGCGAGATGCCGCGCGTCTCGTTCACCAGTTCCGATAGCGTGGTCCGCGTGACTCCAAGCGCGGTAGCGGCGTCCGTAATGCTCAAACCCAAGGGCTCGATGCGCGACATAAAAGTGGAGACGCACGTCCGAAGCCGCGACCGCCAGGGAGCGGTTATCGGGTTGAATACGGGGGAATCCCCAAAACGGTTAAGCGCCCGTAGATCGCGCGGTGTATTTCTCTGGATAATCAGGCGCATCGGCCCACTTCCGGGAATCGCCCACGTCGGATTGACAGGTGATGGCAACGGGTTAAGCCAGCCAGAAGTGGTGTCATAGTGGAAATCTAGGACAAAGCCTCCGTGGAAAAGGCAATGGATCGAAGACAGTTCGTGAGCCGCGGCCTGCTATGGTTTGCCGGAGCGCAGGCGCGTCGAGCGGCGAGAGCCGCCGAACTCGATGAGCCGATCGCTTCCGGCCCCTTCCAACCGACCCTGAATTCGCTCCAACAGTACCGCGCGCCCGACTGGTTCGTCAACGCCAAATTTGGCATCTCGGCCCACTGGACCCCGCAAAGCGTGCCCGAGCAGGGGGATTGGTATGCGCGCAACATGTATATCCAGGGAAGCGCTCCATACAACTATCACGTGGCGCACTATGGGCACCCCTCGAAATTCGGCTATAAGGATCTCTGCCGCGAGTGGAGGGGCGAGCGATGGAACCCGCAAGCCCTGCTGGAGCGCTACAGGAAGGCGGGTGCGCGCTACTTTGTCGCGCTGGCCAATCACCACGACGGTTTCGATTGCTGGAATTCCGCCTACCAGCCATGGAACTCCGTAAACATCGGACCCAGGAAAGATGTAGCCGGGGCCTGGGCGCGGGCTGCGCGCGAGCACGGGCTCCGCTTCGGCGTTTCCGTCTTTTCCACCCAAAGCTGGAGTTGGTTCAACGTCAGCCACGGCGCCGACCGGGCCGGGCCGCTCGAAGGGGTGCCTTACGATGGCAACCTGACCTTGGCGGACGGCGCGGGAACGTGGTGGCAAGAATACGATCCGCAAAGATTGTACTCGCGTCCGCATCCCGACTCGGAGCCGCCTCCTCCCGATTACGTCCAGAATTTCTTCGACCGCACCAAGGACGTGATCGACAAATATCGTCCCGACCTCGTGTTTTTCACCGATTACGGACTGCCCCTGGGCGACACCGGAGTACGGCTTGCCGCCCACTATTACAACTCCAGCGTCCAGTGGCATCGGGGCCGGGTGGAGGCCGTGATCAACACCAAGAAGGTGCCGCCGGAGTTGCGGAAAGCCCTGGTGTGGGACAGATATCCAAACGATGAAATTGCGCCCTATCCGTGGCAAATGGATATCTGTATCGGCGATTGGCACTACAAACGGGACATGGTCTATAAAACGGCGGCGGACGTGCTGCCGTACCTGGTCGACATCGTCAGCAAGAACGGCAACCTGCTGATGAACACTCCCGTCCGGGCGGACGGCACGATCGACGATCGCGAGATCGCGGTTCTCGACGACATTACGGATTGGATGAAGGTAAACGGCGACGCTCTGTTCGACACCCGCCCGTGGAAGATCTTCGGGGAAGGGCCGGCCCGTTCGCCGCAAGTGGATTTCCCCTATCGCAATGTCCGCTATACCGCCGAAGACATACGCTTCACCACCAAGGCCGGCCTGCTTTATGCCATTGCGCTGGCTTGGCCGGAGGATGGCAGGCTGTCGATCAAGTCTCTCGCTCGCCAATCGCGGCACTTTCCGGGCGAGATCGCCGGCGTGGAGTTGCTCGGCTCCGAGGCGAAGCTGGAGTGGCGGAGAGATCGGAATGCATTGACGATTGTCCTGCCGGAGGAAAAACCGTGCCGGTATTGCTGTTCCATTCGAATCCGCCCGGCATGAAGATCTCCGGCTTGCGGGAGCTTGGCGGCATTAGGCTTGAGCCAGCGATCCTCGGTGTGCAGCGCTTGGCCTGCACTTCGGAACGCGCATCCGTCCCTGGATTCGAACCGTAGAAACCCGCCAAGCCGCGAAAGGCTCTCTTCCGGCGGCTACGCGTTTCTCGGTAGAAGACGGCCACGTTGGCACACCGATACCGGGCAACCGCCGCCTGATATAATCGCCTTGGGACAGAGGAGGTTCGAAACGTTTATGTCTCAGTCGACAACGCGCAGGTTTTTCCTGGGAGCGGCTACCGCGGCCGCCGCCACCCGGGTTTGGGGAGCCAACGATCGGGTGAATGTGGCCATCGTCGGACTCGGCGGCCGCGGCACCAATCATCTCAACATTTATTCCAGGCTGCCCGAAGCCCGCGTGGTGGGACTTTGCGATATCGACCAGGCGGCCCGCGAGAGGGCCCAGGCCACGCTGTTGAAAAACACTGGCGAAAAAGCCAAGGAATTCGAAGATATGCGGCAAGCTTTCGCGGATTCCGAGGTGCAAGCCGTCTCCATCGCCACGCCCAATCACTGGCACGCCCTCGCCGCAATCTGGGCCATGAAGGCGGGCAAGGACGTCTACGGCGAGAAACCGGCCTGCTACAACATTTACGAAGGCCCGCGCATGATCCAGGTGGCGCGCGAGACCAAGCGCATGCTGCAGATCGGCTCCCAGCACCGCAGCACGCCCTTCAAAATGCGGGCCATCGCCGCCCTCCAGGGCGGTCTCATCGGCCCCATTTATATGGCCAAGGGCCTGTGCTTCAAGCGCCGCGCTTCCATCGGCCATAAGGACGATTCGCCGGTGCCGCCGGGCGTCAACTGGGACCTGTTTCTGGGCCCCGCCCCCATGCGGCCGTTCAACGCGCTGCGCTTCAAGTACAACTGGCACTGGTTCTGGGACACCGGCAACGGCGATATCGGCAACCAGGGCGTGCACGAAATCGGCATCTGCCGCTGGGGCCTGGGCGATCCGGAGTGGCCGAAAACGGCTTACGCGCAGGGTGGCAAGTACGCCTATACCGACGATCAGGAAACCCCCAACACTCTTCTGGCCAGCTACGATTACGGCGGCCGCGAACTGGTTTTCGAAGTGCGCGGCCTGCTCACCGGAGGCGAAGGCGTGGTGGTGAAGAGACGCCCCGGCCCGCCGGCAGCCGGCGCCATGGTGCCGCCTTCGTCCCCCGCCCCCACTGCCATCACGCCGACCAATGCCGCGCCCCTCAACATCATGGTCGGCAATCTTTTCTATGGCGCCGATGGCTGGGCGGCCATGAGCGACCAGGGCTTCCTGGCCTTCAAGGGCGAAAGCGGTGAACTGGTGATGGAAGAACGGCCCGACCGGACCAGCGGCCGCGGCGACGCCACCCCCCTGCACATGCAAAACTTCCTGGCGGCATGCCGGTCGCGCAATTACCACGACCTGCACGACGAGATCGCCAACGCCTACCTAAGCGCCTCCTTGTGCCACCTGGGCAATATCAGCTATCGGGTGGGGCGCAAGTTGACCCTGTCGCCCGGACCGAAGTTCGTCAACGATGCCGAGGCGGATCGGATGCTTACCCGCGGCGTGTATCGCAAGCCCTACGTGGTGTGAAGCGGCACCACCGCATTCGCTGCGCCGGCGATCTCCGTCGCCGGCGCGTAGTGGGCCAATCTGAATCCAGCCGGTAAATAGAGGGTCGTTATCGCCAGGACTCGGCGCGCGCGGGCCAGCCACGGCACTTCACCGGCATGGCGACTGCGCGTCAAGTTGGATTAGTAAACGCTACGCCGTCAGGCGAGAGTTATGCCCGTCTCACCGGAATTGGCCGGCCTCGCAGCTTACCGGCGGCGAACGCGCAATTCGTTGCTACTGGGCAAATATCGCACTTTGGGTTCG
>JBKQVG010000353.1:0-3941 GCA_052325345.1 Bryobacteraceae bacterium
CCATTTCGCGGGTATCGCTCAGATTGAACGCCTTGCCGGTAATGCCGATGAAGATCAGCACAATTCCCACGTGTACCAGGTAGCCGCCGTAGCGGCGGGTATTGCGATGGGTGAGCTCGACCAGGGCGTGGGGGAAAGAAAACCCGCTCTTGGCGGCGATGGAGCGCGCGCCCTTGAAGAATTCCACGATCACGGTGAGCGCCACGAACAGGCAGAAGCCGAACGAGATGAGCGCGTAGGGGTGGCGCACGCCGGCCACCAGCAGCGCCGCCACCAGGACCACGGCGGCCATGCCGGGCCACTGAAAATTACGGCGCAGGCTTTCGGTCGAAGTGCGGCGCCAGGCGAACAGCGGACCCACGCCGGTGAGGAACAGCAGGAACAGGCCGATGGGCACCATCAGGCGGTTGTACCAATCGGCGTCGAGCGAAATCTGGTCGCCGGAAATGGCTTCGGAGATCTTGGGGAACAGCGTGCCCCACAGCACGGCGAAACAGCTCGCCAGCAAAATCAGGTTATTGAACAGGAAGCTGGATTCGCGCGACACCACGGCTTCCAGTTGGGAATCGCTCTTCAAATAATCGAGGCGATCCAGAATCAGGTAAATGGTGCCGGCGATGCCGATCGCGAGGAAGCTGACGAAGTACTTGCCGATATCGGAGCGGGCGAAGGCGTGGACCGATTGCACCAGGCCCGAGCGGGTCATCATGGTGCCGAGAACGCACAGGAAAAAGGTGGTCGAAACCAGCACGATGTTCCAGATCTTCATCATGCCCTTCTTTTCCTGCATCATGACCGAATGCAGAAAGGCGGTGCCGCTGAGCCAGGGCAGCAGCGAAGCGTTCTCGACCGGGTCCCAACCCCAGTAGCCGCCCCATCCCAGCACGTGATAGGCCCAGGCCGCGCCGAGCATGATGCCGGTGCCCTGGAACAGCCAGGTGACCAGGGTCCAGCGGCGGGTGGTATGAATCCAACCCTCGCCGGGCTGCCGGGTGATGAGCGAGCCGATGGCGAACGCGAACGGCACGGCGAACCCCACGTAGCCCAGGTACAGCATAGGCGGATGAATGGCCATGGCCGGATACTGCAGCAGCGGGCTCAATCCGCTGCCGTCCGGAACCGCGGTGATGAGCTTATCCACGGCCAGCATCTGGAAGGGATTGGCCACGAAATTATTCATCAGCAGGAAGAAGGTCTGGACCGCCGAAAGCACCGCCACGACGTAAGGCATCATGTCGCGGTGCTTGCGGCGGTTGGTGAAAACCACCACGGCGGCATAGGTGGCGAGCAGCCAGCTCCAGAACATGAGCGAGCCTTCCTGACCGCTCCACCAGGCGGCGAACTTGTAGACCGTGGGGAGAGCGCGGTTGCTGTGTTCGGCCACGTACGCGAAGCGGAAATCGTCGGTCAGCAGGGCGTGTACCAGGACGCCGGAGCCCACAGTGACGAGGATCCAGACCGAGTAGACCGCCCTGCGGCCGCTGGCGATCAGAAACGGTTTGTTTTTGACGCGGCCGACTACGGAAGCCACGGCGGCATAAATCGCCGTCGCGAAGGCCAAGAGGATGGCCAGGGATCCGAAATTCTCCATATCCCACCTTTAAATGCTGGTTTTGGTGCCGTTATTGATGTTGGGTAACGCCTGGCCGGGTTTCAGGCTGGGCTTGGCCTCGTATTTGGAGGCGCACTTGGCTTGAATGCTGGTGGCGTGAAAGGTGCCGTCCCGATCCATCTTGCCCTCCGCCAAAGCCTGGGCGCCGTCGCGGAAGGTGTCCGGCAACGGGTCCAGCCCGCTGTAGACCACTTTGAGATCCTGCTTGTCCTGCTTCAGCACAAAAACCACCTGCTTGCCGTGGTGTTCGATGGATCCGTCGGCCACGTCGCCGCCAACCCGCAGGCGCTGTCCGTATGCCCGGTCTCCCATTTGGCTAAGCTCGGCAACCGTCTTGTAATAGGTCTTGGATCCCCCGGCTCCAGCCGTGGCAAGCCACACCATGACGGCGAGGATAATGGCGATCAGAACCACGAACTTGCCGTATTTCTTCATCCGGTCCCCCCTGAAGTCACAGTATAACCCCAAAGCAAACCTCGATATTCGGACGTTTCTGACTCTTTTGTGGGAATACGCAACACCCCCCATTGGAGGGGTGGGTGGCGGGGTGGCGGGTGTGGACGGCTTAGGGCGCTTTTGTGCATTTTTGTGCGTGACCGCGGGGAGGCGACCGGGTTGGGGCCTCGGCTCGCCTCCGGCAGCGGGACGAGGGCGCCCCGCAGCGGTCCAGGCGGACCGCCCCACCAAAATCGCCCCACAGGGTTTGGGCGTTGTGCATTTTTGTGCGTGATTGTCGAATCCACTGTCGAATGCCGCCGAGCGTCCCACCACCAGAATCGAGCACAGGCGCAAGGGCTCTCTTGCTAAGTGCTGTGGTTTCAGCGAAAAAAGGCTGTGACTGGGGTCCGTGGCAGGGGGGTAGATGGCCGCGTCTATCGAGTTCCGAAACGGTCGAGAGTTGCCTTGAGCAGCGCGGCTGGGGCTCTGAAGTTGGTCATCCGGAGGCGGTCGATTGCAGGGGCCAGTTCAACCAAGCCCCGAGTGGCAGCCTCTCCCAGAAGACCCAGGATGCCGGTGACCCTGAGACCGCGAGCGGCGGCGATGCGCCGCGCTGCCTTCTCATCCAGCAGGACGATGTCAGCTTTCATGGACTCGGCCAAGAGAATGGCCGCTCGTTCGCCGGCCTGAAGTCTCTCCAGGACAGAGAGCGCCATGGGAGGGGTTTCTTTCACCGCGATCCAAGGTGGCAGGCTGAGCGTCCAGGCTCGAACCGCAGTTGGAGCATCTTCATGAAGCAACTCGGCGATTACGGCCTTGGGAGCCACTACCTGACTGAAGATCTTCGGCAGAAGGTCGACCTCACCGATCAGAATGAGGTAGCAGATCGGAGAGGTGTCCGTGACCGCAATCATCACCGGGAGGCATCACGAATGGCGGCAATGTCCCGCTCCAGGTCGTCCATGGAGTAATCGTGGAAAGCCTCGGCGCGCCGGAGGAACGACTCCGTCTCCCACCGCGAGCGCAGCCCGAGCATTTGCTGCACCTGCGCGGAAGTGATGGCGCCCGACCGATATGCCTCGGTGGCGACCGCTTCCAGCACTGCGCGCGAGACACCGCCCGCTTGGGCGGCGAGCACCTGGCCGATCTCGTCCGGAATTTCGATGGCGACGTTCACAAGGGTTTTCCTGCCTTTTATTCTACCGACAAACACGGGCTGGAAATCGACTCCGGGGAGCCCCCGACGGCCGTGGGTTTCAGAATGCGTACTGGGTAACAAGTCGCACCACGTCTTCTGGCTGAGCTTGGACGTCTGAAGAGCCCTGCCTGACATAAATGGTGCCGCCGATCATATACGCCGGAGCTTCGCCACTGGTGACGGCGATCTTGGCGATCGCAAGGCCACGCACATCCTCGAACGTGATCCGGACAGGTGGGACTGGCTTTATTCGGTTTCGGATGAGTTGGCAAATCCTTTGTTCCAGGCGATCCTTCTGGGTGAAATCGAGGTCCAGCCCTTTTATATGACCCGCATCGTCGACTCCAATGAAAATAACGCCATCATTCGTATTAGCGAATGCCACGATCGACTTCAGTATCTCGTCGTCAACGCTGCTCGCCTTATTCTCGTTACTGGAAACGCCGCGTTTGAATTCGACGGTTTGGCCCTCGCCGTTGCGGCAGGCTTCCTCGAGGCTCGGTATCTGCGCCCCCGCCACGAAATATCTTCGCAGAAACCGTCGGCTGAGGGCACGGGCGCTGACGCTAGCCCCAATACTGTTCACTTAACAACATTTTCATGCTATTCTGTTTTGGGGCGGAGGCCCCCAGAATGGCTCGTACCGTTGCGTCCCTACCCGCCGGGAGCCGCATTACCGACTACATCAGCCTC
>JBKQVG010000354.1:0-24398 GCA_052325345.1 Bryobacteraceae bacterium
GGGCGTACAGGTCCATGATGCCCGTCTGGCGGCGAGTATGTATGTGCATGGCGTCGGGACGCTACTGACCATCAATGTCCGGGACTTCCGCCGCTTCGAAGGCCTCCGCATTATCCACCCGGCCGAACTGTCTGCAACGCCCTGAGCAGGTTGGTCCGAGGAGGGCGAGCACTCCCACTCGATAGTCCCTGGCGGTTTGCGGGTGAGGTCGTAGAAGGCGCGGGCGATTTTGGGGCCTTCCAGCGCGGCGGCGCAGATGGCGCGGCGCAGCGCGGCATCCACGTGCACTGAGCGGGCGTTCAAAGGCGGTCAAAGGGACGGCCTCAGGCAGTACCCTTCCGCACCTTCCTTTAGGGCCCACGGCGGAACAACCCCACGATGACGGCGACAGCCACGGGAATTGCACACAGCGGAAGGGCGATTCCGCATTTCACTAGGCACCAAAGGACGCCATGGCCCGTTTGGAGGCGCCCGGCCCCGTTGTCCTGCAGGAATATCCAGATGATCGGCAGGAGGGGAATCAAGAAGATCATCGATTCTTTGCGGAGCTGGCTGAAAAGGTATTTGTCAGCCAAAGCGCTCGGCGTCTCCGCAAACTCACCTCTTACCTCCTCGGCTTGGCCCACCATCGGCGCGCGGGTGGCGTCGGCAGTGAACGCATATGCAGGAATTCTCGCTCCCGGCGCGGCGGTGTAATCGGGGAGCGCTGCGGTATCGCTGGTTGCCAGAGCCGGCTCAGGTTCCTGGGGGCGGCTGGATTGCGCCATGAGCTCCACGGACTTCGAATTAGGCGGTTGGGCGGTCGGAGCCCTGGACTTTTTGCCGCTCCAGCCATACTTGTTCGACATGTGGTAGCTCGCTGAGAACCAGATCGGTCACCCTGCCTTGCTTCTGGAGCGACTCACCCGAGAATTGCCGTATCGTCTTTGTTATGTCCTCGGCCGTCATCTCCTTGTTCGGCCTGACCCAGTAATCAATATCGAAATAGAGTCCTACGGCCGGGAACCCTTCCCCGTTAGGAAAGAATCCTTTTGACTGCTCCTCTGCCATCGGCCCACCGAAGGTATTGAAGTTGCCCAATCTATCGACGAAGTTGAGGGCACTGCCGATGTCGATCAGCTTTCCGTTCAGGGCCTCTTCGGCCTCGCGCGTCACGCCATAATATCTTGTCTTGTACCTGCCGACCAGTTCTTCCATGGTGCCGTTGAAGGGCGTCAGAAATCGCGAGCGGACCCCGAGTCGTTCCACGGGAAGGGGGTTCTGGAAGTCGCGGAGGTTCATCAGGTGCTTGGCGAACTTAACGCATTGATCGGTAAAGTAGTTGGTGGTCGGGGGGGTGTTTGCCACAAATCCAGAATTCCGAAAGCCAACGAAGCACCGGGTCTTCTCGTTCTCGTCGAAGATGTCGAGGCGGTTTTCAACGATCAACCAGTGCGGTAGGCTCATTTGAGCAGCTATCTCTGACGCCCATCTGCCCCTGTTGTCCAGGATTTTCGCGTTCGCTGTATATCGGATTTCAAAAACAAACTGGCTTTGCTCGGGCCCCACGGGGAGCCTCCTTTCTTGGCCGCTGATCTGGAATTGTAGCGTATCGGCCGAACCGCTGGGACTCTTTGAGTGAGAGATGTCTTTGAGTGAGAGAATCCGGTCCCGCCTTCACCCTGTTCGGGTCGGTGGCCGCGTTCAGCTTCGGCACGGCGATCGTGTTGGCTCTGCTGATTAAACCGACGGTTAGGCTGATGTCGGGAGTGAAGTAGGGGTCTTATCCTTATAGGCCGGGCGTGGCCGGTTAATTGGCCTTCCCTTGGTCGAGCAATGCGTCCATGATCTCCTGGCGGTAGCGAAAGTTGGTACGTTTGAGACGCGCGAAGGCATCGGCGAGGTCAACGAGACCGCGTCTGGCGGCCAGACCGAGCACGCGGAGGGTCCCGGGTACTTCGAACCCTTTATTGAGCTGATGATCCCCGGCGCACTGATCGGCGCCGAAACTTTGCGGCGGCCTTTCGCGCCCGAGCCTAACTCAAACGAAGGGTATTGGAATTTCTGTATAGCTGCCGAGTGTGGCTGCGTTCACTGCCGCGACAACTCGATCGATGCAGCGGTGTACGGCAGGCCGCTGCGAATTGCCAGGTATCACGATGGCAATTCGGCGGCCTTTGAGGTTTTGTTGGTACTGAATGTTTTTGTCCGTGGATAGCAGGACGTCGAACCCGGCTTCTTCAGCCGCCTTCAGCAACGCGCCGCTGGCTAATCGATCCCATCCTCTTGCAATGGCTTCTACAACGGTGTGACCGTGAAGCCAGCGGGCGATGCTTCGGGGTGTGCCGTGGTCAAAGAGAATGAGCATCGGCGGGTGCTCGATGCACCGGGGGCGGGAAGGGCGTTGCCAAGCTCTCTCTCTCGACTGGTCCCAATGTCCCGCCGTGGAGAGCATCCCCGGTAAAGTCAGCGGCGCATGGGTGTTTTGTAACGTTTTACCGCGGTTCGGCGCCGGCACCGCTCGGGCTCGGCCAGCAAGAGGCAAGTTTGGCCTTCCCGTAGTGCGGCGATTGCGCTCGTTGTGCCGGTCGTGCGATGTTCGACCGATCCATCCGAAGACATCTCGGTTCGAGGCGCAAGCGCCCCGACGAGTCGGGACGCGGCAGGCACGAGTGCCCGCGCCACGAGGCGCCAGCTTACTCCCACTCTATGGTTCCGGGGGGTTTGTGGGTGAGATCGTAGAACACGGCGGCGATTTTGGGATCTTTCAGGACGGCGGCGCAGATGGCGCGGCGCAGGTCGGGATCCATGGGCACCGAGCGCGCGGTCATGCCGTCCACCGAATCGACGGGGCGCAGCACGATGGAATCGGGGGCTTCGGCGGTGCCGAGGGGGATCAGGATGACGGGGAATTGCCAGACCTGGCGGTCGTAGCCGGATTGATGCGACAGGGCGCGGACGGCGGCGTCGGCGCGGCGCAGGCGGGCGATGCGCTCGGCGCTCAGCGCCGATGCCCACACCTGCATTTGTTGCACGGGCACGCGGGTTTCGACGGGAGCCACCACGCGATTCACCTCGCGCACGCGATTGACGATTTCGGTGGCGCGGTCGTAATCGAGCGACGCGTCTGCCGAACTGATGGCCATCACCGGCGCGTAGCTGCGATCGTCGCCTTGCACTCCCACCGATTTCACCGGGATGAGCCAGCCTTCGGGCGTCTGCCGCAGGGGCGCATCCATGGGCGAGCAGAGGCAGCGGATGGCGAGGCCGGGGCCGGGAAAGGGATGGCGCTCCAGCAGTTCGGCGGGCAGGCCAAGCTCGGCGCCGACCTCGCGCACTTCATCTTTGTAAAAAGACTTGAGCGGCTCCACGATACGCCCGGCGGCGATCAGTTCCTGAATGCCGGCAACGCGGTTGTGGTGGGTTTTGATGAGCGAAGCTTTGGCGGTGCCGCCGGATTCGATGGTATCGGGATATATGGTGCCCTGGCCGAGAATCCAGCGCTCGTCGAGCAGGCTGCGCGATTCGACGATGCGCTCCTGCACGCGCACGAACTCCTCGCCGATGATGTGGCGCTTCCGTTCGGGATCGGTGACGCCGGCCAGCGCTCCCAGAAACCGGTCTTCGGCGCGCTCCACGGTCAAGCCCGGTATGCGGCTCACCCAATCGGTCTCGCCCTGGCGCATCAGGCCGGTATCGACGTAGACGCCGCGCACGCGATCGGGGCCGAGCGCGCGCACGCAAAGAGCGAACGCCACCGACGAATCGACGCCGCCCGAAACGAAAAAGAACACGTTGCGGCTGCTCACGGCCTCGCGGATTTCGCGCTCCAGGATGGGCACGCGGTGGCGTGGGTCCCAATCCTGGGCGCAGTGGCAGACGCGGAATACAAAATTGGACAGATACTGTTTGCCGCGGGTGGTGTGGACCACTTCGGGATGGAACTGCAAGCCGTACATGCCCCGGAGCGGATTGCCCATAGCGGCGATGGCGCAAGTGGGCGTGCGGCCGGTGACGTGGAAGCCCGGCGGCGCGGCGGCGACCACGTCGCGATGGCTCATCCAGATCTGCTGGCTGCCGGACAATCCGGCGAAGAGCGGATCGGGCGAGTCGTCCAATTCCAGCGCCGCCAGGCCGTATTCCCCTTTGTCGCCGCGATGCACTTCGCCGCCCATGGCGTGCGCCATCAACTGCTGCCCGTAGCAGATGCCGAGCACGGGAAGGCCGAGATCGAAGAGCGCGGCGTCCACGGTGGGGCTGCCGGGATCGTAGACGCTGGCCGGACCGCCGGAAATGATGACTCCTTTGGCGCCGGCCAGTTCCGAGGCGGGAGTTTCACTGGCCCGTACTTCGGCGTAGACGCCCAAGTCGCGGACTTTTCGCGCGATCAGGTGGCAGTACTGGCCGCCGGCGTCGAGAACGACGATTTGCGGATTGGGATTCAAGTAACGATGGTATCAGGGCGGCTCCCATGGGTCACGCCATTGTCGGGCGGTCATCCACTGTGCAGCCATGACAGACGACAAAAGGCGATCGTCTGTCCCACCGTCTCATCTTACTCCAGGGGAAGGCCCGATTCCTTGAGCGCTCGCCAGCCGCCATCGAGCGAGATGGCGTTGGTGTAGCCCATCTTGCGCAGGTTATCGGCCACCAGCGCGGAGCGGAAACCGCCGCCGCAATAGAGGACCAGGGTGGCGTTCTTGTCGGGAACCCTGGTTTCGATATCGCGCTCGATGATGCCTTTACCCAGGTGCACGGCGCTGGCCACATGGCCCTTGGCCCATTCACTTTCCTCGCGCGTGTCGATCAGCAGGTGCGGATCGCCGGCCTGGCACAGGGTTTGGTATTGGGCGACATCGATTTGGCGTATCCGGGACTTGGCATCGTCCACCAGCGCCAGAAACGCGGGGTTGTGTTTCATTCTGCCCAGTCTACTCCACGCGGCGGATGCGGGCGCCGACGGCGGCCAGCTTGGCCTCGATTTTCTCGTAACCGCGGTCGATGTGGTAGACGCGGTCGATGACGGTTTCGCCCTGCGCCACCAGGGCGGCCAAGACCAGCGAGGCGCTGGCGCGCAGGTCGGAAGCAATCACGCCGGCGCCGGTCAAGGCGCGGGGGCCGGCGATCATGGCCTGCTTGCCGTCGATGCGGATGTTGGCGCCCATGCGGGCCAGTTCCTGGGCGTGCATGAAGCGGTTTTCGAAGATGGTTTCGACCACGATGGCGATGCCTTCGGCCTGGGTCATGAGGGCCATGTACTGGGCCTGCAAGTCGGTGGCAAAACCGGGATACTCTTCGGTGGTCATGTCGACGGAGCGCAGTTGGCCGCCGCGCGAAACGCGAAGGGTGACGGGGTCGGGCTGTGTCACGGAGACGCCGGCTTGTTGCAGCTTGGACACGAGGGCGCCGACGTGCTCGGGGATGCAGCCAGTGACGGCGAGGTCGCCGCCGGTGATGGCGCCGGCCACCAGAAACGTGCCGGCTTCGATGCGATCGGGGATAATGGCGTGCTCGGCGCCGGCCAGCTTTTCGACGCCCTGAATGCGGATGGTGGAGGTACCCGCGCCCTCGATCCTGGCGCCCATTTTGACCAGAAGATCGGCCAGGTCCACCACTTCGGGCTCGCGGGCGGCGTTGCGTAGCACGGTTTCACCCTTGGCCAGAACCGCGGCCATCAGCAGATCTTCGGTGCCGGTCACGGTAATGCGGTCGAACAGAACATGGGCGCCGCGCAGGCCGCCGGGGGCCTGGGCTTCGATGTAGCCGTGGGCTTGGCGGATGGTGGCGCCGAGTTGTTCCAATCCCAGAATGTGGAGGTTGATGGGACGGGCGCCGATGGCGCACCCGCCCGGCAGCGAGACGCGGGCGCGGCCGCAGCGGGCCACCAGCGGTCCCAGCACCAGGCTGGACGCGCGCATGGTTTTCACCAATTCGTAAGGAGCTTCGGGGCTCGAGATGCGCGGCGTTTCCAGGCGAACGGTCTCGCCTTCGCCGGTAACGTTGGCGCCGATATCCACCAGCAGGCGCTGCATGGTACGGATATCCCGCACCCGTGGAACGCGGTGCAGGATGACGGGCTCTTCGGTGAGCAGGGCCGCCGCCAGCGCCGGCAGCGCCGAGTTTTTCGATCCGTTGACGGAGATCGAACCATTGAGGGCGGTTCCGCCCGCGATTACGAACTTATCCATGGGTAGGTGTAAGACGGACCTGGCGGCCCGTCGGTCTCTCCTGTTCCAGTCAAAACCGCGCTTCCTATGGTCGCGGCTCGGTTTGCGCTCTTCCCAGCGCGATAGCGACCCGGCCGCCGGCCTCGGACAGCAAGCGTTCGGCGGCGCCGCGGTCCAACCCCGTTTTGGCCATCAGGATGGCGACGCGCGGGTTCTTGCCAGCGGCGGCCAGCAGCGACGAAGCGCGATCGTACCCCACGCCGGCGGCCTGCGCCACGATACGGGTGGCGCGGTCGAGCAGTTTCCGGTTCTTAGGTTGAACGTTGACCATGAGATTGCCGTACACATAGCCGCGGCGCACGAACACCCCGGTGGAGAGCATGTTGAGGACCATTTTCTGGGCCGTGCCGGCCTTCATGCGGGTGGAGCCGGTAATGGCCTCGGGACCCACCAGCGTGGTAATGGCGATATCCACGGCGCGCGCCAGCTCCGAATCGGGAGTGCAACTGACGCCCACGGTGACGGCGCCCAGGCGGCGGGCTTCGGCGATGGCGCCGAGCACATAGGGCGTGCGGCCGCTGGCGGCCAAGCCCACCAGCACGTCCGCCGCGGTGAAGCCGCGGGCCAGAAGGTCGCGCACGCCGATGGCGGGATCGTCTTCGGTGGTTTCGGTGGCGCGGCTGAGGGCGGCGTCACCGCCGGCCATGATTCCCTGCACCAGTTCCGGCGGCGCGGAAAAGGTGGGCGGGCACTCGGAAGCGTCCAGCACGCCCAGCCGGCCGCTGGTTCCGGCGCCAATGTAGAACAGCCGGCCGCCGCGTTCGAACGCCGCCGCGATGGCGTCGACGGCGCGCGCGATATGAGGAATCTCCCGGCCTACGGCATCGGCCACCAGGCGGTCTTCGGCGTTGATGACGCGCAGCACCTCTTCGGTCGGCAGCGAGTCGATGGATGCCGAGTGTTGATTTTGTTGCTCGGTGAGGAGATTGTCCAACCGCACTATGACTCCATGGTAACAGCGGGGAGCTTTCAGCAGAGAGCTTTCAGCGATCAGCATTCAGCACCCGACGCGATGTGCATAGGTCCACTGGCTGGACACGGGCGGCAACCGCTCCTTGAGAAGCCGTGAAGAAATATAGCCACAGGTGAACACGGATAAACACCGATAAAGAAGACAGGGGTTTTATCTGCGTTTATCGGTGTTCATCTGTGGCTATAAATTGAATTTTTCATAGCATCTGACGGTCGCGGCTCTGACTCGGAGGATTCTCGGCGATTGTGAGGGTGTGCAGTTAGTGGGGAGCAGTCAGCGATTCGCCACGCCGGTTTTGCTGACCGCTGAATGCTGACGGCTGAACGCTTCCACTCGCAATTCCTGGTCCTTGTACTGAAGCTGGTAGAGTTTCCAATAGATTCCGCGCAGGGCCAGCAATTCCTGATGGGTGCCACTCTCGCGCAAGCGGCCTTTGTGCATCACCAGAATGCGGTCGGCCCGCTGGATGGTGGAGAGCCGGTGCGCGATCACGATCGAAGTGCGCCCGGCCACCATGCGCTCCAGGGCGGCGCGTATGCGCAACTCGGTTTCCGTATCCACGCTGGAAGTGGCCTCGTCCAGAATGAGGTATCGCGGGTTGTGGGCCAGGGCGCGGGCGAAAGCGATCAATTGCTTTTGGCCGGTGGAAAGGCCGGCGCCGCGCTCGGCGATGGGATGCGCAAACCCCTTGGGCAGCCCGCGCACGAAATCCAGCAGGTTGACTTGCTCGGCGGCGGTCTCGACTTCCAGGTCCGTAATGCCGTCCGTGCCGAGGCGGATGTTCTCTTTCAGGGTCCCGGTAAAGAGGTAGGGGTCCTGCAGGACGACGCCGAACTGGCGCCGGAATTCCAGCGGATCGAAATCGCGGACGTCGGCGCCGCCGATGCGGATGGCGCCGCGGCCGACGTCGTAAAAGCGCAGAAGCAGGCTGATGAGCGTGGTCTTCCCCGCGCCGGTATGGCCCACCACGGCGACGGTTTCTCCCGGAGCGATGGTGAAGCTCACGTCCTCCAGCACCCAGTCTTCCTCGTGGTAAGCGAACCAGACATGGTTGAAGCCGATCGGGGCGATGGCCGCCGGAGAGGGCCGCGGCGCGATGGGTAAAGGCAGCTCGGCGGCGGTATCGAGCAGCTTGAAAATGCGTTCGGACGAGGCCATGGCGGCCTGCAGAATGTTGTATTTCTCGCTCAGGTCCTGAATGGGGCGAAAGAAGCGCAGGCCGTATTGGAGGAACGCCACCACCACCCCCAGCGTGAGCCGGCCGCCGGCCACGCGAAAACCGCCGTAGGTCAAAATCGCCGCCAGCGCCATGGTGGAAAGGAACTCCACCACCGGGTAGAACCAGCCATACGCCGTAATGGCGGCCTTGTAAGCGCGCATGTGTTCCCGATTGACCGCTTCGAATTCCCGGCGGCTGCGGGCTTCACGGTTGAACAGTTGCAACACCACCATGCCGGTGATGTGCTCCTGCAGGTAGGCGTTGATGCGCGCGATGGCGACCCGGATGCGGCGGTAGCTCTGGCCTACGGTGCGCCGGAAAACGGAAGTAGCCAGAACGACCAGCGGCATGGCGGCCAGCATCACCAACGCCAGCGGCGGGCTCATGCGGAACATGATGGCGAGAATGAGCGAGAGCACCAGCACGTCGCCCAAAATCGTCACCAGGCCGGAAGTGAATAAGTCGTTGAGCACGTCCACGTCGGTGGTGACGCGGGTGACCAGCCGGCCCACGGGATTGCGGTCGTAGAAGGCCAGATCGAGCTTCTGCAGATGCTGCATGAGCTGCTTGCGGAGATCGAACATGGCGAGCTGGCCGGTATACTGCATCAGGTAGGTTTGCCCGAATTCGCAGACGAACGCGCCCAGAAGGACGCCGAGATAGATCAGGCCGATGCGCGCCAGGCCGGCGTAAGGATCGGCGGGAAGGAAAGGATCGAAGGGGGTGCGCAGACGCGCCGGGTCCGGCCGCAGGTAGGTATCGACCGCGATTTTGGTGAGCAGCGGTCCCAACACCTGGAGCACGGATTGCACCAGCAGGAACGCCAGCGAGCCAGCCACCAGCGCGCCGTGGGGAAGCATGTACCCCATCAGACGGCGCATCAGGCGCCCATCGTATGCCTTGCCGAGGACTTCCTCTTCCACTGCTTTTCAGTTTAGCGGATGGAGGCGAGAGGACCGGAGAATCGGATGGGCCTGCCGGGCTAAAGCGGGCTAGCGTCCTTGCCCGAGGAAATCCCGGCGCCGCAACACCCGCACTCCGTCCGCGCCGGCCACGTGAACTTCCTCGGTCATGCCGATAAAAAGTCCGTGCTCCACCACCCCGACCACGTGGTCCAGCTCGCTTGCCAAAGCCTCCGCGGAGGGGATCGACTGGAACCGGCAGTCCAGGATATAGTGGCCGCCATCGGTCACGAAAACTTCAACCCTGGCATTGCGGCGCAATACCGGCGTGGCTCCCAGGCGCGCCAGCCGGCCGGCGGTGGTCTCCCAGGCGAACGGCACCACTTCCACCGGGATGGGATCGTGGGCGCCCAGGTGCGTTACCAGCTTGCTGGAATCGACTACGATGACGAGGGCCTTGGTCGACGTCGCCACCAGTTTCTCCCGCAGCAGGGCGCCGCCCAGTCCCTTAACCAGGTTCAGACTGCCCTGTTCCACCTCGTCGGCGCCATCGATGGTCATGTCGATGCTCGCCACTTCGGCGAGAGTGGTCAATGGAATGCCCAAGGCTTTGGCTTGCGCGGCGGTGGCCTCCGAGGTCGGAATGCCGGTGATGCGCAGCCCTTCGCCCACGCGCCTTCCGATCGCGCTCACGGCGAGCGCGGCGGTCGACCCCGATCCGAGCCCGACGATCATTCCGTCCATCACCCGCGCCGCGGCCGATTCGGCGGCGGCGGCTTTCAGTTGGTCTTGATTCTCGCTCATTCCGTGCCAGTTTTCGGGTTACTTGAGATAGACGCGATGCAGTAGCCTCCGCTTCTCCCTGGCAGTGTGCGCCTTGCGGGAATTGCCGCCGAGACTTCACAAGTATACCCCCAGCGCAAGGAGCGATTCGTCGATTGACGGAGCTGGCGCTCGTTGCTGGCCGAAGCGATCCGGGTGGCCCAGCGGCGGCAGATCGCAAAATCGGCCGGCGAGTTGGCGGAAATCTACGTCGGACAGGCCGCATCCGCGCCTGAAGTCGAGCTTTATCTTGCGGTTGGGCATTCCTTAACGAATAGTGTGGATTTGTAAAGCCGGGAACGTTCGGTTTCAGGGCTACATCTAAGTTAGTGGAAGGAGTTCCCGATGACGATAGATTGGAAAAATTGGCGAACTTCCGGCCGGATTGCGGGCTTGATGGCGCTGAGTGCGCTAGTTGCTGCTGCGCAGACGCAGCCCATTGCGCGGCTGGGCTCGGTAAGTTACGTGGAAGGTTTGGTAACCCTGAACGGGCAGCCGGTCGTACACAGTGCCAGCGGAACGCGCGAAATGACGCAGGGCCAGGTGCTGGCCACCACCGACGGCAGGGCGGAAGTTCTGCTGACCCCCGGCGTATTTCTTCGGCTGGACCATAATAGCGCGGTGCGCATGGTTTCGCCCGATCTCGCCGACACGGTTGTCGAGCTGATGAACGGGAAGGCCATGATCGAGGCACACCTGGTGACGAAAGAGAACCATATCGAGATCGATGCCAAGGGCGCCCAAGTGGTAGTGGACAAGAAGGGTATCTATGAAGTGGACGCCAACGAGGGTACGGTCACGACTTACGACGGCAAGGCCACGGTAATGGTGGCGGGCCGCAGCGTGGGAGTTAACAGAGACGAACGCCTGCCGCTAGAGGATAATCCCAAGTGGCACACCCAATGGATTCATAGCAATGCGACCGACCACCTTTACGCCTGGAGCAAGGTGCGCTCGGAGTACATGTCGGGGTCGAGCCTCATGGCGAGCGAATACCCCGGGTATTACGCCGGGTATTACCCCGGCTTGTACTGGGGTCCGTGGTTTGACGGCTGGGGTTGGGGCTTGGGCTGGGGCGGATACGGAGGCTGGGGCGGATATGGAGGCTGGGGCGGTTACGGTGGTTACGGCGGCTACGGCGGTTTCCGCGGTGGACACGGCGGTTTCCGTGGCGGCGGGTTCGGCGGAGGCGGCGGCTTCCATGGCGGCGGAGGTGGCGGCCGACGGTAAGTTCTGATGCGCGAGAACCGCACCCGGCACCGACAAGAGTTGGGGCGGCAGGCTGACAGGGACATTGGGCAGGCCTAATGGCCTGCCCTTTTTTACCGGTGGCTGGACGCCACCCTTTCATTCCATGTCTGAGCCGGACTTCTTGCGGATCTTGATGTTCAGGCGTTTGATCTTCTGGTTCAGGGTGGAAAGGGGGACATTGAGGCTTTCGGCGGCCTCGGTCTGGCTCCAGCCGCACTGCTCCAGGCGCTCGACGATCACGCGGCGCTCGTAATCGTTGACGATTTCGTAGAGATTGGCATCGGGCCCGAGGGGGGTTCCTTCGCCCCGCTGCAGGCGCACGCCGTTGGCTTGCAGCAGGGAATCCGGCAGCACATCGATGGGCACATCCGGCTCGGTGGCCAGGACGACGGCGCGCTCCACCACGTTTTCGAGCTCGCGGACGTTGCCCGGCCAGGAGTGCTCCATGAGCACCTGCAAGGCTTCCGGCAGAAAGCGCAGGGTGGAGCGGCCGGACGAATCCAGGAACTTGGCGTTTTCGCGGCAGTAGACGTTGAAAAAGTGCTCCACCAGCGGCGGGATGTCTTCCTTGCGGTCGCGCAGGGGAGGGAGCGCGATGTTGATCACGTTGAGCCGGTAGTAGAGGTCCTCGCGGAACCTGCCTTCCTTGACGAGCTGGTGCAGATCGGCGTTGGTGGCGGCGATGATGCGCACGTCCACCTTGATGGGATCGGTGGACCCGAGCGGGGTGAACTCCTTTTCCTGAATCACGCGCAGAAGCTTGATCTGGGTTTCGGCGCCGAGGGTGCCGATCTCATCGAAGAAAATGGTGCCGTGATCGGCGACTTCGAAATAGCCCTTCTTGGTTTGAATGGCGCTGGTAAAAGCGCCGCGCACGTGGCCGAACAAGGTGGATTCCAGCAGGTCGGGCGGCAGCGAACCGCTGTTGACGGCCACGAACATCCGATCGCTGCGCGGCGAGTTGGCGTGGATGGCCTTGGCGATCAGCTCCTTGCCGGTGCCGGTATCCCCGGTGATCAGGATGGTGGAGCGGCTGGAGGCCACCTGCGCCACCAGGTCCAGCTTCTTGACCATGGTCTCGCTCTTGCCGATGATGTTGGGGAAGCTGTAGCGCTGCTGCAGGGCGCGCTTAAGGTGGGTATTCTCGTACTCGAGGCGCCGGGCCGCGATCATGCGGTCGATCTCGATGATGAGTTTTTCGTTGTCCCAGGGCTTGGAGAAGTAGTCGTTGGCGCCGAGCTTGAGGGCCTGGACGGCGGCTTCCACCGAGCCGTAGGCGGTGATCATGAAGATGGGGGTCTCGCGGTCGTGCGCGCGCACCTCCTCGAGGACCTCCATGCCGGAGCGGTCCGGCATCATCAGGTCGAGGAGCACCAGGTCGTAGCCGTGCGACTCCATGCGGCGGAGCCCTTCGATGGCGCCAGAGGCGCAATCCACCGAGTAGCCGGCGTCGCTCAAGAGCATCTCCAGCCCTTCGCGAATATCCGGCTCGTCGTCCACCACCAGTACGCGGCCTTTGGCGGCCGCGGTGCTGGAAGAAGGGGCGATCATTTCAAGCGGCATTCACCGGTTTCCTTTGGGCGGTTTTGGCCAGCGGGATTTCGAGCAGGAAGCGGGCGCCGCCGCCGGGGCGATTGGCGGCTTCAATGGAGCCGCCATGCTCGCGGATGATGCCATAGCTGACCGACAAGCCGAGGCCGGTGCCCTGACGGATACCCTTGGTGGTGAAGAAGGGATCGTAGATGCGGTTCAAATTCTCCGGCGCGATGCCGCCGCCGGTATCGGAAATTTCGGCGCGCGCGCGACCGCCCTCCTGCCACACCCGGACCGCCAGGATGCCGCCGCCGGCCATGGCGTCGCGCGCGTTCAGCAGCAGGTTCAGGAACACCTGCTGCAGCTTCCCCGCGTTGCCGTAGACGGGATCGAGGTTGGCGGCGTAATCGGTGGCGACCTGGATGCCCGACTTCTGCAACTGGTGCTCGAGCATGGAGAGGGTTTCCTGGGCCACCTTTTCGAGCTTAACGTAGTCGAAAGCGGTGGTGGAGGTGCGCGAGAAATTGAGGAGGGAGTTGACGATTTCGCTGGCGCGGAAGGTCTGCTTGGCGATCTTGTCGAGGAGCAGGGATTTCTTTTCGTCGTCGGCCACCTGCTTGGCGAGCATCTGCGCGTAAGTGGAAATCACCGCCAGGGGGGTGTTGACTTCGTGGGCCACGCCGGCGGCCAGCAACCCGATGCTCGACAGCTTGTCGGCCTGCACCAGGCGCTGCTCCAGCTCGGCGCGGTCGGTGACATCGTCGAAAATGATCAGCCGGCCGATCTGTTCCTGGTCTTTTGAAACCAGCGGGGCGATGGCGATGTTGAGCGTGGCCTCGCGCGCCGGCTCGGCGCCGTTGCCGTTCCCGTTGGCGGCCTGGTTCGATTTGGAGCCGAATTTCCACACGAATTTGTAGATGTGATGGATGCCGGTCTGGCCGCGCACGCGGTCGAACTGTTCGGCCAGGCCGTCGGGAAACAGCTCCCGCAACCTGCGGCCGAGGGCGCGCTCGCGCGGCACGCCGCTGAGCAGCTCGATCTGCGTGTTCCAGCTTTCCACCCGGTCTTCCAGATCGGCGGCCAGGATGCCGACGTTGATGGATTCGACGATGTTCTCGCTGAATTCCTTGAGGCGCTCGTATTCGTCCACCTTGCGCTGGAGCGAGCGGTAGAGGCCCGCATTCTCGATGGCGATTCCCACGTAGCCGGCCAGGGTGGTGAGCAGTTCCACGTCGACGCTCGACAGGTAATCGCCGTCTTTGGTGCGGCTCAGGCCCATGTAGGCGATGGTGCGGCCGCGCACCGAGCAGGGCAGATAGTAGGTCAGATCCAGGTCGGCGATGGTGCGGCGCACGCTGGCCGGCCAGGATTGAGAGACGGCGTCCAACTGGTGGCGCGTGCGCTCGAAGAAAAGGTAGGGCTCGGGCAGCTTCCAGTTGAGAAAGCTGAGATCCAGGCCATCGTAATAGATGGATGTGAGGCGCGGGTTGTCGCCCATGGCCTTGCGCAGGCGGAACACCTGGCCGCCGGACGCATCCGTCGCGCCTTCCTCGGCGAGGAAGAACGCCAGGTGGCGGATGTCGAGAGTTTCCAGCAGGCGGTCGCCCACCCGCGCCAGCATCTTATCGGCGTCCGATTCCGAGCTCAGCTCGCGGGCGAATTCCACCAGGGTGCGCCGGTAATCGTAGCGGTCGCTGTAGAAGTGGCGGTCCAGGCGTTCCTGGATCCAGGCGCGAATGGGCTGGAACAGGAACGCCGTCAACAGCATCACCGTCATTACCCCGGTATTGCCCAGGGTGCTGAAATAAACGTGTACCAGGCCGCCCAGGGAAAACACGATGGCGTAGAAGGCGCCCACCACGCATACGGTGGCCAAGGTATAGGCGTAACCCTGCCGGAACAGGATGTCCACATCCATGAGCCGGTAGCGCACGATGGCATAAGAAAGCGTGAGCGGCAGGAGCACCACCGAGAGCACGGCCATCTTCATGTACTCGTTGGGCAGCGCGCCCAAAGCGAACGGCGCCACGTAGAGCGCGGCAAAAGGAAGATAGCCGCAGAGGATGCCGTTGCGCAGCCACTTGAGCTGCTGGCGCACGATGGTGTCTTCGGCTTTGCGGTAGGTCAAGGTGACGGCCACCGCGCTGAGCAGATAAGGCACGGTGGCAAACACCACCCAGACCCGGTCCAGCAGCCAGCGCAGCTCGATGAGCGGAATCGCCAGCTTTAAAGCCCCCGAGCTGACCCCGGCATAGATCGCCACCAGCAGACCGGCGGGCAAATACAGCAGAGCCGGACGCACTCTTCCCCGCAGCCAGCGGGGCGCTTCCGGAAAGGTCAGGCAGAAGTGCAGAAACACGGTGGGCGCGACCAGCCCGGCCACCACATTGCCGTACAGGATGATCTGGTCGAAACTGTTGAGCTGGCCGGTGTAGTGGAAGGTGAAGGCGATGAACGAGGTGAGGCAGAGAACGTAAAAATGCCGCGCCTTGTGGGCGCTGCCGCGGCGGAAGTAAACAAACAGGCCGATCAGCAGGTAGGCGGCGCCCACCACGTATTGATAGATCAGCAGACGGTCGAGCGGAACTTCCTGGGTGATGACTTTGATGGGAGGGAGCTCGATGCCTCCGTGGGTGATCACGTAATCGGCTTTGATCCAGGTGCCGATCGAGGCCAGTATTTTGGGAACATCCAGCGCTTTCTGGATGGGCAGGGTATTGATGGAGATCAGCCGGTCGCCGCGGTGAATTCCGGCATTGGCGGCGCCGCTGCCGGGCTTCACGTAGAGAGCTTCGACGTGGCCGCCCCGGTCCACCCAGATCGCGCCATCTTCCGCCAGGCGGTTGAAATGCCGTTGCTGTTCAAAATTCAAAAAGGCGGCAATACCGGCGGCGAGCGTCAGTATGGTCAACAGCGCGGTGGATAGTTGGAACTTGAGTTCCTTCATGAATCCCGATACGCAATCTTGCGAGACACTAAACTGCCAGAGATCCGTGCACGTTTAGTGCCGCCGCCAGGATAAAATTCTCCTTTCAGAGTAGTTGATTTTTGTTGAAGTTACCATTTTTCATCGGATTGGAGATCCGCTATTTTGGAGAATACACTATGCGGAAGTGTATCGGAAGTGGACATTGAGGGATTTTAAGGCGCGAGCTTGGTACTGCTCTTGGTGTGCTGCAGACCCAGTACTCACTTAGCCGAAGCTCACTACCGGTACTTTTGCACAAATGCTGTACAATAATAGAGATGCAGTGGAAGCTTCCTGTGTTTTCCGCCAGTTGCGCAGCTCCGGCGGGGATGAATCGACACCCAAAAATCGTGTTTCGGATCATGATCGCCATATTTCTCCTTTGCCTGGCCGGAAGCTCGTACGCACTCCCGGCGGCGCCGGAAGCTTCGCCCGCGGCGGTACAGGATCAAAAGCCGGCTTCCGACGTTGGCCAGACGCCCGATCCGGTCAAGATGGGCGCAGCCCCGGGCGGCGATAAGACGGTGGGCGCCGCTCCGGTGGATCGAAAAAGCTACACCATTGGAGCCGAGGACGTTCTGCAGATCATCGTCTGGGGCAACCGGGAGATTTCGGGCAACTACACGGTCCGGCCGGACGGGATGATTTCGGTTCCGCTGATCAAAGAAGTCCAGGCTTCCGGGAAAACCCCGGGGCAGCTTGAAGACGCCATTGCACAGGCCCTCAAAGACCGCAAGATGGTGATCGATCCCAACGTCACGGTGAGCGTGGCCCAGGTGCACAGCCGCAAGTATTATATTCAGGGCGAGGTCAACAAGCCGGGGGCCTACGATCTCGCCGTACCGACCACCATTCTGGAGGGCCTGGTCAACGCGGGCGGGTTTCGCGATTTTGCCAAACGCAGCAAAATCCGAATTCTGCGCGGTTCCAAGGAGCTGAAGTTCAACTACGATCAGGTGATCCATGCCAAGCACCTGGAGCAGAACATTTTGCTCGAACCGGGCGACCAGATTATCGTTCCCTGATTAAGGACCGCCGCAAGAAGAATTTTTTATGGGTAGCCCACAGAATTACGTCAGCATTTCCCGGCGTCAACCGGACGTCGAAGATTACATCGACATGTTGCGCCGCTATCGCTCCTGGATCATTGGGCCGATGTATGCCGGCCTGGTGATTTCGGTGGTGATCGCGTTCATCTGGCCGGATACATACGTCTCCTCGGCGCTGATGCGCATTACGCCGCAGCAGGTTTCCGAACACCTGGTGCCGAGCGAGCTGACGCAGCAGATGTCCGACCGTTTGACCCAGATGGAACAGCAGATCCTGAGCCGGACGGACCTGGTGGAGCTGATCACGCGTCCCTCGCTGAACCTCTATCCCAAGGAGCGGGCGCAGAAATCGCTCGAGGACATCGTGCAGGACATGCGCATGAAAGACATCAAGATCGCCATGTACGACGCTCCCGGGGCCTCGTCGGACCGCCGCTTCGCGAGCGCCTTCCAGATTTCCTTCCGCTACAACGACCGGTTCAAAGCGCAGGCCGTGGTGCGCGAGCTGGTGAGCAAGTTCACCGAACAGAACGAAAACGCCCAGGCCGATTCGATCCGCCTCACCACCAACTTCATGGACGACGAGCTGAAGCGCGCCAAGGAACACCTGGACGAGATGCAAGCCCGCATGACGAGGTTCGAGATCGAAAACAACGGACGGCTGCCGGACCAGTTCCAGGGCAACGTGCAGGCGGCCAACGTGGCCTCGATGGAAGCTTCGCGAATCGCCGACCAGCTCAACGCGGCGCAAACCGGGAAGCTGATGCTCGAGAACCAGTTGAACAATTACATCAACGACCAGAAATACCTTCAGAGCAACGCCGAGCGCACCATCAACGCACCCAATGTGGCGGTGAAGAACCAGCAGTTGATCAACGTCGAGTCGCAGCTCCAAAACGCCAAGTCCCAACTGGCTTCGATGCAAAAGATGTACGGGGAGAACTACCCGGACGTGAACCAGTTGAAGGCCAGCATCTCGTCGCTCGAAGGCCAGAAAGCGGATTTGGAAAAGAGCCAGACCGAGCAGAATTCGGCCGCCCAAATGGGCCCGGTGAAGGTGCAGGACCCGGCGGTGCAGGCGCAACTGGAAAATCTGCGCGACAACATCAGCTCGGTGAGAGTTCGCATTCAGGCCGCCCAGGTCGAGCTGGAACGGCTGACCCAGGCCCAGGCGGAGATGAACAAGCGGGTGGCGGCATTTCAGGCGCGCATCGACGAGGCGCCCTTGAACCAGCAACAGTACGTAGAGTTGAACCACGATCTGGAACTGGCCAAGTCCGATTACGACGAGAAGTCCAAGAGGCGCGACCTGGCGCAGACGTCGCAGAACCTGACCGCGCATAAAGCCGGCGAAAGTCTGGAGTTGCTCGATCCGGCCAATCTGCCGGATACGCCGGTGGAGCCGAACCGTCCGCTGTTTGCCGCCAGCGGCACCGCCATCGGCCTCATGCTCGGGCTGATGATGGCGGCGGCGAAGGAAATGAAAGACGCCTCGCTCAAGAACCTGAAGGACGTCAGGGCTTATACCAACCTGGCGGTGCTTTCCAGCATTCCCTTGCTCGAAAACGCTTTGCTGGTGCGGCGCAAGCGGCGGTTGTTCTGGCTGGCATGGTCCTGCGCTTTTGTGGTGGGCAGCATTGCCGTCTCGAGCGCCATGTATTACCGCTTTTTTGGCAGGAGCTGAGAGTGGCCGGAACCAACGCCACGCGGGCAATTCATACGGAGGAAAGATGAGTCGCGTTCACGATGCTTTACGCCGGGCGGAACAAGCCGGCGGGGTTCTGCCGGATCCCGTGCCGGCGAACGGCGAGGCGAGCTATCAGGGATACGGCAGCGGCGAGTTGGATGCTTTACCCACACCCAAGGCGGCGACCCGGCTGAACCTGCAACCCAGCCTGCTCCGCGAGGTCGAAGTCATACCCTTTAACCCAGCGCCGGAATCGCACCTGCTCGATCTCAACAAATCCCACGAGACCCCCGCCGAAGAGTTCCGCACGCTGCGAACCCGGCTCAACCACCTGCAAACCTTGCAGCCGCTGCACACCGTGGTGATGACCAGCCCCTCGCCGGCCGAAGGCAAGACCTTTACCGCCGTGAACCTGGCCCTGGCGCAAGCCCACCTGGCCGAAAGCCAGGTGCTGCTCGGGGATTTCGACCTGCGGCGTCCGATCGTGCACAATCTTTTCCAGGTCGACCGTTCCCCCGGCTTTTCGGACTTCATGCTGGGGCAGTGTACATTCGCGCAGGCGTTGCGCAAGCTGGAGGGCACCAACCTGTACATTCTGCCGGCCGGAACGCCGGTGAAAAACCCCCTGGAGCTGCTCAATATGCGGCAGACGAAACTGCTGTTTGCCGATCTCCCCCACCTGTTCCACTGGTCCATTTTCGATACGCCGCCGCTGCTGTTTTCGGCCGATGCCAACCTGCTCTCCACCTTGGCGGACGGCACCATCCTGGTGGTCAAGATCGGCTCCACGACGTTCGATAATGTGCAGCGGGCCATGCAGTCGCTGTGCGAGAACAACGTGTTGGGGATCGTGGCCAACGGCGCCCGCGCTTCGGAGCTCTACAGCAAGTACACGTATTATTATTCGAAGACGGAATAAATAGAGCCGCCAGCCCTCAACCGTCAGCTTTCAGCTATCCTGACGCTTGGTCTTCTGGTACTGGTTTTGGGTGGGACCCGCGCTGTTGCTGGCGGTGCTTTCTGTAAGAAACGCATCGAAGCGAGCCCGCTATATTCACTCGCGTCTGGAGGAAACCGCGGCGGCATTTCCGCCCGCCACGGTGATTGTGCCGGTGAAGGGCGCGGATTACGGCTTGCGGGAGAACCTGGCGGCGCTGGCTTCGCTCGATTATCCGGACTTCGAGCTGATCGTGGCCGCGCGTTGTGCCGCCGACATCCCGGCCGGGGTGCTTCCGGCGCGGGTGCGGGTGGTGCTGGCGCACGGGGGACCCGATGCCGGCAACAGCGAAAAAGTGCAGAACCTGACGGCGGCCGTCCGCGCCAGCCGGGTCCAGAGCCAGATACTGGCATTTGCCGATTCCGACACGCGGGTCACGGCCGGGTGGCTGCGCGCTCTGGTTGCGCCCTTGAGCCAAGCGGGCGTCGGCGCTTCCACCGGTTACCGCTGGTTTCTGCCCGAACTTCCCAGCCTCTGGGGATTACTGCGCTCGGTTTGGGACGCGGTTTGCGTAGGCATGCTGGGCGCGGGCGATTGCCCATTTGCCTGGGGCGGCTCCATGGCGATCCTGAAGAGCGCATTCTTTGAAGCCAAAGTGCCGGACTATTGGCGCGAGGCCGTGAGCGACGATTACGCCCTGACCGCCGCTTTGCGCGCCGCCGGACTGCGCATTGCCTATGCGCCGGGAGCGATGGCGCCCTCGCACGAAGGCATCGCCGCCGGCCGCTTCTTCGAGTGGACCCGCCGCCAAATGCTGCTGACGCGGGTTTATTGCCCTCGCCTCTGGTGGCCCGGCCTGGTGGCTCACGTGTTCTACGCCGGAGCGATGGTGGCATCGGCGATCGCGCTGCTGCGCGGCCACCGGCTGGCTCTGGCGGCGCTGGCGGTCCAGCTAATTCCCGGAATGTGGAAGGGCAGGGAACGCGCCCGCCTGGCGCGCGCCTGCCTGCCCGATTACGCCGCCTGGTTCCGCCGTTGGGGCTGGGCTCACTGGCTGCTGGCGCCCGTGGCTACCTGGCTCTGGCTGATAGCGCTGGCGTCTTCGGCTTTCGGCGACACCATCGAGTGGCGCGGCCGGCGCTACCGGCTGCGGAAGCGGGGTGTTGCTGGGACAGGTGCACAATGAAGCCTGCGACGCGTTGGAACGCGTTGACGCGGGGTCGAGCGGGAGCTTCGGTGCACCTAGGCATAAGAGGCGGTAATCTTTGCGGCGAATTGAAGCGCTCGGCAATTCCGCATCCCCAACGCGGTTTGCGGTCCAGTCAGGGGATCCTCACCACTATCGCGTCCGACTGCGGGCGAGTCCAAAAGTAGCCAACAGGCCCGCGCCCAGGAGTATGAGGGAGGAGGGCTCCGGTGTTGGGCTCGGCGTCGGTGCGGTGATGCAATCGCCCGAAACGATTTGCATGTCGCTGCTATCTCCGCCGAACACGCGCCCGTTTAAATCCGCGTGAACCACGGACAAGGCGTCATTGGGGGCGAGGATGATTCCCTGGAATGCCACGTTGCCGTTGTTGTTGAGGTCAATATTCTTTCCGCTCGATTGGAAGTTAAACAGGACCTGGTCGGCACTCGTCAGGCCGGTGCCGGCCAAGACCACGGTGCCACCCAGGTTGACGTTGGCATTGAAGGCGAAGTTGAATATGACGGGATCGCCGCTTCCGTTTCCGACGATCGTCATGACATCGCTATTGTTTGCGCTGTAAGAGGTCACGTTAAACACGTAGGAGGCGATGCCGTCCACCGTTTCCAGCGTGCCGCTTGACTCATCTATCGTCTCGCCTCCTTTGCTGATGGCGAGGTTGGTCCCGCCGCTGACGTCCGACGAGAGGGTACCCACCTCGCTTAGAGCGTTTGTGACGGCCGCGTCGCTGTAAACAACCGATGTCGGTCCGAGGTTGCTGCCGTTGGTGTCGTGGTACTGCCCGTTATTCGGGTCCGAGAAGTCGAGAGGGCCGTCGATGGTCCCGGGGCCGCTGTATTGAACAACGCCCGTACCGCCAACCCCCACACCACCATTAATCGTTACGTTCGTGATGGACAGGTTATGGCCACTCGTTCCTTCATAGAGTACGGCGAAATTCGAGGCGTCGGGAGATGTCAGTAGGATGGAAGTGGCGCTGGCTAGCGGTATGGCGAACCCGCCAAGCAACAAAGCAGCCAAAAGGCCCAGCCCCTTCCGTCGAATTTGGGAAATCACGGTCCTCATCTCCATAACTTCCCTTGAGTGAGTCCTACCGGCACCGTGATTCAATTTATGCATGGTAGTAAACGTAACGCTTTTGCGTGACTCAAGCTAGTACTGATATGTCGGTGAGCGTACTGTCAGGTAGGTATATTTTCAGGAGTTGGAGTACTAAGTTGGAGGATTAGGAGCCCTCAGCGTTTGCTTATGGCCCGGCCTGAAATGGAGGCGGGGGGCACTTTCCGCCATCCCGTATTCCGACGCTTTGGGGCGAGGATATCGGAGCCTGCGAAGGGGACCATCTGCGGCGGAGACGACACGCCCTTTGAAGGGTTACGGGCACAATCGAGTGCGCGGATGGATAGCGAAGGGCAGTCGCTAAGCTTAACGGCTCCAAGCGGACCAAGAGATCGCGCGCGGCCGGCGAAACGGTCTGCACCGGTGAAGGACACCGTTATTTGGACAGGTGCAGGATATAACTGGCTACGAGTTGGAACGCACTGACCAGTTGGCTAACGCTATCCACCTGAATGTACTGCCCCTGCGGCTGCGAGGTATTGACGCCCGAAGGCTGGGCTGCGGGCGTATTGGCAAGGCGGTTGAGCAGCCCCGCGTCCACGCCGCCATCGCCGCTGAACCCAATGCTGTAGATGGTGATCTGGTTCATGGCGGTTTGCGAGCGGATGGTATTGCCGACATTGTCTACGGCATTCCAGGACGCAATCGGAAGGGTGTTGGCACTGGTGATGGCAGTGGCGGAGTAACTACCCGCCGAGTAAGGAGAGGTAGATGTTCCGTTAGACTGGTTCAGGGTAGCGTATTGGTAGGCGGTGCCGCTGGTGGAATTGCCATAGATATCGTAAGCCGGAATCCCGGTGACGTAGTTTGTGGAACTATGATAGAGATTGTAGTTGGTGGGCGGGCTCCCGCCCCCGGCGCCGAAAGCAGTGGTTGCGCAGCCGGACAAGGCCGCCACCGGCTTGGATTGCGAAAGAGTACCGTTGCCCCAGCCGCTCGATGGATTTGCCTCCCAGTAGCTCAACGCGTTGCCGGTGGAGGTGTTGCTTGGGTAGTAGCCCGCAAGCAGGAATAGCCCATTTTGGCCGGTCCAACTGCCGGCATTGCCGTTCTCGACAATCGTACCCATCATCGTGTCCGCCGTGGTGCTGGTCGACTTGTAAGTACACGAGCTGGCGCTGGTAACCACGGGAGTAGTGGTCATCCAGGAATTGGTGGCGACGTTCCAGACCTGGGTCGCGTTGGGGCTGACCGCAATCGCATCCGGGACGCCATCGGTAAACAGCAGAATGGAATTCAGCATGTTGTCGACGCCATTCGCGGCGAGGTCGCGATTGTGCGCCTGCTGCAATCCCATATAGGCCAGCGATAATGCTTCCACCGTGCCGGTACCGGTTCCAACCGCCATGGCCTGCAGCGCCGTCATCAGCGGGCCGGCGGTCGAGCTGGTATCGAAGCTGGTATCCGGCCCTCCGGTGGTCATGGTGGGTGGGTAGGCCAACGGATACGTTGTGGGGTAGGCCACGATGGCGCTGGTGTCGAACATGACCAGCCCGATTTCGTCGGTGCCGGGCAGGAAATAGGAGGCGAAGGTTTCCGCGCCCTCCTGCATATTAGTGAAGGGGGTTCCCGACATGGAGCCGGAACGGTCCAGCACCATGATGGTGCGAACGGCGCGGCGGACCGCGGTTGCGCTGGCGTAGACTGTCGTAGCGGTTTGCGGGACCAGCTCCGGCACCGTGCGCAGGAACAGCAACGGCACCGTGACTGAAGCGTTAATGGAAATCGTGTAGGTTCCCAAACTGTTGGTAAAGGTGATGTTGGGCGTGAGGTTGTAACTGCCCCAGTAGCCGGTGGGACCGGTGTAGGAGCAGGAGGATCCGCAGAAATCGGCTTTGAGAAAGTCGGCGGCAATCTGGGTGGTGTTGGCGTTGGTCCCGAGCAGGCGGCCGGCGCCCAGCGCCGCGCCGTCCACCGCGGCGGAAAGTTTGGCTTCCACGACAAACAGGATGGTGCGGTCTACCGCCAGGCCGATCAACCCCAGCAGAACCGGCAAGCTGAGCGTGAACATGATCATGGCGGATCCGCGCTGCCGCGATTGTCGGGCCGAAACCGGTACTTTCATGGCGTCACCTCAAAAGAAATCGAACGAGTAGGTGGATTGATTGTAGAAGAACGGCGGCATTACCCACGCCTGCGCGCCCGCTTCGGCGACGTATAAAGTCTGGCCGGAAGGCAGGTCCTGGACGCCACTGGTGCTGAAATACGGATTGACCGCACTGAAGTTGGCCACTGCGCCGGCTTTGGTTACGTAATCGCTTTGCGAAATCTGGCCGGTGGTCGAATCCACGGTGACACCCGTGGGGCCGCTGGTGAGCGGGCTGCCCAGGTTACTGGTACGCAGGCTGGTGAGGCCGAACTGCAGCCGCTGGGTGAAGACCCACTGCTGGTAATTGGTGCAACCGTTGGGCGTATTGGAACTGGTGTTCCAGGCTCCCACGGCCATACTTCTTAAACTCATCCATCCCTTTGCGCAAATCAGCCATTTCCTGATCTTGCCGCTTGAGCTTGGCTTGTAATAGTTTGTT
>JBKQVG010000355.1:0-17801 GCA_052325345.1 Bryobacteraceae bacterium
GGGCGGACGCCTGCCCACGAGCAATCGAAAATAACGCGCTATGAAAAGAAAACTCAAAAACCCGAAAAATATCGCTTGACAGGGACCGGCCTTCTCATGGAAGCCGCGACCGCAAGGGAGCGGTTGCCGATCGCCCATTCTCCCCAAAACGGTTGAGCACCCTGAGCACCCAGCGCCGTTTGACCCGGCCCGGTGCGGTCTCCTATACTGTAAGTTACGGGTTTCGAATGTATATACTGATTTTGATCGTGCACATCATCGTGTGCCTGTTCCTGATCGTGGTAGTCTTGCTGCAAAGCGGCAAGGCGGCGGACCTGGCCGGGGCATTTGGCGGGATGGGATCGCAGACGGCTTTCGGCCCGCGCGGTTCGGCCACGGTGCTTTCCAAGGCCACTACGATTTCGGCGGCGTTGTTCATGGTCACGTCGCTATCGCTTTCCATTCTGGCCACCCGGAGCGCCGGTCTGGGAGCGACGGTACTGGAAGGAGCGCCGGTAACGGGCGCGCCCTCCAAAGGAATGCCGGTGGCGCCGAAGCCGGCGAACGGCGGTGGACATACCATCCCGCTGCCTTTGCCGAGCCCTCCAGCAGTACCTAAGAAGTAGGAACCCGAAACGCGGAGGTGGCGGAATTGGCAGACGCACTAGCTTGAGGTGCTAGCGGGAGCAATCTCGTGGGGGTTCAAGTCCCCCTCTCCGCACCACAATATCTCTTTTGAGCCCCCATTTTTTCGTGTGACTGGCGTGTGACTGGGTTTGTAACGGCCGCCGTCTGAAAATGGGCCATCATGGGGCGATCAATGTTAGCCTGACGCCCCTTGGACCACTTTCCGTAGTGCTTCCTGACTACCTCCGGGCTGTTGCCGAGGATGTCCGCAACTTCCTCAAATGTGGCGCCCTGTTCCAGCAGACGCGTGGCCAGGGTATGCCGGTAGTGATGTGCGTGAGCGTCTTTCACGCCCGATTTCCTGAACACGGCCGAGAGCGTCCGCTCGGCGATCCCGACCAGCGCCCGGCGGGAGCTTTGGCCGTTCCAGAAATAGTAGGCATAGTCCTGAGGAGCGTTCCGCGGCGCCGGCAGCGCGTCAAGGACGAGCTTCATACTCTCGGGGATCGGAAGAAACACGGGATCGCCCGTCTTTTGGGTGTACAGAAAGACTCGCCAGGTGTTCTTCTCCGAATCCCAGGACACTGCATCCTTGCGCAGTGTGCAGACGTCCGACACACGAAGCGCGGTGTGGCGGAGCAGCATGATCATTCCCCGCGCACGCAGTTGCTCGTACCGCGCACCACTCCGGTTGTATTTGCCACCCCCGATCTGGTCGCACGCGGCCAGGATCTCACTCTCTTCCTGAAGCGTAGGCCCCATCTCCCAGAAGCGGACTTCGGCTAGTGTCGGGCCACTTTCCGAGAAGCCGGTTTTTCTGCCCCTATCTTGCAGACTGCGCCTCGCACTGTTTTATGCCGCGCAATGCCGTTACTTGCCCGGCGGCACTTTGCGCCGCAGCTCGTCGAAGAAGTTTTCCAGGAAGACGACGTGGTTCTTCGCCTCCGCCGCTCCCTTGATTTCGGCAGCGGGCAGCAGTGCTGCGATGCGCTTGCCGTCGGGCGCGAGGTCGGCGCTCCGGACCGTCTGGTCGGACCATATCCTGGGTTTGCCGGCCACGAACGAATCGCCCTTCACCGTGTACCCTGCCGCCAGGACGTGGCCGTCGACGTGAACTAGCGTTCAGTCTGCAGGCGCCAGGCCGGACACGAAGACCGGATGAGAGCGTAGTGTGGTGTGAAAGCCCAACTCACCGAACCCGGAACCAGCCATCAGTGCTTCAGTGCGGTCTGCCAGTTCTCCACGAGGATGAAGGGTGTAGCATCGTCAGCATTCTGCTTCATCGTCACGAAAAGGAAGCGCTTGCCGTCGGCGGTTGCCACATAATTGTTCCGGCGGCCGGTGGTAGCATTCGGCACGTCAAACAACTCTCTCGGAATCCCCGCCTCAAACGAGGTTCCTGCCGCTTGCACGGCAACGGCTTCCAATTTCGTTCCGCTCAGGAAATAGAGCTCTTTGCCGTCCGCACGCCACGAGGGTTCCGTTCCATGGTTGTTCGAAATCTGCCATTTGCCACCCGACGGAGGAAAGCTCTGGACAAAGACCTCGAGTTGGCCGGACTCCAACGAGGCATAAGCGATCCAGCGCCCATCCCGAGACAGCCGGCCATGAACCTGCACATAGGGAGCTTTCAGCACCGGGTAGGGTTTGCGGTCCCCACTGGCGGACACGGCGTGCATCTCGGTGTTGTCCAGATTGAACAATAGGAGTTTTCCGTCCGGGGACCAATCCTCGAGAGACTTCGATCCCGCAGAGCCAAGCAAGAGTTCCGCGGCGCCGGCGCCACCCGCCGGCTTCCAATAAAGGTCGCGCTTCCCTCCGCGTTCCGACGAAAACGCGATCCGCGAGCCATCGGGAGACCAGACCGGGTTCATATCGTCTGCCTTGTCGAAGGTGAAACGCGAACTGACGCCGCGCGCCAGGTCCGTCACCCAAATGTCGCGGGTGTTCAAAGCCGGGTCCAGGCGGCCGACGGCCAGACGTTTTCCATCCGGGGACAGCGCGGGATTTGTGTAGGAGGCCGGTTCGCCGACGGTCCCCAGCTTCTTGCCCTGGCGATCGTACCAGGTGAGTTCGTTGAGTGGCGGGGGCCTGCTCTACGGTAGGCGAGCAAAAACTTGGCCCCGTTTGTCTCAGAGACCCCAACCTGATCGGCAATCGGAATCGGGTCGCCGGAGAGCAACTGCCTGTCAGGGTCGAACGATTGCGCCACCAGCGTCGAGCCTCGAACGTAAAGCAGCCAAGCCGGCGGGGCGAACACGCCGGAACTCCCCGTCGTGAGGCGCTTCCCCTCCTTGGCATCGAGAGAGGCGATGCAAAGCGAGTCGGGAATCGTTCCGCCTGCCTTGGAGGTGCAATAAAGGAAGTGGCGGCCGTCGGGAAGGAAGCTTGGAGAAAACGAAAGGTCGCTGGAGGGCATTGCCGGCTTCGCCTCTCCGCCGGCTGCAGGGATTTGAAGGAGCTCGAACGGAGCCTCATGCAGGTTGAACAGAATGACTCCGGCCGGGCTCCAGGCGGGCGCATAAATCGCGGATCTGGAGCCCAGTCTCCTGGGCGAATTGCCGCTCGGGTCCAGCGTTCGTAGTTCGCCATCCGCCGTATACGCGATCGAGCGCCCGTCGGGCGACCAGGCCGCGCCGGTGAGGAGGAGTTCGGTATCCGTTCCCGGGACCGGTTGTGCGTGGACCGAGTCGATAGGCCGGATCCAAAGGCTGTGCACCCCGCCGCGCCTTGTGGCGCCGAACAATATCCGCGAGGCATCCGGGGAAAGTACCGGGAAATCGAAGGTCCCCCAGACGGCACCCTCGGGCAGCGGGATTTCGAAGCGCGCGGTCACGACAGGCGCGGGCGCGGTCCGGTAATGGAAGAAGGCGAATGCGCCGAGCAGAACAGCAAAGGTCCCGGCGAGAAGCCAACCCAGACGGGCGGTGCGCCGGCGTTGTTCCAGGACCGGCGCGGGCATGGCGGCATTAGAGCCGCTTTCGAGGATCCATTCGAGTTCGCTCTTCAGGTCGGAGGCGGTTTGCCAGCGGCGATCCGGATCCTTCGCGAGGCACTTTCTCACCACACGGTCGAGCATCGGCGGAATCATCGGCTGATGCAGGGCGATCGGCTCGGGTTCGCGGTCGAGGATGGCGGCAATCTGCGTCGCCTGATTCTCGGCCTGAAAGGCGCGCTTGCCGGTGAGGAGTTCATAGAGCACGCAGCCGAAGGAGAAAATGTCGGAGCGCGCGTCGGCGGGCTTGCCCTGCAATTGCTCAGGGGCCATGTATTGCAGGGTGCCGACGATGGTTCCTTCCTGCGTCAGCGCTCGCGTCAGGGTTTTGTCGCCGCGCGCCTGGGGGCCGTCGAACTTCGCCAGAGCGAAATCCAGAACCTTGACTCCCGATTTCGTGTTCAGGATATTGGCCGGTTTGAGATCGCGATGCGTGATCGATTTACGGTGGGCGGCTTCGAGCGCGGAGGCCAGTTGAATGGCGGCCTTGAGGGCGAGGTCCAGCGCCATCGGTCCCTGGATCTCCTGGCCATCGACAAACTCCATGACGATGTAGTCGGGACCCACGTCGTAAACCTGGCAGATGTGCGGATGATTCAAGGCTGCGATGGCTCGGGCTTCGCGATCGAATCGCTCACTGAATCTTTCGGCGGAAGTCTTGATGGCGACAATGCGGTCGAGCCGCGTGTCGCGGGCTTTCCACACCTGGCCCATGCCACCCGCGCCGATGGGCGAGAGGATTTCGTAGGGGCCGAGTTTGTCGCCGGCGAAGAGAGGCATGTTCGGAGTTCATCCCAGTGTACTTGAGGAAGCTGAAGAATGCTCCTGGGCGGCCGGCCTCCGTTGCCTTCTACGGCAGGTTCATTTTCGCGAGCAAGGGTTGGAAGCGCGCATCCTTCCGCAGTGGCTCGAAGTCGGGCGAGCCGACAAAGTACAACAGATTGGGGTCGCGGTCTTCCCGCGCCTGTTCGGCCCATCGAAGCGCGCCGGCCAAATCGCCAAGTCCGAGCGCCGCGAATGCAATCGTTGCGGCGGGGAGAGGACGGAGCAGCCTCTTTTCTTCGAGTCCGGCGACAAAGCGCTCGGCATCGGCGCGCCGTCCCGCGGCAACATAGGCCCTGCTCAGGAATCCCCTATGAATCGTCTCGCCAAAGGACGATGAGATGCCCTTCTCCAGCAACGCGACGCCTTCTTCGTGTCTCCCCATGCGGGAATACGCATCACCCAATATGCAGTAGGCACTGGCGTGGTCAGGTTCCAACTCAAGCAGTTGCAGAGCCTGTTCCGCGGCGCGCGCATAGTCGGAGCAGAACAGAAGTCTGTCGGCGTAGACCTGCTGATAAAGGGGGAATAGCGGATCCAGTTCCACAGCGCGCCGCGCGCTTTCGAGGGATTCCCGGTTGCGCCCGAGTGGCAACTGCACCTGGCTTCGCCACAGGTGCGCCCGTGCGGAAGCCGGATTCAGGCGCACGGCGATGTCCACCCGGCTAATGGCCTCGGCAAATTGGTGATCGCTCCACGCACTGACGACCCCCATCGCAGCCTGGCCCTCGGCGAATTCAGGATCGGCGAGCACCGCTCGTGACGCAGCATCCCTGGCTCTGGGCCACAGTTCCTTTGGCTGTGCCTGGCCGGAAAAACAGCCGGCGATGTAGTAATCGGCAAGTTGCACCCAAGCCGGCGCATGACCGGGTTCGGCCGCTACCACCTGTTCCAGACATGCCCTGCCCTTTTCCATTTCCGCCGCCGAGACGAAGAGATGCGACAGATGAAAGATTCCCCGCAGGTACAAGCTATGTACTTCGGGGTTCTCGGTGTAGCGCCTCACCAGCCGTTGGCCGGCCTTCGCATCCAGGTGAACCTTCAGCTTCCCGACAATTCCCTGCGCGATCTCGTCCTGAATGTCGAAGACATCGCGCATTTCGCGGTCGTAGCGCTCCGACCAGAGCTGCGATTCGTCGGCCACCTGGATCAGTTGCGCGTTCACGCGAATGCGGTTGCCGGACCGGCGGACGCTGCCGTGTAGAACGTTGGAAACTTTCAGGGTTTCGCCAATTTCCCGCACGGCGTTTTCTCGTCCGCGGAACGAGAACGTGGACGCTCGCGCGATCACGCGCAGCCCGGGAACGGTGGTCAGAGCGTTCAGGATCTCTTCCGCCAGGCCGTCGCTGAAGTATTCGTTTTCTTTGTCCGAGCTGAGATTGGCGAATGGGAGAACGGCAATCGAGGGTTGAGGTTGCGGCATCGCGGCTGCGCGCTTCGCCGCCGTCTGGCTTGCTACATCTAATGCGGCCTGCAAGGCGGACCGAACCTCGGCCATCGATTGAAACCGCTCGCCGCGTTGTTTGCGGAGGCAGCGCCGGACGATGTCCGCCACTTCCGCGGGAGCATTCAGAGGAACCGGCTCATCGCGGATCACCGCGCTCAGAATATCGGAGCCCGATCCACCGGTGAAGGCTCGCCGCCCGCTCTGCAACTCATAAAGCACCGCGCCGAAGCTGAAGATGTCGGAACGCGCATCGAGCGGTTCGCCTCGCGCCTGCTCCGGCGACATGTAGGAGACGGTGCCGGCGATGGCGCCTTCCACGGTCTCGGTGACGTCGGAATCGGAAGCGTTGAGCAGCTTGGCGAGTCCGAAATCGAGAAGCTTGACGGAACCTTTGGCCGTCACCAGGATGTTGGCGGGTTTGAGATCGCGATGCAGAATGTCTTTGCCGTGCGCTTCCTCCATCGCGCCGGCGATTTCCAGCGCCAGTTTCAAAGCCGCTTCGACGCCCAAAGGACCGGATGGATTCTTGCCTTCGATGTACTCCATGACCAGGTAATCCGGACCGATGTCGTGGATCTGGCAAATGTTCGGATGATTGAGCGCCGCGATCGCCTGAGCCTCCTGCTGGAAGCGCGCCGTGTGCTGGCCCTTCAACTGCTTGATCGCGACATCGCGCTTCAGGCGCGTGTCGCGGGCTTTGTAGACTTCGCCCATGCCGCCGGCGCCGAGGGGCGCGACGATTTCATATGGGCCGAGTTTGTCGCCTGGTGAAAGTGGCATGAGCAGTTATTTTATACGCCTCACTTCTTCAGCAGCGACATCCAGTTCAGCACCACTGTGAACGGGGATTGCGTTTTCTCTACTGCGTCCACGATAGGGAACAGGAACCTGGTTCCATCGGCATTCACGTCCCAGTCAAAAGGGCTGCTTGCCTTGAACAGCGGCTTGGGAATGCCGGCTTGAAACGCCGCGCCGCTGCCGTTCACCTCGGACACCATCAGGTTCCCGTCCGGCGCCTCAAAGTACAGCTCCTTACCGTCCCTGCGCCAGCGAGGTTCGCTGCCTCCGCCTTGCGACACCATCCACTTTCCCCCGCCGCCCGGCGGAGTTGGAAACGGCCGCACGTAGATCTCCCTTTTCCCCGATTCGTTGGAGCGGTACGCGATCCAGCGGCCATCCGGGGAAAAGCGTCCGTTGCGGGAATCGAAATTGGTTTCCAGGAACAGCATGGGTTTGCGTTCGGCTCTGTCCGCCGCTCCCCCCATGGGGAGCACCCAAAGACTTAGCTTCACATTCGGATCTCCCTGGGCGAATAGCAGAAAGCGCCCATCGCGAGACCAGTCCTCTACATGTTTCGTGACGCCGGATTGGAGCAGCAGTTCGTCCTCCCCCGCTCCGTTGGCGGCGTGCTGGTACACGTCGTAATGACCGGCGCGGTTGGAGGAAAATACGATCCGTGACCCATCCGGCACCACACGGGATCTGTGTCAGCGCCGGATGGAGTGAAGGTGAAGCGCGTCCTCCCGCCCCGCGCAAAGTCCACCAACCAGATATTCGTGCTCTGCTCCCCTGGGCGAATCGCGGCAGCCCGCGTCCCGTCCGGGGACAGCGAGAGAGTCGTGTGAAAAGAAAAGCCCGCGTCGCTCGAACGTCCCACCGTTTTTCCTTGGCGATCGAACCAAGTGAGCCTGGCGCCGGCGTCCGCTCCCCCGGTCCGGTAGACCAGCGCGCCATTCCGTGCAGCAGAAAACTGCCCGCCTGCGGCCAGGCGGGTCACCTGTTCCGCCACGGGGACCGCTTCGCCCGCCAGTTCCAGACGGCGGAGATCGAACGGCTGCGCGAATAACGTGCCTTCCCGCAGGAACAGGATCCTTCCGGAATTGCCATCCGGCAACGGGACAAACTGTGCGGCTCGGTCGCTGGCCAACAGCCGCCTGGCGGCCGCTGAGCCGGATTTTCCGTCCAACGAGCCGAGATAGATGCCCGTGGTTTCGGGTTTGCCGAGCATCCAGTAAAGAAAATGCTGCCCGTCGGGGAGGAACACCGGATCCCGGTAGGCTCCTGCCGCAGGGGGGCCGACGGAGACGATGGGTGCGGCCGTGCCGCCTTCGGAGCACATCAGTCGATTGCCGACGGAGGTCGCGAAGATCACCGTGCCGTCGCGATTCCAGGAGCCGCCATAGAAGGTTCCGGGGGCATCGCAAATGGTTTCCGCGGGGCCGCCCGAAACGTTGATCTTCTTGAGTTTTCCGGCGCTCGAAAACGCCACGAACCGGCTGTCGAAAGACCAGAACATCTGATATCCAGAGGTCAGTTCGGTCGCGGACAGGGCCCGCGATTCCAGCGCATCCATCGACTGGACCCACAGGCGCGCCATGCCATCGCTGCCAGCGGCGTAATAGGCGAGCTTGGTTCCGTCGGGGGACAGGGCGAATCGAAAGGAGGAGCCGATGGTTACGTTTTCGGGGGCGAATTGGAATTTTACGGGCGCGGGCGTCTCGGGCAGCGGCTCGCGGAAGTGCACCGCCGCCAGCCCCGCCAAGGCCAGCACCGTGACCCCCAGCGCGCCCATCAGCCACACCGGCCGCTTCTGCGCCGCGGCTACCGGCGCGGGCGCCGGAGCGGGCGGCTCCGCCAGGAGCAGTTCCATGTCCCCGATGTCGCGGAGGCGCTTCTTCGGGTCCTTTTCCAGGCAGCGTTCCAGGAGCGGACGCACCTTCGCGGGGACAGCGCTCAGATCTGGCCGCTCCTTCACCACCGACGCCAGCGTCTCCGTCAGATCTTCGCCTTCGAAGAGGCGCTTGCCGGTGATGATCTCGTAGAGGACTACGCCGAAGGCCCAGATGTCGGTGCGCCGGTCCAGCTGCTTGCCGCGCGCCTGTTCCGGCGACATGTAGGCGGCGGTGCCCAGGATCATTCCCGCGCGAGTCATTTCCAGCGACAGAGTGGGCGACATGGTGGCGCTGGCTCCGGACGCGGCCCCGGGCTCGGCCGATTTGGCCAGGCCGAAGTCGAGAATCTTGACCACGCCCGCGGGGGTGAGCTTGATGTTGGCGGGCTTGAGATCGCGATGGATGATGCCCTTCTCGTGCGCCGCTTCCAGGCCCGCGGCAATCTGGCGCGCGATGGCGAGAGCCTCTTCGAGCGGCAGCGGACCTTTGAGGTCGGCGCCTTCGATCAGCTCCATCACCAGCGCGCCCTGCTCGATGCCGAACACCGTCGCGATGTCGGGATGATTCAGCGCGGCCAGCATCTGCGCTTCCCGCTCGAACCGCGCCATATACTGCGCATCGCTCGAGAGCGCGGCGGGCAGGACTTTGATGGCGACCTCGCGATTCAGTTTGCTATCGCGGGCGCGGTGGACTTCGCCCATCCCGCCTTTGCCGAGGGCGGAGAGGATTTCGTAGGGGCCGAGTTTGTCGCCAGGTGAAAGTGGCATCTATTTGTTCCCCGCTGGCGCACGGCGCCGTAGTTCGTCGAAGAAGTTCAGCAGAAACGTCAGGTGCGTGGGCAGCTTCTCGTTGTTCGCATCGTCCTCGAGAATCGCCGCGAGGCGCTTGCCGTCCGGCGCCAGATCGTAATTTGCAGAGCCGACCACCGTCCGCAAACGAGCATCCATCCACAACCGAGGGTTCCCCGCCGTGAATGAGTCTCCTTTGGCGGCGTAGCTGACGGCCATCACGCGCCCATCCAGAGTCTGAAAAAGCAATTCCCGTCCATCGCGGGACCACTGGGGCCAAACGCCTCCGCCCGCCGAAACCTGCCAACGTCCTCCGGGGCCGGGGAACGGCCGCACGTACACCTCAAAGATCCCCGTCTCATTGGACGCATAGGCCAACCAACGCCCATCGGGCGAAAACGCCGGTTGCTGTTCCTGGAAGGGTGTTCCCAGGAACAATTCTGGTTTGCCAAGCCGCACCCCGGCAGCGCCCGGCCGGGCATCGGTTTCCACAGCCGCTGTGAAAATCTGCCGGTTGCCGCGGGTTCCGCTCTGAACGATAGCCAGGCGCTTTCCGTCCGGCGAAAACGAAAATGGATTTGCTCCGAGTGATCCGAGTGCGTCGTCGGTCAACCGCGTTGCCTCGCCGGATCCGTCCGACCGGATGGCGTACAAAACGCGAGGCGCCCCGTTGCTGGATGCGAACACGATCGTCTTCCCGTCGGGAGCCCACACGGGGTAGACATTGGCGCCCGGCAGGAAACTGATCCGCGACGGAGTATCTCGATCCAGATCTTTCACCCAAATGTCGCTTCCCTTGCTACTAACCATCGAATACGCCAGCCGCTTGCCGTCCGGCGAGAACCGCAGATCGTGGTATTGGCCCGGAGTCGCCTCGAGCGGCTGCGTCTTGCCGGAGCGATCCACCCAGGAAATCGACCACCCATTCGTTCCCTTGCCGGAGAGATATACGAACGTCCCGTTTTGCCCGAACGCAAAATCGCCGCCCCCTCCCGGATTGCTGGCGACATCCTCCAGAATGGGCGCGGGCGAGCCGCTGGCGGCCAGGCGGCTGGGGTCGAAGGGCACGGCGAATAGCGTGCTCTGATGCAGGTAAATCAGTTGCCCCGCGCCAGTTGACGACGGCAGGTAACGGGCGGAATAGCCCCCGCTTACGAGGGTCTTTCGTTCGCCGGTTTGGAGCGAGATTACCTCGATCTTCGCGTCTTGGAAGTTATCCAACTGGGCGGAAGTAAACAGGATCGCCTGGCTGCCCGGCAGAACCTGCGGCCAACCGTGGGTAGTCTCGCCGGAGGTCAACTTCGTCACCGGCGCGGGCGTCCCGCCGGCGGAAGGGACCCGCGATAGGCCGCCGACGAAGTTGAGCGCCGCGATGATGTTGCCATCATCGCCCCAACTTGCGCCAGTGCCGTAGGGCGCATCGCACAGCGTCACCGTAGCGCCGCCCTCCACGGAAACCTTCTTGAGCTTGTTATCGGCGAGGAACCCGATCCATTCGCCGCCGGGAGAGAAGAACGGGTAAGAGGCCTCGTCCGTCCCCGCCAGCGGCGTCACCTGGCTTTGATTCATCAGGCGCGTGTAAATTCGCACTTTCCCATCCGTGCCGCGCAGCGTCACAACCAGGCGCGCGCCGTCGGGCGAGACGGCCAGCGTGCCTCCGCTGCGCGCACTCGCACTCGCAACCGTGCCTCCGCTGCGCGCACTCGCCAGCGGCATATCCGGCGCGATTTCCGCGTTCAGGCGGATTAGGGGGCGCAGGGGCGCGGGCCGCGTGGCGCGATAGGCAATCGAGGATGCTCCGGCCGCGACCAGCGCAAGCGCAGCCGTCGCAGCCATCCAGGGGAATCTTGCCGGCGAAGCCGTGGCGGCGGGCGCAGCGGGAGAGTTCGCCTCCGCCAGCAGCAGTTCCATATCCCCGATGTCGCGCAGGCGCTTCTTTGGATCCTTCTCCAGGCAGCGTTCCAGTAGCGGACGCAGCTTCACGGGGACGTCGGAGAGGTCCGGCCGGTCTCTCACCACTTTCGCGAGCGTCTCGGTCAGATCCTCGCCGTCGAAAAGCCGCTTGCCAGTGACAATCTCGTAGAGCACCACGCCGAAGGCCCAGATGTCGGTGCGCCTGTCCAGCGGCTTGCCGCGCGCCTGTTCGGGCGACATGTAGGCGGCGGTGCCGAGGATCATGCCGGCGCGCGTCATTTCCATGGAGAGAGTCGGCGACATGGTGGCGCTCGCTCCCGCCGCGGCGGCGGGCTCGGCTGATTTGGCGAGGCCGAAATCGAGAATCTTGACTACGCCGGCGGGGGTGATTTTGATGTTAGCGGGTTTGAGATCGCGGTGGATGATGCCTTTTTCGTGGGCGGCCTCGAGGCCGGCGGCGATTTGGCGGGCGATGGCGAGGGCTTCGTCGAGCGGCAGCGGACCTTTGAGGTCGGCGCCTTCGATGAGTTCCATGACGAGCGCGCCCTGTTCGATGCCATACACCGTCGCGATGTTGGGGTGATTCAGCGCGGCGAGCATCTGCGCTTCGCGTTCGAAGCGCGCCATGTACTGAGCGTCGCCAGAGAGCGCGGCGGGGAGGACTTTGATGGCGACGTCGCGATTCAGTTTGGCATCGCGGGCGCGGTACACTTCGCCCATCCCGCCCGCGCCGGGGGGCGCGACGATTTCGTAGGGGCCGAGAAGAGTTCCTGGAGCAATAGGCATAGTTCCGTCACCGCACCGGGACGCGCTGCTTCACGTCTTCGAACCAGTTGAGCACCACCTGAATCTGCGAGGTCGCGGATGCCTCGGCCTGATTCGGTCCCGGCTGAACGACTCCGATGAGTCGTCCCTCGGGGAGAATGTCGTAACCCCTTGGTCCTGTGCGATTCGCGAGAAGCCCGCCCTTCGGCACGGGAGCAGGAGTCGTGAACGTGAAGCCTTTCCCGGTGCTCACGTTCACGACCGCGGCCGCTTCTGGTCCCGTGCCAAAAAAGAGCTGCTTTCCATCTCTTGACCACAAAGGATGAGTACCCGAGGCGATCTGGTATTCGCCAGGCCTAACCGGAAAGGCCCGCACGAAGACCGTGTCTCTCGCGCCCAGGTGCGTCGCCTCATCGACGAAGTAGGCGACCCAGCGGCCATCAATCCGGTGAAATTGCGACCACGGGGCGGCCTGTATTGGAAAATCGCTGGCCATCGCCTAACACAAACGAGAACCGGCTGATGAGCCGGCGCGCGGAGGGCTTGAGGTTCCAAACCGCGATGCCGGTGATTGCAGCGGCCAAAATCACCGCTCCGGCAACGGGAATCGCACGCTTCCACAGCGGCTTCGGCGCAGTCCGCTGCTCCGCTTCGACGGCTCCTTCGGGATTCGCGATCAGCGCCTCAATCTCGATCCGCACATCGCCGATCGCCTGCCAGCGCTGGCGAGGATCTTTTTCGAGGCATCGCGCGACGATCCTCCGGACCCCTGCCGGCAAGCGGTCGAGCGCCGGTTGTTCCTTTACCACTGAAACGAGAATGTCGGTAACGGTCTCGCCCGTGAAGGTCTGCTTGCCGGTGAGCATTTCCACCAGCACGACGCCGAACGACCAAATGTCGGCGCGGCGATCCACTGGCTTGCCGCGGGCCTGCTCGGGGGACATGTAGGCGGCGGTGCCGAGGATCATGCCGGCGCGCGTCATTTCCATGGAGAGCGTCGGCGACATGGTGGCGCTTGGCTCCCGCCGCGGCGCCGGGTTCGGCCGATTTGGCGAGGCCGAAATCGAGAATCTTGACTACGCCCGCGGGGGTGAGCTTGATGTTGGCGGGTTTGAGGTCGCGATGGATGATGCCTTTTTCGTGGGCGGCTTCCAGGCCCGAGGCGATCTGGCGGGCGATGGCGAGAGCCTCTTCGAGCGGCAGGGGACCCTTGAGGTCGGCGCCTTCGACCAGTTCCATCACCAGCGCGCCCTGCTCGATGCCGTAGACGGTGGCGATATTGGGATGATTCAGCGCCGCCAGCATCTGCGCTTCGCGTTCGAAGCGCGCCATGTACTGGGCGTCGCCGGACAGCGCCGCTGGCAGCACTTTGATGGCGACGTCGCGATTCAGCTTGCTGTCGCGGGCGCGGTAGACTTCGCCCATGCCGCCGGCGCCGAGGGGCGCGACGATTTCGTAGGGGCCGAGCTTGTCACCCGGGGGGAAGTGGCATATGCGTGATTCTGCTCAGTGTACCCGATCCGGAGCGCCTAAGACCTGGTTATGGCGCTTCTGGAAACCGCCGGGGTTCGAAAATCGATCCTCCCTCAAACCGTAGTGTTCACCAGCGTCCGCCTGTTGACCGAAATCGGAGAATGGACCGGCACGGCCCATGGCCGGCCCAATAGAAGAGAAGGCGTTTTCACGGCCTGAACCACCACTTGTTCACTTCGGCGTTACGCGTCTCACCTTTCCGGGGGTTCGGAGAGGGCGAGTCGTGTATGATAGGCTCCTATGGCGTTACCCCTGAATACGCGGCTGGGGCCCTATGAGATCGTCGCCCCGCTGGGCGCCGGTGGCATGGGCGACGTCTATAAAGCGCGCGATACCCGTCTTGACCGCACCGTAGCCATTAAGATCAGCGCCGTCCGGTTCACCGACCGTTTCGAACGCGAAGCGCGGGCCATTTCCAGCCTGAACCACCCGCACATCTGCGCGCTCTACGACATCGGCCGCGAGAACTCGATGGAATTCCTGGTGATGGAGCACCTGGAGGGGGAAAGCCTGGAAGCGCGCCTCCGCAATGGGCCGCTGCCCGTGGCCGACGCGTTGCGCATCGCCATGCAGATCGCCGGCGCTCTCGACGCCGCGCACCGTAAGGGCGTGATTCACCGCGACCTCAAGCCCGGCAACGTCATGCTCACCAGCGCCGGGGCCAAGCTTCTCGATTTCGGGCTGGCCAAAATCGCCGAAGCGCCCGCGCCCACGGGAAGCAATACATCCCTGCCCACGGTGGCCCACACGCTCACCACCGAAGGCACCATCCTGGGCACCTTTCAATACATGGCTCCCGAGCAACTCGAAGGCAAAGAGTGCGACCCGCGCTCCGACATCTTCGCCTTCGGCGCCTTGCTCTACGAAATGATTACCGGCCGCAAAGCTTTCACCGGCTCGAGCCAGGCGAGTTTGATCACGGCCCTGATGTCCGCCGATCCGCCCCCGGTCTCCGCTGCGCAGCCGATGGCCTCGCCGGCCCTGGACCGCCTCATCCGAAAGTGTCTCGCCAAGTCCCCGGACGACCGCTGGCAGAGCGCCCGCGACCTGCTCAGTGAGCTGCAATGGATCGCCGAAGCTGGCTCGCAGGCCGGAATTCCCACGCACGTCGCGGCGCAGCGCCACAACCGGCAACGCCTGCCGTGGCTGGTGGCCGGCGCGGTTGCAGCGCTGTTCCTCGTGTCACTGGTCTTCACCGTAGCCCATCTGCGCGAGAGACCCACGAAGAGCCTGGTCGTGCGTTTCCAGATACCCGCGCCGGATAAACTGAGCTTCCACTGGTACGATCTGCCCGCGGTTTCGCCGGATGGCGAGCGCATTGCGTTTACCGCCGCGGCCAGCAACACGGAACCCAACCAGCTTTTCGTTCGCTCCCTGAACGCATCCACTGCCACGCCACTCTCCATTCCGGGTTCTCCGAGCTTTCCCTTCTGGTCGCCAGACGGACGGCAGATCGCCTTCCTGGACTCCTCCACTTTGCAGAAAGTGGATGTCGACGGCGGGCCGCCCATCACCCTCTGCCAGACCGAAGGCAATTCCACCAGCGGGACGTGGAGTCGTGATGGCGTAATTCTCCTCCCAATCCGGGGACTGCTGTGCCGCCTGCCGGCGGCCGGAGGCGAACCCAAGCCGCTGGGGTCGCTCGCCAAAGGCGAAATTGCCCAGAGATGGCCCCAGTTTCTGCCGGATGGAAGGCACTACCTGTATCTGTCCGTGAATGCCGAACCCGCTCTGGGCGGCATTTACGTGGCTTCACTTGACGGCGGTGAGCGCAAGCTGATCGTCGCTACCCCAGCCAACGCCGTCTACGTGCCCTCAGGCCACTTGTTGTTTGTGAGGGGGGACGTGCTCATGGCTCAGCCGTTCGATCTTCGGAAGCTGAAGTTGTTGGATGAGCCCCGCCCCATCGCCGATCATGTTTTGATGATGGCGAGCTTTTCGCCTCTGCAGGGCGCCGTCTTCGCCGCCTCTCCCAACGGAGTGCTGGTTTGGCGCAACGGCTCCAGCGGTTCCCAATAGTCACGTCGGCACCCTTGGCTAAACAATGGCCATGCCCCCGGTGTGTGCTGGCGACCATATCATTGGCGTCCAGCAGGGAGCACACGCCAACCGCCACTGCCTCCTGTCCGGCGCACAGATGCACCAAGCCGGGAATCATGCCCGCGGAATAAAGCGTGCGCGCTTGTTCTTCAAAAGCGCGGATCAATTGCATGCGGTAAAGCAGCCGTATGGCCACTTCCGCCGACGCAAGCGACTGGGCAGACAACGCGGTCGTCGTTTGCAACGATGTGGACACGCTCATCCTCAGTTGGCGTAGTGCTGCGCCGAGCGAGTGCTCTGCCGTAGCTTCCGGGATGACGATGACACTGAACTAACCATCCAGCGTCATTCGCATCGATCGTTCTCCAAATTGACGCGAATTTGTGCGAGCATCTTTGTAAGCGATTTGACTTGTTTGTCCGATAATCCTGCCAAGCTCAGAGCGAGAACTTCAGCCGCCATCGGCCAAAGCTTAGTTTTCATCTTTCGCCCGCGCTCAGTCAGAAAAACGTTGATCTTTCGGCGATCAGTATGATTTTGCACGCGTTTGACCAAACCAGCGCGCTCCATCGAGTTGAGCGCCATCACCATAGCCGGGCCGTTGATTCCGACGCGTTCACCAAGTTCGCGTTGCGTCACGCCGTCCTCATCCCAAAGCATTCGCAGCGCGAACCACATGCCGATAGTAACGCCTTCGCGAGCAATGCGCGGCTGTAAGCGGCGGGCAAACAAGCGCCAAACTTCCCGGACGACGAAACCGACACTTTCACGCGTCGAAATGTAACGACCAAGAGGGGCGTTCCCTACGCTTTTGGCAGTACGCTTCGTCGCCGCCCCCCTTTTTTTGTTTTTAATCATCGGACCTGTTTTTGTTCATGAGTAGCTCGCCTATGGTCGCTACGAAAATTAGGAGTTGCTTTTATGCAATGCAGCGACACTCTCAAAGCGCAGTGAGGAGCGTAATCCACGCATATGTCGATATAAAGCGCTCCGCCTTCATTCCAAGGATCGCTCTCGCAGAGTTTTTGTTGCACGTTGATCGATTTTAAAAGTCACTGGATCAATAGCGACCTTGTAGATATCTCGTGCAGCCTCTAGCGACACGAGTTCGTTCTCGACATCTTCGCGTACCATTTCGGGATCGCGCTCGGCCGGATCGCCGACGCCGCCGCCGCCGCTGGAATGTTTGATGAGTACATCGCGCTCTTTCACTTCCACCAGCCGGTGCGGCTTGACGCGGATGTCCTCGCCGTTGCGGCGCAGGTAGGTGCGACAGATCGGTGATGGACGTCCGCCGACGGCACCGAAGCCCTGCACCACGTCACCATCGGAGCTGCCGGTCGCCATTTGGCCGGCCGAACCTTCGTTGACCGCTTCCCAGCGCAGACCCGGACCGCCGCGCCAGCGGCCCTCGCCGGTCAGATCGGGCACGAACTCATAGTGCAGCATGCGCCACGGGATCCGTACTTCCGTCTCCTCGACATTGCCTCGGTTGGCGGCGCCCAACGCGGTCATCGAGCTCAGGCCCTGGTAGCCGTCGAAGCCCCACACCGCCCCGCCGCTGCCGTCGTAATCGAAGGTGGTGCGCACATAGCGTTCGCCGGTGCGCGGATCGACAGCGAAGACATAGTCGCCGCGATGTTTGGCCCAGGCGGCGACGGACCGATGCGGCACCGCCTTCGACAGCGCCTCGAGCACCGCCTCCATCACTTGCGTGCCGACATTGACTGGCGAGGCGCCGACCGTCGCGGGATACTGGCAATTCACCACGGAGCCGAGCGGCGCAATGACTTTGATCGCCGCCATCGTGCCCTGGTTATGGTAGTCGGCCAGAGCCGGGTCGAAACACAGCACCGCGGCAGCGATCGTGTTGCCGTAGGTGGCGGCGTAGACGCTGTTGACGAAGCCACGGCGCTGGGCGTCGCTCTCCGACAAGTCGATGGTCATCTCGTCACCCTGAACGATGACGCGCGCGCGCACCCAGACCGGCTCGTCGAGCACGGTGCCATCGTCGTCGGTGGCGGAGGCACCGGTATAGACACCATCGGGAATCTTGCGGATCTCCTCACGCACCGCCCATTCGGTACGTTCAAGCATCTCCTTGACGCAGGCCAACACGGTTTCCTTGCCGTAGGTGTCGAGCAGCGCAATCATGCGCTTCTCGCACATGGCTGTGGAGCCGATCATGGCATGCAGGTCAATGCGTACGCCGTCAGGGA
>JBKQVG010000356.1:0-23470 GCA_052325345.1 Bryobacteraceae bacterium
TGAAGAGGCCGTTAAGGCGAATCCGGATAACGCCGGCGCGCACCGCTTGCTCGCGCGAATTTACGTCCGCAATCTGAGCGACACGAACACCGGAACAGCGCAACGCGACACCATCGACAAAGGCATCGAGCAATTCAAGGAAATCCTGCGTATCGATCCGAAAGACAGCCAGAGTCCCTAAGCGAGGGCCGGCTGCTCTTCCGCCAGGGGCGTCGAATACTGTTTTTCGATGCGCTCGCGGAAAGTCGGGCCGCCGTTATAGGCGCAGAAGGGGTAGATGCGGCCATCGGGGGCGGCATAGTGGATCACGCAGCGCTTCACCCGCTCCACGTCGTAGTTGTAGTGATCCATGAAGTGCATGCCGGCCACCATCAACGTCTTGAAGGTGAATCCTTCCTGCTCGGCCTCGCCCCGGCCGAAACGCTTGTCCATCAGGCCCTGCAAGGTTTGCAGGAACTTGTTGAAGGTCAGGCCCTCCGGCGCGCGATCCTCGTGGAAGTGCTTGCGCAGCACGTTCCAGGCGCTGATCTTCGAGAACAGCTTGATGCGCTGGGTTTCGACCTTTCGCGACAGGGCGTCCATCTCGCACAGCATGGCGCCGATGTCCGCGAAGCGCGTGACCGGAACGGCTTCGCCGGAGCGCGAAACGAACAGATAGGTGCCCAGCGAGCACTGCGGGTGGCAGGAGAGATGGGTGGTCAACTCGCCGCGCAGGGCGCTCAGCAGCTTCGAAAAGGGAGTCACGCAGGCCAGCGGGAACCAGTCCTCGTACGGATCGCAGATTCCGGTCTGGCGGTGCACGGCGTGGGCGAAATCGGCCAGCGTAAATCGCTTCGATTCCAGCTCCGCGCGCGCGATGCGGCCAGTGAAAGCCACCGGCTGGTAGCTGATGGCGCTCACCACGTCGATATTGTCCAGCGCCACCTGGAGAATGTCGCCGATCTGGTGGTCGTTCACGCCCTTGACGATGGTCGGCACAAAGCAGATCTTCATCCCGGCCTGGCGCACGTTTTCGATGGCGCGGAACTTCAACTCGGTCAGCCTGCGGCCGCGGGTGCGCAGATAAACGTCGTCGGTAACGCCATCAAATTGCAGGTAGAGGGTGTGCAGTCCGGCCTCCTTGGCCTGCTGGGCAAATTCCGGCTCGGCGAAGCGAATCCCGTTGGTGGCTACTTGAATGTGGGAAAAGCCCAGTTCCTTGGCTGCGGCGAGGGCCTCCAGAAACTGCGGGTAAACCGTCGGTTCGCCGCCCGAGAATTGCACGATGCGCCCGGCCACCGGTTTTTCGTCGCGCAGGGACTGCAACATGCCACGAACCTGGTCGAGCGACGGTTCGTAGACGTACCCGGCAACGTTGGCGTTGGCGAAGCAAACCGGGCAGGTCAAATTGCAGCGGTTGGTCAGGTCCAGGTTGGCCAGGCCGCTATGGCTGGTATGCATGGAGCACAGGCCGCAATCCTGAGGGCATCGCTTAGCGTCCACCACGATGGGGTTGGTAACGCCGCGGCCATCCCCGAAACTCCACTCTTCCATCTTGAGATAAAGGCGAACATCCGACGACAGAACGTCGCGGAAGGCGCCGTGCTCCGGGCAACTTTTTTCCATCACTACCCGGCCTCGGTCCTCGCGGATCTGCGCTTCGATCAGCGCCGAGCATTCCGGGCACAGCGACTGGGTGGTCTTGGGGAGCCCCTTGGGCAGGGGAAGAATCGGTGCGCCGCTATAGGTACTATCCGGCTGCACAATAGTGAATTTCTCCGGCGGCGCCGGCGCAAACGTAGCAGTGCTCATGGCTCGATATAGCAGTTTAAGGCCGGATCTCGCGGAATCCATGCCTTACCAAGCGAGCGGGCGATTTTGGCGGCCCAATTAACGATATTAAGGCCTGAAATGCAACCGTTCGATAGCGAAAAGTCGCCGTTCGGGTGGGAATTTGTGGCACACCAGTGGGTCGTCCGCTATGATCGGTCCAGACAGCGCAAGCGAATATGAGCCTTAATATCGGTTTGGACGTCGGTGCCGTCAGCGTGAAACTGGCGGCCTTGGGCCAGCCGGAAGACCTTCGTCTGCTCGCATCCCTATGCGCCCGCAATCCCGCTTTCCGGTTGCTGGAATGGGGCGCCCGCCCGCTAGTGATTTCCCCATACCGCCGGGTGGCGGGCAGCCCCATGCAGTCGGTCTACGACCTGCTGCGGGAAGTGTACGAAACCGTACCGGAATCCGAAATCGAGGGATTGCGGGTCAGCGGTTCCGGCAGCCGCGCCATCGCGCGCATCCTGGGGCTCTACTTCGAGAACGAATTCAAGGCCATTGCGCGCATGATGGGGACCTTCCATCCGGAAGTGCGCACGGTGTTCGAAATCGGCGGCGAGAGCTCGAAGTACATCCTGCTGGAGCGCAACGGGGAAGACGGCGGCGCCGGCATTGTCGACTACGACCGCAGCGGCGAGTGTGCGGCCGGGACCGGCTCGTTCCTCGACCAGCAGGCCTCCCGCATGGGCTACTCGGTGGAAGAGGTGGGCGGGCTGGTGGAACAGGCCGGCCGCTCGGCGCGCATCGCTGGCCGCTGCTCGGTATTCGCCAAAAGCGACATGATTCATGCCCAGCAGAAGGGGTACACCCCGGCCGAAATCCTGCGCGGGTTGTGCGAAGCGGTACCGCGAAATTTCAAATCCAGCATCGTGAAAGGCCGCGCCGTCACCCCGCCGGTGGCCTTCATTGGCGCCGTCTCGCAATGTTCGGGAGTCGCCGAGGCGATGCGCCGAGTGTTCGACTTCAGCGGCGGCCAGTTGATCGTGCCGGAGCTGTACGCCTGGTGCGGGGCCATCGGCACGGCCATTCTGGAAAGCGAGGACCCGCGTAAACGGTCGTTCGGGGATATCCATCGTCTCCGCCAGCATGAGGCGCCTGGCGGCTCCTTCGACAGCCGCCCGCTCTCCATGGATTCGGTGACGCTGCTGCGCGACCGGGTCGAACCCTACATCGCCCCGCCCGGCGACGGGCCCATTCCGGCTTATCTGGGCATCGACATCGGCTCGGTTTCGACCAACGTGGTGGTGCTCGACGATGAGGGCCGCCTGGTGCAGGAAATTTACCTGCGCACCGCCGGCCGTCCCATCGAAGCCGTCCAGCAGGGCTTGACCGAAGTTGCGTGCCAGTGGGGCAATCGCCTGAAGGTGTTGGGAGTCGGCGCGACGGGCTCGGGGCGCGAGCTGGTGGCCGAGTTCGTGGGTGCGGACGTGGTGAACGACGAAATCACCGCCCACAAGACCGGCGCGTTGAACATCAGCCGCAGCCTGGGCGGCGAGCCGGTGGATACGATTTTCGAAATCGGCGGACAGGATTCCAAATTCATCTCCATCGAAAACGGCGTGGTGGTGGACTTTGCCATGAACGAAGCCTGCGCCGCCGGTACCGGATCGTTTCTCGAGGAGCAGGCCGAAAAACTGGGCGTGAATATCAAGGGCGAGTTCGCCCGCCTGGCCCTTTCCGCCGATGCGCCCACCCGCCTGGGAGAGCGTTGCACCGTGTTCATGGAGCGCGACCTCACCGGCTGGCTGCATCAGGGCGAGACCATTCCCAGCCTGCTGGCCGGCCTGGCGTATTCGATTGCGCTCAATTATCTGAACCGCGTGGTGCGCGGCCGCCCGATCGGCAAGGTAATCTACTTCCAGGGCGGCACGGCGTACAACGATGCCGTGGCGGCGGCCTTCGCCCACGTGCTGGGCCGCCCGATTACGGTACCGCCCCACAACGGCGTGATCGGCGCCATCGGCATGGCTCTCATCGCCCGCGAATGGCACAAAGCTACCGGCGGCGCGACTAGGTTCCGCGGCTACGACCTTTCCAAGCTCGACCTCGCCACCCGCGAGTTTGCCTGCAAGGCCTGCAGCAACGAATGCGACATCAAGGAATTCACCATCGAAGGCCACAAGAGCTTTTGGGGCGATAAGTGCTCGGACCGCTACCGCAAGGCTTCGGTCTCCGGGCGCAAGGCCGTGATTGAGGACCTGTTCGCCTTGCGCGATCGCCTGCTCGAAAAGGTCCACGGCGGTCCGCTCGCGCCACCCAAAACGCTCCCCGGGGGCCGCTTGCGCGTGGGCGTCATGCGCACCATGGCGACCTTCGACCGGTTCCCGTTCTGGCAGACTTACCTGAAGGGGTTGGACGTGGAGGTGGTGGTCTCGCGGCCCACCGATCCGCGCATCGCCGCCGATGGCGTGGAGATGGCTCGCGCGCAACCCTGCTTCCCCATTCAGATCGCCCACGGACACGCGCTGTCGCTCTTCCAACTGGGCGTGGACTATGTGCTGGTTCCGAATGTGCTCGATGCGGAGTCGGACGACCAATCCGGCTGTATCTCCCATCTCTGCCCATGGAACCAGACTCTCCCTTACGTGCTGCGCGCCGCCCCGCGCCTGGAAGAGCACGCCGCCCGCATGCTGGCGCCCACGGTACATTTTCAGATGGGCGCCGAAGCGGTGAAGGACGCGCTGGCTCCCCTGGCGCAAAAACTCGGGGCGCGGCGGCGCGCGAGCGACGCGGCCGTGGATGCCGCCTACCGCGCCCAGCGCGAGTTCGAAAATCAGCTTCTGGACGCCGGGCGCCGCGCCCTGGCCGAGCTCGAACGTACTGGCGAGCCGGGCTTGGTTCTGCTGGGCCGCAGCTACAATCTCTACGACCGGAACATCAACTGCGACGTGCCCCGCAAGCTGCGCCAGAACTACGGCGCCAACGTGATCCCGCTGGATTTCCTGGTGACCGGCCGGGAATCGGTCACCGACCTGCACCCCAACATGTACTGGGCTTCCGGGCGCAAGATTCTGGAAGCGGCGCGGCTGGCGGCCTCCCGTCCCAACCTGCACCTGATCTATGTAACCAATTTCAAGTGCGGACCCGACTCTTACATCAAGCACTTCGCGCGCCAGGCCGCCGGGGCCCCCCTGCTGGTGCTGCAGTTCGACGGCCACGGCAACGATGCCGGCTATATGACGCGCTGCGAAGCGTACCTGGACAGCAAGGGAATATTGCGATGCTACAATCCGTTACCGAGCCAGCCGGAGCCAAGAGCGATGGCCGCCGGCGTCAGCTAGGCGAGAACCCGCTCGAAGGCAAGCGGGTCTACATTCCGCCCATGGCGTACGGCAGCGGCCGAGCCTTTGCCGCCGGATTCCGTGCCCTCGGCGTGGACGCGCGCATCACCCCTCCTTCCGACGATCGCACCCGCGAGTTGGGCGCGCGCCACACCTCCGGCGACGAGTGCTACCCGGCCAAGATCACGGTGGGCGATTTCCTCAAAGTGCTGGAGATGCCGGAAACCGATCCCGCCAAAACCGCGTTTTTCATGCCCACCGCCGACGGTCCCTGCCGCTTCGGCCAGTATGCCACCCATCTGCGCCGCATCCTGGACGCCAACGGCTTCCGTGAAGTGAGCGTGCTCTCGCCCAGCAGCAACAATTCCTACGCCGACCTGGGCCGGCTGGCGCGCCCCTTCGTCCGCACTTCGTGGCGCTTGCTGGTTTGCGCCGACATCCTGCACAAGGTGCTGCTGCGCTTCCGCCCCCACGAGCGCGAGCAGGGCGCGGCGGACGCGGTGCACGAGCAGTGCCTCGACGATCTTTGCGCTACCGCCGAAAACGCCCCGGTGGAGCCGCGCGCGCAACTGAAGGCGCTCCGCGGTGCTCTGGAACGCTCCCGCGAGCGCTTCCGCGGTCTGCGCATCGCCCGCGATCCGGCCGCTCTGCGCATCGGCGTCGTCGGCGAAATCTTCTGCCGCCTGAATACGTTCTCCAACGAAGACCTGGTGCGCCGCATCGAAGCCTTCGGCGCCGAGGCGTGGCTCTCCGATATCGCCGAATGGGTGTGGTATACCAGCGCCGAGGGGCACCGCAAACGCCGTTTGGAGGGACGCAGCCATTCCCTGGCCGCGCTGGGAGCCTGGGTGCGCGACCACGTGCAGCATCGCGACGAGCGGGCGTTGACGGCGGTCTTCCGCGAGGAGTTCGCCGGTTGCGAAGAGCCCGGCATCGAAACCGTGCTGGAATGCGCCCGTCCCTACCTGCCGCCCGAGGGCGCCCTGGGTGAAATGGTATTGAGCGTCGGCAAGGCCGTTTACCTGGCGCGGAAGGGGCTTGACGGCATTATCGACATCAGCCCTTTCACCTGCATGAACGGCATCGTCAGCGAAGCCATCTACCCCCGCGTCAGCCGCGACCTGGCCGGCATTCCGATCCGCAACTTCTACTTCGACGGCACCCAAAGCGACCTGGACCGGGATTTGGGAGTCTACGTGGAGCTGGCAAGGTCCTACCGGCGGCGAAGGAATTCTCAAAAGTAGGACAGGCGGAGCGGCATGGCCGCAACCGAATGAACCGCCGGTTGGCGCGGCGGCAAACTCTTAGCCCGACTTTCGATCAGCCGAATCTTCTCAGGCCGATCGTCCGACGAAACGGTGGATGGTTTGAAACAACGTGGCGGTGTGAACTGGTTTGGACAGGTAAGCGTCCATACCGGCGGCGAGACAGCGTTCACGATCGGCACTCATCGTATGAGCGGTCAGAGCCACGATCGGGAGATGGGCGCCAGTCTGTTTTTCACTTTGGCGGATGATGGTGGTCGCTTCGCAACCGTCCATCACGGGCATCTGAATGTCCATTAGTACAAGGTCGAAGGCTTGCCGGCTCACCGCCTGAACCGCCTCGTGTCCGTCGCCCACCACCACCGCCGAACAGCCGGATTTCTCCAGCATCCGCTTGACCAGGCGCTGATTTACGGCGTTATCTTCGGCCACCAGAATATGGGCGTGGAGTTCACCGGCGCTTTGAGTTGCGGGTTGCTCCCGTGGAAGCGGATCGTGGAGCGCCGGCATAATCGCGCGCCGGCAGCCAACCGTGAAATGGAAGGAACTCCCGCCGCTCTCCCGGTTCTCAGCCCAGATCCTGCCTCCCATCAGCCGCACCAGTTTGGAAGTGATGCTCAGACCGAGACCGGCGCCGCCGTGGCGGCGGGTCGAAGAGCCGTCGGCTTGAGTAAAGGCTTCGAAGATGCAGTCCAGCTTGGCGGCGGCAACTCCGATACCCGTGTCGGCAACGGTAAAGTGCAGCCAAAGTCCGCTCGCGTCTTCGAACTCCACTGCGACACCGATCCGTATCTCGCCCCGGTCCGTGAACTTGATCGCATTGCCGGCCAGGTGGGCGAGCACTTGCCGCAGCCGCGCCCGATCGGCCAAGACCACCTCGGGCGTGCCCGGTTCGATCGCGCATTCGAAGCGCAAGCCCTTTTCCCGTGCGCGAGGCGCCAGACGCTCGACGGTCTCGTTCAGACTTTGGCGCAGGTCGAAAGGCGCGGCGGCAAGCTCGATTTTTCCCGCCTCCATGCGGGCGAAATCGAGCACGTCGTCGATAGTGGTTAATAGGGACTCGGCGGAGCTCTTGACGGTAGCCAGATAATCGCGCTGTTCGGCCGAGAGATCGGTATCGAGGGCCAACTCCGTCATGCCGATGATGCCGTTCAGCGGCGTACGCATCTCGTGGCTCATGTTGGCGAGGAACTGGCTCTTGGCGCGATTGGCCGTTTCGGCTTCTTCCTTGGCGCGTTTGAGAGCCTGCTCGGAAAGTTTGCGGTCGGTGATATCGGTATGCGAACCGACGAAGCGGGTTGGGCGTCCTTCGGCGTCCCACTGCGCCTGCCCGCGAGCCAGCACCCACCGGTAACTGCCGTCCTTGGCACGCAAACGGTACTCGACGCTGTAATAAGGCGTTATCCGTTCCAAGTGGTTTCGCTCGGCTTGTTGGACCATGGCCACATCGTCCGGATGAATGCGGCTAAGCCATTCCTCGCTGCGGTTTTCGAACTCCCAGTCTTCGTAACCGAGGAGCTCCTTCCAGCGCGGCGAATAGAAAACCTTGCCGCTAGCCGCGTCCCAATCGAAGATGCCGTCGTTGTTGCCGCGCAGAGCCAGTTGCCAGCGCTCCTCGGCGACCCGCGCCTGCTGTTCGGCTTTCACCCGTTCGGTGATGTCCAGGGCGACCCCCATGACGCCCGTGACGGCGCCGTCGGAATCCCACTGCGGATTGAGCCACAGCTCGAACGTGTAGTCCTTGGTCCGATCGGTAAAGATCACCGTCTCGCCAGCCAAGGCCCGGCGGATACAGGCTAGAACTGTCGGACGATCTTTATTTACGTCAAAAAACGATTGCCCCACCACCTCTCCAGGCTTACGGCCCAGCGCCCTGAGGCCCTTACCTTCGGATAGCGTATAGACGCCGTGCGCATCCAGGGCGAACAGGACGATCGGTTCGTTGGACATCACCGCATGCAGCCGCTGCTCGCTGGCTTCAAGGGCCGCTGCCCGCTTTCTCGGGACACGAACCGCATCTCGTTCCGACCTCCGTCGGGATACGATAATGGTTACCCATAGAACCACCACCGCCAAGGCAGACAAACCGAGAGCAATCGAAGAGAGACCGGCTCCCATACAATAGGTATATCGACGGTCGGCTAGTTTCTCTATACGTTATATTTTAAGAATTAACTTGAATTTCAATAGAATTACAATTCAATCGAATTTCAATGTTTTTCGGCTGAAAAGAGAAGCGCAGAAGTGGCCGCACGAGCAGTTTTCGGGAGTGCGTCAGAGCGGGCGGCCCACGCAACCGCATGGCCACCTCCCCCGAGATTTGCCATCGCGGTTGCGCCTGCCGCCTCTAAGGACCCTTCTGTTGTAACCCGCCTGCCGGGCCGGGCGCCAGCGTCGAGTTTGGCTTTTCAACAGATTTCTGGAGCCGCACCGGCAAGCACTTAACCTTGTGCCAATGTGGTAATGCTGTGAATAAATCATGAAAATTCAGAAATGTCTCGGGCTCGATCCGGCCAGCGGCCGCGCGGTGGAACTGACGTTCCAGGAAACCATTCTGTCTCGCGAAGTTGTTTCACGCCATGACGGCGACGCATCCCCCGGCCTGTACCTGGCGCCCGGATTCATCGATCTGCAGGTGAATGGTTTTGCGGGGGTGGACTTCAACCGGCCGGACATACCGGCCGAGGACTTCGACCGCGCTCTCGGCGCCGCGCTTGCCACCGGGGTGACGCGCCTCTTGCCGACCGTGATCACCGCTTCGCCGGAGCATATCCGCGCGGCTTTACGCAACCTGGTGCGGGCGCGCCGAAAGTCGCCGGTGGGCCGCGCGGTGGCGGGGTTTCACGTCGAAGGGCCGCACATCAGCCCGGAGGATGGTCCGCGCGGGGCGCATCCGCGCGCCTGGGTTCGCGCGCCATCGATCGAAGAGTTCGCAAGCTGGATGGATGCATCCGAGGGCCTGCTGCGCGTGGTCACGCTCGCGCCCGAATATCCCGAGGCCCCGCGCTACATCGAGGCCATCGTGGCGCGCGGGGTGGTGGCCGCGATCGGGCACACCGCGGCCACCGGCGCCCAGATTGCGGACGCGGTGAGCGCCGGCGCGTCGCTTTCGACCCACCTCGGCAACGGTTCGCACGCCGTGCTGCCGCGCCACCCCAACTATCTCTGGGAACAACTGGCGGAGGATCGTCTGATGGCCGGCTTCATTGCCGACGGCATTCACCTGGACGCGTCGTTTCTGAAGACCGCCTTCCGTGCCAAAGGCGCGGCGCGGACGGTGCTGGTGACGGATGCGGCGTCCCCGGCCGCGGCCTCGCCCGGAACCTATACGCTAGGCGGGCAAGCCGTGGAGTCGACGCCCGGCGGCCGGGTGCTGCTCGCCGGCACCCAGCGGCTGGCCGGAAGCGGGCTCACCATGAACCGCGCAGTGGCGAACCTGATGCGGCTGGCTGGCGCGAGCCTGGCCGACGCCGTCCTGGCCGCTACCGGGAATGCCGCCCGGGCGGGCCGTATTGCCGGCCGTGCGGAGGGTCTGGTTCCCGGCCAGCGGGCCGATTTCGTGCTCTTCCGCTTCGACGCGCCAGAACACGGCCTCAGGGTGGTCGAGACCTGGCTCGACGGCGAACGGGTGTAGGCTGATGACGTAATGGACTCTTCGAGAAGAGGCTTTCTGGGAGCGGCGGCCGGTGGCGCCTGGCTCCAGACCGCGGCAACCGCGCAAATACGGGATCGGTCCGCGCCATCTGACGCGTCACAGGACACCGGAGCGGCCGACCGGGCCTATTGGCTGAGTGTGGCGGCCCGCCTGGCCGAGCCGGTACTTTCCGCCCTCAGCCAGGGCAAGCTGCGCGCCACGATGCCGGTGGAAGCGCCTCGCGGAAACGTCGGGGATCGGCGGCGCTATACCCATTTGGAAGCCTTCGGCCGCCTGATGAGCGGTATCGCGCCGTGGCTCGAATTGGGCGCGGGGGTTGACAAAGAAGGCGGCGGCGCGGAAGCTCGCCAGCGCGCCCGCTACGCCGACCTGGCGCGCCAGTCCCTTCAAATCGCCACCGATCCGGCTTCTCCCGATTACCTCAACTTCTCTCGCGGCCAGCAGCCGCTGGTGGATGCGGCGTTTCTGGCCCAGGCGCTGCTGCGCGCGCCCAACGAGCTTTGGCGCAAGCTCGACCGCGCCACCCAGAGCCGCGTGGCAACGGCGTTGCGCTCCACCCGCGCGATTCTCCCCGGCGCCAACAACTGGCTCATGTTCAGCGCCACCGTGGAAGCCGCGCTATACCTGGCCGGCGAGACTTGGGACTCCATGCGGGTCGACTATGCCCTGCGCCAGCACCAGGCCTGGTATAAGGGCGACGGCGTCTACGGCGATGGCCCGGCGTTCCACTGGGATTACTACAACAGCTTCGTCATCCAGCCCATGCTGCTCGACGTTCTGGAAACCTTTGCGCCGGGCGCCGGAGATTGGGCCGCGTTTCGTCCGGCGGCGCTGGCGCGAGCCCGCCGCTATGCCGCCATCGAGGAACGCCTCATCAGTCCGGAAGCCACTTTCCCCTGGATGGGCCGCTCTTCCTCCTATCGTTTCGGCGCTTTTCACCTGCTGGCGGCCATCGCCCTGCGGCGCCAGTTGCCGGAAGGCGTGTCCCCCGAGCAGGTACGCTGCGCGCTGACGGCGGTGATGCGCCGCGTCATCGAAGCCCCTGGAACGTTCGACGCACGGGGATGGCTCACGGTGGGCTTTTGCGGGCACCAGCCGGCCATCGCCGAATCTTATATTTCCACCGGCAGCCTCTATCTTTGCGCCACCGCTCTGCTGCCGCTGGGTCTCGATCCCTCGGACCCTTTTTGGAGCGGCCCGCCGCGGCCCTGGACGGCGCGGAAAATCTGGCGCGGCGACGATCTCCCGCCCGATCACGCTCTGGCGGGGTAGTCGTCGCGAACGCGAGCCGTGCAATGCTCGCGTTCTTCGCAGTTTAGCAGCGTTTTGAAGGGGGCGCTCGGGACGGTCTGAAGCGACGCCGACGAGAATCGGCTTTCCGGGACGGAAGCGTGTCTCACCGGCGAGGATTTCGGGCCGCTTGGGGCTCGGTTTTTTCCCCGCCTAGGCTTACTAGCTAGGCTTACTGGCCGCCTCCGGCAGCGCAAAACGGGGTCGAGCGGCATCTATCTAGTCCAGCGGGTCCTTGGGTCATGGCAAGCAAATTTCCTTGACTTTTCTCTTTTTATTCGCCCACAATAGAAATCAGGATGGGCGATGGCACTTACCAAACGGCAAAAGCAGGTGCTGGATTTTCTGGCGCAGTTCGTGGATGAGAACGGTTACTGCCCCAGCTATGAAGAAATCGCACAGGGCCTCGAGTTGGCATCTCTGGCAACCGTGCATAAGCATATCTCGGTGCTGGAGAACAAAGGGTATCTCAAGCGCGGCTATAATCAGAGCCGGTCGCTCGAATTGTCCCCGAAGTATACGCAGGAGCGGCGCCGCCAGCGCGCCGCCGCCGCGGAAATTCCGTTATTGGGAAGGATCGCGGCCGGCGCTCCGGTGGAAGCGATCGAGCAAAAAGAAGTCCTCCAGTTCGCCGATTACACCGGAAATCCGAACGTCTACGCTTTGGAAGTGCGCGGCACATCCATGATCGACGATCACATCTGCGATGGCGACGTGATCCTGCTGGAGCGCACCAGCCAGGCGCGCGACGGAGAGATCGTGGTGGCGTTGGTCGCCGGCAGCGACGCGACTTTGAAGCGGTTTTATCGGGAAAACGAAAACACGGTGAGATTGCAGCCCGCTAACGCGGCATTGAAGCCGATTTTAGTGCCCGCGGAAGACGTACAGGTTCAGGGCCGGCTCCTGGCCGTCCTCAGGAGGTACTGACCACGAAGGTTATCGAGCCGCGGCGAGCGGTTTGGGGGCGCGGACGGCTACCGGCTAAGCAATTCCCGTTCCGCCAGCAGCCAGTCTTCTTCCTCAGATCCGCACTGGCGCCCGCCTGCTTCCCAATAGAGGTAGGCTAGTTTGGCGATTTCTTCACGCGATGGCTTGACCGCGATGCGCTTAGATTGCGCGGTTTTTGTTTCCGCGCTTGCCTGCTCGGCGACGGCGGCGTGTTTCTTGCTGCTCGCCGCGGGCCTCCGGCGTGCGCGCGCGGGGGCGGCGGCGGCTGCGGAAGTCATTTCTTTTTCAACGGTGCTCTTCTTCGGCATGCGACTCAGCTTCTCCCTCTCTCGAGTTGGGATATATGCGCTTTATTATATCGGACTTAGAGGTGATTTCCTATCAAAACTTTCTATTTGCGACATATCGGACCGTGAAGTTTCGAACTCCGCGGTTCTGAGATCGTATATAGTTAGAGTTGTAACAGTGAGGAAGGATGGATGCGCCTGCGCGCTCCAATTTGGGTAGCGTTTGCGCTAACGGCGCAAGCACTCGCCGCTCCGCCGAAGGTGATTGCGGTGGATGTGGGCGGCATCGTACATCCGGTTACGGCCGAAGAGGTGGCCGGCGCCATTGTGCAAGCGCGGTCGGAACATGCCGCCGCGCTCCTGATCCGCCTGAATACCCCCGGGGGTCTGATGGATGCCATGCGGGAAACCATCGAAGAGATGATTGCCTGCCCCGTGCCGGTGATTACGTTCGTGGCGCCCAGCGGAGGGCGCGCCGCCTCGGCCGGATTCTTCCTGCTCGAAGCCGGCGAGGTAGCCGCCATGGCGCCGGGCACCAATACCGGAGCGGCGCACCCGGTGGCGTTTGGCGGGGAGATGGATGCCGTCATGAAGGCCAAGGTCGAAAACGATGCCGCAGCCTATTTGCGGTCCATCGTGTCCAAGCGGGGGCGCAACAGCCAACTGGCTGAAACGGCCGTCCGGGAAAGCCGTTCTTTCACCGAGCGCGAGGCCCTCGACCAGCACCTGATCGACCTGGTGGCTCCGAACGACAACGCCTTGATGACTGCGTTGGAAGGTCGGACGGTGACTCGATTCGACGGCAGTACGGTCACGCTCCACCTGGCCGGCGCCGAAATCGAAGACTACCAGCCAAGTTTGCGCCAGAAACTGATCGCCGCCATTGCCGATCCCAACATCGCGCTGGTTCTGCTGGTGGTGGGCGCGCTTTTGATCTATGTGGAGTTCAGCTCGCCGGGCATGGTGGCGCCGGGCGCGATCGGCGCCATTCTGGTGCTGCTCGGTCTGTCCGCCATGTCGGTATTACCGATCAACTGGCTGGGAGCGGCGCTGTTGCTGCTGGCGGTTACGCTGTTTGTGCTGGAAGCGAAATTCGCCGCCCACGGCGTGCTGGCGGTGGCGGGCGCCGCGTCCATGGTCTTGGGCGCGGTGATGCTGGTGGACAGCCCGTTGCCGGAAATGCGGGTTCACTGGTCGACGGCGCTGGCGCTGGCGCTGCCATTCTCGGCTATTTCGGTGCTGCTGCTGTCGCTGGTAATTCGCGCGCGGCGGAACAAGACGCGGACCGGCGCTGAAGGCATGGTGGGCGAAATCGGCTCCGCCATGACCGCCCTCGAACCGGCCGGGAAAATCTTTGTGCATGGCGAATACTGGGACGCGGTGTCGTCCAGCCCGGTGGTGGCTGGGGCGCGCGTGCGCGTGACCGCGATCGCCGGGCTGCAACTGAAGGTAGAACCGATGGCGTAGTGCCCGCAGCGGAGGGCGAAGGAGAATCGTATGCTCGATTTCACAACCATAGCCGTTGTTATCGTGATCCTTTACCTGCTCAGCGCTTTTAAGATCCTGCGCGAGTACGAGCGCGGAGTGATCTTCCGGCTGGGGCGGTTGTTGCCGGAACCCAAGGGGCCGGGTGTGATCCTGGTCTTCGCGCCGATCGATAAAATGGTGCGCATTTCGCTGCGCATCGATACGCTGGAAGTGCCGGCGCAGGACGTGGTCACGCGCGACAACGTCACCGTCAAGGTGAATGCGGTGGTGTATTTCCGCGTCATCGATCCGCGGCTGGCGGTGGTGGAAGTGTCCAACTTTCTTTACGCCACTTCCCAACTGGCGCAAACCACGCTGCGCAGCGTGCTTGGCGAGGGAGAGCTGGACGAATTGTTGAGCCAGCGCGAAAAGCTCAATCTCCGCCTGCAATCGATTCTGGATACGCACACTTCTCCATGGGGCGTGAAGGTAACCATGGTGGAAGTCAAACAGGTGGACCTGCCGGAGCAGATGATCCGCGCCATCGCCAAGCAGGCCGAAGCCGAGCGCGATAAGCGGGCCAAAATCATCCACGCCGACGGCGAGTATACGGCTTCGGAAAAGCTGGCCATGGCGGCGGAGGTGATCCAGAGGCAGCCGGCGGCTATCCAGCTCCGATATCTGCAGACTTTGGTCGATATCGGCGCGGCCAACAACACAACCATTGTGTTCCCCCTGCCGCTGGATATAATTACTTCATTGGAACGTGCGTTGGACCGGGTAGGCAAACCGGGTCCGGCGCCCCCGCAGGCTCTTAACGGATGAAAAACAACGAGACCGGCGAATTCGAATTAGTGGTAGGCAACCGCCAGTTGCTGAGCGGCTTCTTTGTCGTGGTCTTGCTGTTTGCGGTAGCCTTTGCCATGGGATACGTGGTGGGGCAGAATGTGCCGCGATCGGGCAAGACGGCCGATGCGTCTTCGGGCGGATCCCCGGTGATGGACCGTCCGCTGCCGACATCCTCGGCGGCTCCGGCCACACCGCCGAACACGCCGCCGACGGCGCCGCCGGAAGTGGCAGCCGCGGCGCCGGCGGAGGACAACCCGCCCGCGCCGCTCGATCGGGACCCGACGCAACCCGGGCAGCCTTCCACTCAATCGGCGGCCGCAAACACGGCGCCGCCGGCGCGCAAGGCGTCCGCGGAAGTGCAGCCGGGGACCTGCTGGCAGGTCATGTCGGTGGGCCAGTCGGATGCCGAAATGGTGGTGCGCACGCTCAAGGATAAGGGCTTTCCGGCATTTACCACGCCCGGACCGAACAATCTGACGCGTGTGCTGGTGGGCCCTTACGACACGACCCAGGAGATGGCCCACGCCAAGACCGAGCTCGAAACCGCCGGATTCCATCCGATTCGGAAATAGCGTGAGCGCTCCCCTCGTCAAGATTGGCGCCGGGATCGGCCCGCCGGGTCCCCGGCTGCCCGAATGGGCGCGCAAGAGCCCGACCCATTTCGAATCGCTCAACCGCTTGAAGAGCTCGTTGCGGCAAAAGGGTCTGCACACGGTGTGCGAGTCGGCGCGCTGTCCCAACATTCACGAGTGCTTTCACCGCGGCGCCGCCACCTTCATGATTCTGGGGGAACGCTGCACCCGCGGCTGCGGCTTTTGCTCGGTGCCCAAGCTGCGGCGCGGCGACGACCGCCGGCTGGATGCCTTCGAGCCGGCTCAGGTGGCCCGCATGGCGGCCGAGATGAAGCTGCGCTACGTGGTGATCACCAGCGTGAATCGCGACGACCTGGCCGATGGAGGCTCGCGCCATTTCGCCGCAACCGTCCTCGCGGTCCGCCGGGCCGTGCCCGAGGCGCGGGTGGAAGTGCTGACACCGGACTTTTCGGGCGACCTGGACGCCGTGGCGCGCGTGCTCGATGCCGGCCCCCACGTCTTCAATCACAATATGGAAACCGTGGCGCGCCTTTACGCCCGCGTGCGTCCGCAGGCGGATTACCGGCAGTCGCTCGACGTGCTAGCCTACGCCGGCCGTCACCGGCCGGACGTGCTGACCAAGTCCGGCTTCATGGTGGGCCTGGGAGAAAGCGATGCGGAAGTGCGGACCCTGTTGGCCGATCTGCGCCGGAGCGGCACCGAGGTAGCCACCATCGGCCAGTATCTGCAGCCCACCCGCCGCCATCTGCCGGTGGTGGAGTACGTGGGCCTGGAGCGGTTTGAAGCCTATCGCACCTTCGGCCTCGGGCTCGGTTTCAAGATGGTATTCAGCGGACCCTTGGTGCGAAGCTCGTACATGGCGGACGAAGTGAGAGAAGCCGCTGTCGAAGCTTGCAGCGATCAGCAGGTATAAAGAAGTATGGCCACAGATGAACGCAGATAAACACGGATGATTAAAGACAAGGATTTATCTGCGTTCATCTGTGTTCATCTATGGCTTAATTCAGTTTTTTCTCACCTGATCGGCCATCCGCTTTCGGCGACCCGAAGCCGGCTAATCGCTGACCGCCAATAGCTGAAAGCTCTTATGTTGAACTGGATCCTGGCTCTGGTTTCGGCGCTGCTCTCCATTCTGATTTACCCCAAATTCCATTACGTCTGGCTGGCCCCGGTGGCGCTGGGGCCCCTGCTGGTGGCGGCCGCGCGCGAATCGAGCCCCTGGCGGCGCTTCGCCATGGGATGGGTCTGCGGGGTGGTGTACTGGGCCGGCGTCTGCTACTGGATCCAGTTCGTGCTGGCCATCCACGGCGGCATGGGCCAGAGCGAAGGGTGGGCGATGCTGGCGCTGTTCGCGGCGGCCAAGGGCATTCACATGGGAGTGTTCGCGTGGCTGGCCGGTATCCTGATGCGGCGCTGGTGGGCGATACCCTCGGTGGCCGCGCTTTGGGTTGCCCTGGAGGCGACGCACGGCAGCCTGGGGTTCGCGTGGCTGGCGCTGGGCAACGCGGGAATCGACATGAGCCTGCCGCTGCGTTTGGCGCCCATCACCGGGGTATGGGGCATCTCGTTCCTGTTCGTCATGATGGGCACGGCGCTGGCGCTGGCGGCGATGGGCCGCTCGCGGATTGAGCTGCTCTGGCTGCTGCCGGTGTTGTTCACGCTCGTGCTGCCGCCGCTGCCCGGCGCGGCGCGAGGGCGGGAGACGGCGCTGCTGGTGCAGCCGAATCTCTCCGAAAGCGAGGAGTGGACCTCGGAGTCGTTCGAGCGCATGCTCGACGAGCAGCTTACCGAGACCCTGCGTGGCGCGCTGGCCGACCCGCGGAATCCGCCATCCATCATCGTGTGGCCGGAAGTACCCGCGCCGCTCTACTACGACGAAGATCCCCGCTTCCGCCGCTATGCCGATCGACTGGCCGAAACCACCAGGGCGTATTTCCTGGTGGGCGTGGTGGGCCGCACCATGGACGGCGCGCCCACCAATTCGGCTGAGCTGGTGGCGCCCGACGGAGTCGCCGTGAGCCGCTACGACAAAGTCCACCTGGTGCCCTTCGGCGAATACGTGCCATATCCGTTCGGCTGGCTGACGCGCAAAATTTCGACCGAGGCCGGCGATTTTGCGGCCGGCAGCCGCATGGTGGTGTCGCCCGTGGGCGCCCCCCAGATCGGCGCCTTCATCTGTTACGAATCGGTATTCCCGGGATTCGTGCGCGAATTTGTGGACCATGGCGCCGAAGTGCTGTTCAACATTTCCAACGACGGATGGTTTGGGCGCAGCGCCGCCCGCCTCCAGCACCTGGAAATCCTGCGCATGCGCGCGGCGGAAAATCGCCGCTGGATCCTGCGCGCCACCAACGACGGCATCACTGCGGCCATCGACTCCGCCGGCCGCCTGCGCGCCGGCTTGCTTTCCTACACCGAAGCCACGTTGCCCGCCAACTTCCGCTACATTTCGGAAAAGACCTTCTACACCCGCCACGGAGACTGGTTCGCGTGGTTCTCGGCCGCGATAGCGGTGATCGGATTGGCGGCGGCGCGGCTGGGGAAGACCGTTCCCTCCCTCCGGTCGCGGCTCGGCTTGGTAATAGAATAAGTTGGTATGAATCTACGAACCACCCGTCGTTCGTTTCTCGGCTCCGCCGGAGCCGCCGGTCTGGGCGCTCTGGCCGTCTCTCCCGCTTCCGCCGTGATTGAGACCACGCCCTACGGAATCAAGCTGGGCATCGCCACCTACACCTTTCGTAATTTCGATCGCGCCAAGGTGATTGAGATGCTGCACGAGGTCCACGCCACCTGGATCAGCATCAAAAATACCGCACAGCAGCTCCCTATCGACGCATCGCCCGCGGAAACGGCCGCCGCGCGCAAGCAATTCGACGACGCCGGCTTCCGCGTGATGAGCGCCGGCAACGTCGATATGACCAAGGCCAAGACCGTGGAAGATCTGCGCCCCATCTTCGAGTGGGCCAAAGCCGCGAGCCTGTCCATGATGGTCTGCGCCCCCACCCGCGACAACATCCGCGCCGTGGAAGCGCTGGTCAAGGAATATAACATCCGCATCGCCATCCACAACCACGGGCCGGAAGACAAGCACTTCCCTACCCCGCAATCGGTCCTGGAAGTAGTGCGCCCGCTCGACCGCCGCTGCGGCCTTTGCATGGACGTTGGCCACACCGAACGCGCAGGCGTGGACCCGGTGAAAACCATCCCGGAAGCGGGCGACCGGCTTTTCGACATGCACGTCAAGGATCTTGCCAACTTCACCAGCCGGGAGTCCCAGGTGGATGTCGGTGACGGCATCATTCCATTCTCCCAACTGTTCCGCGAACTCCATAAGGTGGATTACCAGGGCTGCGCCAACCTGGAGTACGAAATCCACGGCGACAACCCCATGCCCGGAGTGCAACGCTCCATGAGCTACATGCGCGGCGTGCTGGCCGGCCTGGCTGTCTGATTCCGGACCGCCATGCACAATCTTTCGGTGGGAGTGAAGGGCGAAGATCGGGTCCTGGTAAGCGGCGAAAATGCCATTAGTTTTCTCGGGCCGGAGGGCGCGCAGGTGCTCTCGACCCCGCACATGATCGGCTACATGGAGCGGACCTGCCGCAATATCGCGCTGCCCCTGCTCGAAACCGGCTACGACACCGTCGGCGCGCACGTCGACGTCAGACACCTGGCCGCCGCGCCCATGGGCATGACGGTGCGATTCCTGGCAGAAATCATCGGCTTCGACGAGCGCCGCGTCCGCTTTCGCGTGGAAGCCTGGGACGACAAAGAAAGAATCGGCGAGGGCACCCATGAGCGCGGCATCGTCCACGTAGCCCGGTTCGCCGCCCGCCAGGCCGAAAAACAAAAAAAGACCTGAGACGATTCCGCGGCCCCGGCGACTAATGGCTAGACAGAGTTAGCAAATTAGCAAGTGTCCTCCTCATCGGGGCAGACCACATGTTGGTCTGCCCCAGGGTTCCCTCCTTCGCCGGCCGCCATGCCGGGTTACACTTTCTGGTGACATGCCTCCCGTTCCGCGCTGGCTCAATCTGCCCAACGCCTTTACCGCCTTGCGGTTACTGCTGACGCCGGTGGTGATTGTGGCCATCCTCGCCTCACGCCATACGCTGGCGCTGGAGTGGTTTCTCTTCGCGGCCGTCACCGATGTCATTGACGGCGCCCTGGCACGCCGTTTGGGCCAGCCCACCGCCGCCGGCGCCTATTTCGACCCGATTGCCGACAAATGCCTGCTCAGCGGCGTCTTCCTGGCCCTCGGGTGGTCCCGCCTCGTCCCACGCTGGATCGTGGCCGTCGTGCTCGGCCGCGATCTTTATATTGTGCTGGCGGCCTCGGCCTGCCTGTGGTGGACGCCGCTCCGCAAGTTTCCGCCCAGCGTATGGGGAAAAGCTTCCACTTTCATACAGATCTCGACCGTAGTCGCCTGGCTCGTGCGCGATGCCTACAACACCGCCCCGCTCCGGGCCGCCGCCGACATTCTCATGTGGCTAGCCGCCTTGTTGGCGCTTGCGAGCGGCCTCGAGTACACCATTCGCGGCGCTCGGCTTCTCGGAGCCGTCCCGCGCCATGGCCCCGGAATCTAACCACGGCTTGTGCGTAGCACCACCGAATCCGGTTACCATGTAAAGCGAATGGGTTCCACAAGCAACGGGTCGCTGTGGGGTATCGGGCCTGAGGAACAACGCAGCGTTTATGCCCTGGTCACCTACATTCCCGAGCCTCTAGGGACGTTTCTCGATGATCTACGGGTCGAATTGATGCCCGGCTGCCAGCCGCACGCGCACGTCAGTCTGCTGCCGCCCCGTCCTCTCGATGCCGATTGGTACGCGGCGTCCGAACACGCCCGTTCCCTGCTCGAACAATCCGAGCCTTTCGAGATCGAGTTCACCCGCCTCGCCGTTTTTCCCGTCACCGGCGTGATTTATCCCGAGGTGGGCGCCGGCCGGGACCACCTGCGGCGCCTCCACCAGTCCCTCAATGCGGGCGCCATGGCTTTCGGCGAGCCGTTTCCCTACCATCCCCATTCCACTCTGGCCCAAGGGGTGGCGCCCGAGTGCGTGCAGGAGTTGAACCAACTGGCCGCCCGCCGGTGGCAGGACTTCCCGGGACCGCACCGTTTTCTCGCCGACCACGCCGTCTTCGTTCAAAACCTCAACGGCAATACCTGGGTCGACCTGGCCACTCTATGGATGGGCCGGGTCCCGGCGAAACCCTGAAACGTTATAAGATCCCGCTCCCGAACGGGCGTGCCTCGGGAATCGGGGCGCGGCGCTAACCTTCATGGTCCGGCGGAACAGGCGGGAGGGGGTCCGTCGCGCTCAAATTGACGCCCGACAGACCCAAACCGGTTAGGATGCCGACGTGCTTGCGGCGGCGAGGGTTGAGTTCGATGTGGACCAGATTCCCTGGACACTGCCGCCGGCGCCGATGAAAAGCGCCGCCGACGCCAGGGCTACAAATGCCAGCAGGAGCGTGTACTCAATCAAGTCCTGTCCGCTATCGTCATTCCAAAATGTCTTTACGATCGACATAGCCTCATGCTGAAGCGCCTTTGGGGAATTGTAAAGACCGCTTTGGATAAGAGGAGTTTTCCCGTGGCGCACTAATCTTACGGAACGCTTCTGACGATCTGTTTCCCCAGGAGGAATGATCCTAGATCAGGATGACGCCGCTGCATACGGTTGTGGTTTGTGACTCTCAGCCCATCGCCATGGAAGGGCTGTGCAGTATCTTGCGGAATGCCGATGGGTATCGCGTGGTCGCCGCCGGTACGAATCTGGTAGAAGGCATGGAGGTGGTCCGCAGCTTGCGGCCTTCCGTTTGGGCTCTGGACAAGTCCTTCGGAGTTCGGCGCATCCTGGAGTGCTTGGAGGGACTCCGGGACTTCGAGGCGCGCCCCGCCGTGGTGGTCTGGGGGGACCCGTTATCTCCGGCTGAATCGCTGCGCTTCCTGCAAGCTGGAGCCAGCGGAGTGATTCGCAAGACCGCCACTCTGAGGGAGTTTCTGTCCTGCTTTCAGTCGGTCGCCGGCGGCGACTCCTGGATGGAAGAAGACCTACGGCGGGGACCCAATCGTCCTTGCCGGGTGCCTCTCACGCACCGCGAGGCCGAGATCATGGAACGGTTGGAACGCGGCTGGCGCAATCGCGACATTGCCGCCGAACTCGGCATTCGCGTCGGCACCGTCAAGATTCACATCAAACACATTTTCGAAAAGACCGGAATCCGCGGGCGCTACGATATCGCGATCTCCAACCTCAGAGAAAGAGGTTCGCTCCCAGAGGCGCACGCCGTCTAAAAGACGCGAAGCCGCCGAGCCTCCGAACGAGCCGCGAGCGACTTACTGTCCGGCCGCGGACGAACACAGATAAATCCGTTGATTTCAGTTTCCATCGCTGGCCGTCTTTCTTCACTACAAATCCCGATCCCGCTCGCGTTGCTCGGCGCGGGCGTCCAACTTCTGTTTGAGCGGCATCAGCACTCGCAACGCAAATAGATTGAGAGTCGCCAGCGTGACCGCCAACCAATAGCGCTGCTGCGCCACCGCCGCTCCCACCACACCGGTATTCCAGATGCTGGCAGCGGTGGCCGTGCCGTGTACGTTGCCTTCGGCCTTCAGAATGGCTCCGCCGCCGATGAACCCGATTCCAGCCACCAAACCCTGGATCACCCGCGATTGGTCGGCGCTGCCGTTGGCTACCAGCACGAGGTAGCCGCAACTGGCCATGGACACCAGCGGAAATGTGCGTACGCCGATGCTGTGCGCCTCTTTTTCCCGATACCATCCAATGGGCAAAGCCAGAAAATAGGCAAGAACCAGGCGCAGGATCTCGCTCGCCGTACCCTGCTGCCAATTGACCGATATCGCCATATTGTGTTCTATCCTACCGAAATCGAGTACCGGGCGGCCGCTTTTCTCTTTGCGCGATCAAAACATTTCCTGTACATTATGCTATATGGATACCAGTCGGGATTCGTCCGTCTGGCGCGATATGGCCGTGGCCTTTGGCGACGGGGTGGCCTTCGGTGTGGGCATGAAGCTCACCCAGGGTTCGGGCCGCCCGGCGGCCGCGCCGGAGCCCGAAATAGATGCGGCCGGCGACCGCCTGGAGGCCATGGAGCGCCGTTTGGCGCGTATCGAACAAGCGCCGGAAAGAGTGCCCGCCGCGCTGCCCGCCCCGGCTCCCCCGGCGTTCTATCAGAAGGTGCTGGAAGCGGTTGTCGAAGCCCTGGAGACGCGCCTCCGCGATCAATCGGCCCAATGGGAAAAACGCATGGCGGAGCTGGAATCGCGCATGGCCGCCGAAAGCCGGGCACTGGAACAGCAGGACCGCGCCGTTATCACCGCCTGCCAGGAACGGATCGCCGACGTGGAAGCGAAGTGGTCGGATCAGGTCGAAAGCCTGCGCCGGCAGATCGGCGAACAGGATCGCGTGCTTGAAAACCGCCTGGAGGCGACGCGGCGCGAGCTGGTTGAGGTATTCTCGCAGGCGATCGAAAAGCACGGCGCCGGAGCCAGCGCGGTGGTGGAGAAGAAGCTGGGCGCGCTGGTCGAGGCAAGAGGCCGCGAAGTGAACGACCTGCGCCGCGAGCTTACCGAAACCGAGCGCCGCGTCAGCGACGCGCTCGACTCGATCGGACGCATCCTGCGCGAAGCCGCCGACCCCGGGCGGAAGGATATTGGCGTGGAGCGGCGGAGGGCGGCCAAGCCGTGGGTGAATTGGGCGAAAAGCGACACGGGCTGATTTCCCTGTGGAGCAGACGCCTAAAACCGCGAAAATCGATTACAGCCACCGAGGAACGCCGACAACTTCGTTGACTTGTATTTATCGGTGTTCCTCGGTGGCTAAATTTTATCGCTGAAGGCTCGGCTCCCCGGAAGTGCTATTATCCATTCATTCCATGAATTTTCGCGGTTCCGGGTCCTCCCGCCTGTTTCCCGTACTCCTGGCGTTGTTCGCGCTGAGCGGCTGTTCGGCGCTGATCTACGAAATCGTCTGGTACCAGTTGCTGCAATTGG
>JBKQVG010000357.1:0-4593 GCA_052325345.1 Bryobacteraceae bacterium
GCGCTCGAGCCCGCCGACGAGCTCGGCATGTCGCGCCTCTACGCCGAAGGCCCCGCAGAGCTTCTGTTCACGGAGAATGAATCGAACGCGCCGCGGCTCTGGAGTCTCGGCGGCCCCGGATTCTTCAAGGATGGGTTTCACGACCGGATCGTCGAGGGGCGCGAAACGAGTGTGAATCCTCTGAATGCGGGCACCAAGGCCGCGATCTGGCGCGAGTACCGCGTCGCGCCCGGGGCCAAGGTGGAGATCAAGGTTCGCCTGGTGCGGCGGCCCACCAATGATCCCTTCGGAGACTTCGAGCAGGTGCTTGAGGCGCGCCGGGGGGAAGCCGACGAATTCTATCGGCACCTGCAGAAGGACATGTTCAAGCCGATGGCATGGACGGTGGCGTTCGCGCTGCTGGGCGCGCTGATCTTTTCGATGGTCCTGGCGCCGATGCTGTCCAGCTTTCTATTCCGCAAGAACGTGCGGGAGTGGCGAAACCCGCTGCTGCTTTGGTTTACGGAAAGTTACCGTACCGCGCTTTACTGGGCCGTTCGCGCGCGTTGGCTGACGGTTGGGGTGGCGATCGCCAGCCTGATCGGGTCGGCCTACCTGCTGGAAAGCGGGGTGATTGGCTCGGAGTTTCTGCCGCACCTGGATGAAGGCGCGATCTGGGCGCGCGGTACGCTGGCACCCTCCACCGGGCCCACGGAAGGCACGCGGCTGATGGACCAGGGGCGCATCGCCTTCGCCAGTTTTCCCGAAGTGACTCAAGTGGTCTCGCAGGTGGGGCGCCCGGACGACGGCACCGACACCACGGGATTCTTCAATACCGAGTATTTCGTGGACCTGAAGCCCAAGAAGCAGTGGCGGCCCTTGTTTCACCAGGACAAGGACGCGCTGATTGCCGCCATGGACCACGAGGTGAGTAAGATGCCGGGGGTGCTGTGGAACTTTTCCCAGCCCATCTCGGACAACATGGAAGAAGCGGTCAGCGGCGTGAAGGGCGAGTTGGCGGTCAAGATTCGCGGCGGCGATCTGCGCCTGCTGGAGGCCAAGGGCGGCGAGATCCTGGCGCAGATGCGCACCGTGAGAGGGGTGGAAGACCTGGGAATGTTCCAGGTCATCGGCCAGCCTAACCTGAATTACACAGTGAACCGCGCCGAGGCGGCCCGTTTCGGCCTGAACGTGGCGGACGTCGAGGACGCGATTCAGACCGCGGTGGGCGGCAACGCCGTCGGCCAGGTGCTGGACGGCGAGATGCGTTTCGACCTCGCGGTGCGCTACCTGCCGCGCTATCGCGACACGCGCGAAGCTATCGATTCGATCCGGCTTCCGGCGCCCAGCGGCGAACGCGTGTCGCTGGCGCAACTCTGCGACATTCAGACCGTGGACGGCGCATCGGAAATCTACCGCGAGGCCAACTCGCGCTACGTGGCGATCAAGTACAGCGTTCGCGGGCGCGATCTGGGCAGCACGGTGGAAGAAGCCATCGCCAGGGTCAAGAAGAACGTGAAGCTGCCGGAAGGCTATCAGGTCCGGTGGGAGGGCGAGTACCAAAGTCAGAAGCGCGCCGACGCACGCTTGGCTTTGATCCTCCCGATCACCACTCTGTTGATCTTCATCATCCTCTACACCATGTTCCACTCCCTGAAGTGGGCGGTGCTAATTGTGGCCAATATGGCGATGGCGCCCCTGGGAGGGTTGCTGGCGCTGCTGGTGACGCACACCAACTTCAGCGTCTCCTCGAGCGTCGGTTTTCTGGCCCTGTTCGGCGTGTCGGTACAGACCGGCGTGATCATGCTGGAATACATCAACCAGCTTCGCGCGCGCGGCAATACCATCGAAGATTCGGCCGTGGAAGGGGCCGTGCTCCGCTTGCGGCCCATCATGATGACCATGCTGGTGGCTACGCTCGGATTGCTGCCGGCAGCGCTGTCGCATGCCATCGGCTCGGATTCGCAGCGGCCATTTGCGATCGTAATCGTGGGCGGTCTGGTGGCCGGTCTGGCGATAAGCGTCTTTCTGCTGCCAACTCTATACGTGTGGACGGCAGGCCAGAACGACGTGCTCCCCGAGCCGGGAACGAGCTTCGAGGAATAAGCCATGAGGGATGAGAACCTGCCCCTGGCGATCGAGCGCGCGGCCGCCTGGCTTCATCCGCGCTGGCCTTCGGTGCTGGTGTTCGGCGGCCTGTTGCTGTTCTGGGGCGCATGCCTGGCCGGCGACGCTCTGCCGGTCGAGGCCTGTTTCCTGGGTCCCGGCCTGATGGTCGCCGGCACGATTCTGCGGGCACGGCAGCGGGGGTGACGGCCGGCATGGCGCCAAGTGGCGCCGTGTCAAGTGGCGCCCGTACCCGGTCCTTCAATCTCCTGGTAGAATCCTGTGGGGGACGGATCGGGGATGAAGCTGCTCACGAAGTTCGAGAGCGATCCCACCGCCAGGCCGGTAGCGGTGAGGCGCCGGTCGGTGGCGGGGCGGGAAATGCCGAAGCCGGTCAGCTTGACCGAGCCTTCGCGGGCGAGCAGGATGTTGGCGGGCTTGATATCGCGGTGGACGATGCCCATGGAATGGGCGTGGGAGAGCGCCGAAAGCACTTCCCTCACGTAGCACACGGCCAGGCGCGGCTGGATGGGGCCGCCACGCACCAGCGTGTCCAGGCTGACGCCATCCACCAATTCCAGGAGCATGACGATCCTATCGCCCACCCGATGGGCCGAGTGGAGCGACGCGATGTGGGGGTGTTCGAGGCGCGCATGCACCTTGATTTCGTGGAGAAAGCGCTCGGCCAGCTCGGGATTTTCGGCCACCTCCGAGGCCACCACCTTCATGGCTTCCTCGCGCTCGGTGAGCAGGCTGCGGACGCGATACACGCGTCCCATGCCGCCTTTGCCCAGGAGCCCGATGACCTGGTAATCGCCGATTGTGTCGCCAACCTGGATGGCCACAGGATCTCAGAATACCAGGAGAGAGAAGTCAGAAGCCGGAAGAGCGGAAGGGCGAAGCCAGGAGCGGGCGGCGGTCTATTCCGGTTCCTGGCTTCCGACTTCCGTCTTCCCTCCCCCATCCTTCCTGGCTACGGCTATCAAGGAGACGGCCGGCCAGGGCAGGCTGCGGTCGATGCGGCGCCAGAGCCAGACCAGATGGTCGAAGAGACGAAGCTGCCAGCGGCCGAAATGGCGCCGCTTGAGGATGCGGCCGTTCCAATACCAGCCGGGGCGGGTGATGCGGTTGAACTCGAAGATGCGCTCGACGGTGAAGCCGGCGGCTTCGAGCTTGGAGCGGAGCTCGTCGCGGGAATAACGCCGGTAGTGGCCCAGAACTTCGTCCAAGGTTCCGTAGATGGATTGGTCTTGCGGCACCAGCACGATGGCCCGTCCGCCCGGGGCGAGCGCGCTCGAAATATTCCGCAGGCCGACCGAATCGTCGGCAATGTGCTCGAGCACGTTGAGGCAAATCACCGTGTCGGCCTGTCCGGCGATGGGGGTGAAGTCGTCCGGTTCCCCCAGATCGCATTTGCGGGCGCGGACGTTGGGGCGGTTTTGCAGGCGCTGGCGGAGGCGCGCCAGGTGTTCGCCGTCGATATCGGTGGCGGTATAAGACTTGCGGCGGGGCGCCAGTTGCTTGGACAGGTTGCCGATGCCGGCGCCGATTTCGAGCACCGAGGCGCCGACGTACGGGCGAATCGATTCCGCCATCCAGCGGTTGAATCGCGGCGTTCCGGCCAGCGCATCCAGAATGCGCGCGCCACGGTCCAGATAAATATCGCGCCGGACGCCGAAGTAGAGGATGGTCCAAACCGCCGCCAGGGCGTCGCGAAAGCCGATTTTCTTGCCTTCGTCGTAGGTGCGGCCGCGGTAGCTGATGGGCACTTCGTAGATGGCGGCGCCGCGCTGGGCCAGTTTGATGGTGAGCTCGGGCTCGATGCCGAAGCGGGAGCTGCGCAGCGGAATGGAGCGGATCAGGGAAAGGCGAAAGGCCTTGTAGCCGGTCTCGATATCGGTCAGGTTCAGGTCGGCCACGGCATTGCCGAGGGTGGTGAGGAGATGGTTGGCCAGCGAGTGCCAGAAGTACATCACGCGGCGCTCGCCGGCGGCGGCGAAGCGCGAGCCGAAAACCGCGTCGGCGTGGCCTTCGACGAGAGGGCGGAGCACGGCGGCGAGGTCGGCGGGATTGTATTCCAGGTCGCTATCCTGCACCACGGCGAACTCGCCGCGGGCATGCTTGAGAGCGGTGCGGATGGCCGCTCCCTTGCCGCGGTTGCGCGGATGATGGACGACGTGGAGGCAGGGGCAGTCGCGGGCGATGCGGTCGAGGGCTTCGCCGGAGCCGTCGGTCGAGCCGTCATCCACGGCAATCAGTTCCACCGGAACCGAATCCCAGAGCGGCAAGGCCAGCACGCGTTCGATCGCCGCCGACACCATATCTTCCTCGTTGTAAACCGGGATCAGAATGGATACCTGGACAGGCAACAAATCCGATAGTACCGTGAAAGGGCGGGGACGGGCCAGGGTTGGGAGGCGCGACGGGCAGGGCTTCCCGGGATTGCCGTTGGAGGGCTTTGGCCTACACTGCGGCGTCGGGGGAGGAGGAACCGAGCCTGTCCGAAGT
>JBKQVG010000358.1:0-18297 GCA_052325345.1 Bryobacteraceae bacterium
CTTTGCGGATCTTGGGCTGCACCAGCCGTTCGGGCTTCAACTGCGCCAGGCGGAACGGGCGGCGCAATTCCGCCAGCCGCATGCGGCGCTTGCCGGCTTCGCCGTTGAAATAATATTCCAGCGAAACTTCATTGTTAACCCGGTTCCATTCGCGCTCGAAGAAGAAACCCAGCGGATCGCGCGTGGTATCGGGCCGCAATCCGTAAATCGCCTCGTCCACCACGCCCAGGCTGAATTCGGCGCGGGGGACCGGTTGGCCGTCCGGTCCGGTCACCTCGATCTTGTATTGGGCGGTTTGGCCGGGCAGATACTGGGGCCGATCGGTGGCCAGCTTGACGTTGAGGCGATGGTCCACCGGCGGCACGCTGACATATTTCACGCCGCTGTAGAATACGCCTTTGCGAACGAACGCGGCGGCGATGTTGATGCCAGGTTCGTCGCTGGCGCCGACCGGCACTTCGTAAGTAACCGTGGCGCCGGTGGAGCGCAGCAGTTTGCAATCGCGCAGCGTACGGCCCTCCACGCTGACATAGACTGCCGTATTCGGCTGGCCGGTCACGATCAGCAGCTTCACCGTATCGCCGGCGGCGTAGCTTTTCTTGTCGGCGACGATTTGGACGGTGCGATCGTCGTCGGACCCGGTCTGCCAGCCGCCGCCGCCTTCCACCCACAACCAGGAGTTGTCTTCCACCTCGCGGCCTTCCGGCGTCTTGGCGGAGACGCGGATCTGGTAAGCGCCGCCCGCTGCGGGCAGGTCGAGATTCGCCGTACCCGCGCCGTCGGCGTTCAGATCGACGTCGGTAGAGGCGACCGTCTCGGGGGAATCCGACTTGCGCTTCGGGCGCCGCAGCAGCGCGACGTGAACGCGGCTTTGCACGGGCTTGCCGTCGTAGTCCCGGGCCTCGATCTGAAACGATCCGTGCGCCCCGGGCTCGTAGAAATAGCGGTTCGGCTCCACGTTGACGGCGAAACTGCCGTAGGTGGCCAGCACGTAACCCTTGCCTGTGACCTCGCGATTGCCGGCGTCGGTGACGCGGGCTTCGATTCGGTAGCGGTAGTCGTACTTGTGATCGGAAACGGTGGTGGGAAGGTTGATGGTCAGCTTGCCGTCTTCATCGAGCTGGCCATCCTGCTCGGCGGTCTGGTCGCCGGAATCGTCGTCGGCGTCGCCGGCGGTGTCCGGGCTCATCTCTTCGTCCGGGTCGTACCAGAGGGGCAGCCAGTAGCGCGACCGGTAGATGGCGTACTTGACCTTGGCGCCCGCCACCGGTTCGCCGAAGTAGTAGCGGGCATCGAAGGTGACGGAAACGCTGTCGCCCTGGATCACGCGCGGCTTGGACGCCTGCACGCGCACTTCGTATTCCGGCTTCTTGTATTCCTGCACCTCGAAATCGCCGTCCATCTGCTCGTCGCCGGCTTTGAGCTGAATGCTGTAATAGCCCAGAGAAACGTTGGAGGGCAATGTCACGTCGTCGTGAATGGCGCCGGTGGCGCTGGTGGCGAGCGTCTTGCGGTAGACGGCTTTCTGGTCGGTGTCCTGAATGACCACGGAAATGTTTTGGCCGGCCGGAACCTGGTAGCCCGCGCTGCCATGCTCCCGCAGAATGGCCTTGAAGTGGACGGTATGCCCGGGGCGGTAAATGGGGCGATCGGTATAAACGTAGCCGGTCCATTGGCCGGCCCCACCGTTGAGCATGCCGGCGTCGATGCTGGCGACCGCGAAATCCTGACCGCGGCGGGCCACCAGGCGAAGATCCTTGCCGGGGGACGCAGGCTGGTGCAACTCGGCCATGCCGTTCGCATCCGATTCCACCTGCTCAATGGATTCGTCGCGCGTCATGGAATTGACGGTGACGCCCCGAAGCGGCGCCCCGCTGGTCCGGTCCACCAGCAGATTCACGACCCGCCGGTTGTCGTGCTTGGTGATCATCACCATGTCGGAAACGATCAGGAGGGTATAGGCGCGCAACTGCCCACGCACGGCTTCCACCAGGTACATGCCCTTATCGGCGATGCCGATGGGGACGGTTTCCTCATCCCAGCGCGAATGGCTCTTTACCGGCTGGTAGAAGGAGAGCACCATCTGCTGCGAGTTGAGCAGCGGCGCCTCGGCGAAATGCGTGCCTTTGGGGGCGTTGGCGGCCGGCGCGGCGCCGCGCGAGAGCGCGCTCTCAAAATGGGCGCTGGGCGATTCGGTGAACTGGGCGCGCAGCGAGCGGCGTATGCCGGCGCGCAGAGACCGCTTCCAGGAATGAATGCGCTCGAGCAAGGTAAGACCGCGCGGCGGCGCCGGCGACTGCTCGCCGAAGCGGTGCGGGTCTTCGATCTGTTTGAAGAACTGAACGGGGTCGTGACCCCGGTAGACGCGAAACTCGACCGCGTCCACGTTCCAGGCGCTGATCGCGACCGAAGGCCTGCCATGCGACGCAAACGTGCGGGTAGAGGAAAGCGCGAAATAGGGTTCGTCTTCGGACTGGCTGAGCCCGGCGGCCGCCGCCGCCAGCAGCAGGGCCAATTTCAGGGCCGTCGTGCCGGTCCACCTTAGCCTGTCAAAAATGTGCAAACTCCCCGACTTACCCTCCGCCACGGTCGCTCTCCGTTGTTTCGCGCAGAATGTTCCAGCGGTAGACCCCGAGGAAGTGGGGATTAGTGGGAATCGGCCGCCATTCGGCCTGGGGAAATCGCATCAGATCCTCCGTCGACAACAGGCGAATTTCGCCCGGATCTTTTCCGTCCGGCCCGGTATGGTAAATCAGGTAGCGGCGCCCGTCGTCCCGGAACGCGCTGCCGCCCAGATAGATCATACTGTGATACACGGCGCGGGTGGAATCCTGCCGAAAAAAAAGCAGGTCGCCGGCGAGCGCCCGGTCGATCTCGCGGCTCACCAGGTGGGTGTTCGAACGCCACAGGGTCCGGGCATCGGCGAATTGAAGAAAGGCGCCGTCGTTCAGATCGGCGGCGCGGAACGGGCCGGAGCGCACCCGAAACAGTGCCGCACCCAGGGGAGTGAAGGGGTACTGATAGCGGGCCACCGAATCGAGCGCCGGCACCACCCGCAGTCCGGCGCCGGCCGCCCAGGCGCCATCGTGGGCTCGCAAAGCCTCGCGGTAGGCGTAGCGGATGAGGGCGGCGCAATCGGTGATTTCCGGCGCGCGGCCGGCGGCGCCGGCGAAGTATTGCGCCTCCGCCAGGTAGGTGAACCAGCGGCGGAAGGCGGCGCGGTCCTGGGTGCTGGTGAGGCGGAGGAAGTCGGGCGTGCCGTCCTCCGCGCTGTCCTCGGTATCGAGCGTGGTAACCAGCGACGTGTGCGCCGCCGGCCGTCCGGGGAAGACCACCTGGATGCCGATCCGCCCGGGGATTATCCCGGCACGGACGCGGGCGCGCCAATGGCCGCCGCCGCCGCCCATGTCTTCGATGGTTGCCAGTCGCGGAGCCGCTTGCAGAGAAACGTGCGGAGCCGAGTTTGGCGGCGCGCCGGCCGAAGCGTCGATGGAGAGCTCCGCGGTCTCATACCCGTCCGCCACCAGGACCCGCGGCTCGACCCCGACCCGCGGCGCCCCGGCCCGGGCGCGTCCGCCCGAATGGCCAAGCCACACCATCGTCGCCGCCAGCCCGGCAATTCCCGCCGCTACGCCCAGACGAATGTTCAAGCGCCCGATTATATCGCGGCCAGCGGAGTGAAGTCAGGCCACGGGTCATTGGTGGAACCTTCCAAGTCTCCGAACTCCTGATGTCGTGGAATTCAAGTTGAGCCGGGATTCGGTGACCGAGGGTGGGACAGACCATCGTTTTTCGTGGTCTGTCGGGTCCTCGCGAGGCACAACCCGTTGACGACAAAAAACGATCGTCTGTCCCACCCGGTTTCCGGCACCGATTCCCCGTCGGTTGGGGCAGCCAATTTTCCTCAATGCCTGGAAAATGCCCGGTTACATCAGGAGCTCGGAGTCTCGTCTCGCGGATGCGATAAACCGTTGTCAGAGGCCCACAATGAACGACGAGAATCAGGCGCTTGGCGAAGCTGCTCGCAAACCCGTCGTACTGCATCCGGGGCCACCTTCGATCGACGACCTCTTGCGCCACGTGGACCCGGCGCCTGACGACGAGAACTAATTCCTGCCTCCAATCAAATGAAACGAAGCCATTTATGGCGAACGGCCCAAACCGTTGCCGGGTTTACCACAACTGCCAATTGCCGGTGGTCAACACGTAGACTGCTACCAGGGCGTTGGTCAGGCCGTGAGCGAGGGCGGCATCGCCGATACTGCCGCGGCGGCGATAGACCCAGGCATAAACCAGACCCGCCAGCGAGCCGGCCAGCCAACGGTCGCCGTGGAAAAGCCCGAAGACCAGGGAAGAGAGCACCACGGCGACCAGGCCGGCCGAGCGGGGAGCGACGGTTTCGAAGGCTTCCTTGGACAGGCGGCGCAGCAGGAAACCGCGAAACGCCAATTCCTCGGCAATCGGCACGGTGATGGCGGCGGCGAAGACACGCGCCGCGATCCAGAGGGCGGGAACCTCAGAGGGCGCCGTGCCGGGCGCGGCGGCGGGTTCCAGGGCGATCCACAGGCCGAAGACGACCACCCCGGCTGCCACGCCGAACCAGCTCATCCGCCAGTCCATTTGGCGGTATTGCTTCCGGTAGTACGCCAAAGCGCCCAGTGCCGCCAAGGGCCGAAGCGGATAGAACCATTCGAACTGCGCCGACGCCGCTTTGGAGAGCATGGCAGCCGCCAGAATCGCCAGGAACGGCGCCAGGTAGACTGCGGTGAAGTTGCTAGCGCCAGCCACGCCGGCCAGCGGCATTTCGTGAAGCGGCGCGTCCATTTGCAGCGTTACCGGGCCAGCCGTCTCTCGCCGCAACCACGACACGTGGCTGGAGCCCGCCACACAGACGGTCGCCACCAGGATGAAGCTGATCCACCCGGCCTGGGAGTGAAATCCTCCCATGGCGATCCCCGGCGCGCCGGCATAACCCAAGGCGAACAACCCGGCGATGCGCGCTACGTTCATCAGCCAAATCGCCAGTACGCCGGCCGGCAACAGAAGCAAAGCCCGGGGAAAGCGATATTCGCGCCGCGAGAACCACAGCCATGCGCTGCTGAAGGCCAGCACCAGGCCGATGCCTTCCAGCCCCGAGCATTCGTCGGCGATCTGGATATCGAAGTTGTGCGCTCCCAGCGTCAGTTGGCCGGGGTCGATCAGAAGACCGGCAATCCAAGGTTTCAGCAGGCCGCTTACCACGGAAAACGTCAGGCTGCTGGCCGGGCGCCAGAGATTTCTGGCGAAGCCGCCAACCAGCGTGCCGAGGAACGCTGCCGCGATCGCAAACACCACCACGTCCCGGCACGCGGAATACAAGCGCAGCCACACGGTGGCCGGCAGAAAGGCCAGCCCGCCACAGATCACGGCCAGCACGCCGGTCAGGATCCAGGCGCCGGCGATCCAGTCCGCGCGAGACGCCGGCATCGCGTGGCCGAAGACCCGTACCGCCAGAAGCCAGGATAGAAAGAGCAGCAGCGCGTGGCCGGCAACCAGGGGAGGGGAGACGGGCGGGAAACGTTCTTCGGAAGCGAGCGCGGTTTCGAGGGAGTTCCGCCCCAGCAGAAGGATCAGAGCCACGGCGGCGATGGCGAATCTCAAAGACACGGCGCCCCACTGGCTCACCAGCAGCGGGAGGTAACCTGTCCTGAGATCGGCCGCGTCAAAGCGTATCGACAGGAGCGCCAGCTCGACCGCAACGAGGCCCGCAAAAAAAAGGAGCCGAAACGCCGGCCGCGGAGACAAGACCTTCGACAGACCCTGCCTGGTGACCATGAATCGGCCCTTGGCTATGTACCGGTCTCTACCGGCGGCTCTTGATGACCAGCAAGATTCCGGACAGCAGAGTCAGCGCGCTCATACCGGACGAAACGTCAATCTCGGGAGTCTCAAGGGCTAGCGCAGCGCCCGCTGCTCCCAGAAATATCAGCCCCAGACCCGCAATTTTCATCAGCCCGTTCTGATTCATAGGCAAAAGTCCTCCGTGGTAATGGTCTTGATTATCCCAGCGCCTGCCGTGGGAAGTCAATTTACTTTCGGTAGGGTTAGTTCCAGGCTCTAGGTTGAAAAGTACTGGTACCAGAACATGTTACAGGATTTCAAACGAAGTGTACCGATGGACCGCGGCTTCCGTCTCGTCAACCCCACGCACGTCGGACCAGCGGGGACCTAGACGCAAGCGGCCCGCCAGTTCCGATAACTGCTCCGGCGGGCCCACGGCATAGACTTCCACACTGCCGTCGTCAAGATTCCTGGCGTAACCGGCGAGGCCCAGAAGGCCGGCATTTTTCTGCGCGAAATAGCGGTAGCCCACGCCCTGCACCTGCCCGTGTACGATCCAGCGGCGGGCGGCTTTCACGCCCACTCGAGAATGACCTTGCCCGAGCTGCCCGACACCATGGCTTCGAACCCCTGCTCGAATTCGGTGTAGTGGTAGCGATGGGTGATGATGGGTGCAATATCCAGACCGGATTGCAGCATGACGGTCATCTTGTACCAGGTTTCGTACATTTCGCGGCCATAAACGCCCTTGATGGTGAGCATGTTGAAGATCACCGTGCGCCAGTCGATGGCGCTCTCTAGGTTGGGAATTCCGAGCATGGCGATTTTGGCGCCGTGGCTCATGTTGGCCAGCATGTCGCGAAAAGCGGCGGGATTGCCCGACATTTCCATCCCCACGTCGAAACCCTCATTCATGCCGAGCTCCTTCTGAACGTCGGCCAGCTTGGTATGGCGGACATCGGCGGCGACGGTCACGCCGAGGCGGCGCGCCAGTTCCAGGCGGTAGGGGTTGATGTCGGTGATCACGGTGAAGCGGGCGCCGGCGTGGCGCGCCACGGCTGCCGCCATGATTCCGATCGGCCCGGCGCCGGTGACCAATACGTCCTCGCCCAGCACCGGAAAGGAAAGCGCGGTGTGGACCGCGTTGCCGAAAGGATCGAAAATGGCGGCCACATCGAGCGGCACGGATTCATGATGGCGCCACAGGTTCGTCATGGGCAGGGCGATGTATTCAGCGAAAGCGCCGGGACGATCCACGCCCACGCCCTTGTTATTGGCGCACAAATGGCGCCGGCCGGCCAGGCAGTTGCGGCAGCGGCCGCACACTACGTGGCCTTCGCCGCTGACGATATCGCCGGGGAAAAAATCGCTGACGTTGGCGCCCACTTCCACGATGCGGCCCACGAATTCGTGGCCGATGGCCATGGGCACCGGAATCGTGGATTGGGCCCAGGCATCCCACTTGTAGATGTGTACGTCGGTTCCGCAGATTCCAGTGCGGAGTACTTGGATCAGCACATCGTTGATGCCAATGCCGGGCTGCTCGATTTCTTCGAGCCACAGCCCCTGCTGCCGCTTGCTCTTCACCAGGGCTTTCACACCCTCTACGATAACTTGAAAATGGAAATGAAGTAGGCTGAAAAAAGGATTGTGAGCAAACGGTTACTGCTGATCGCCGCCACCACCGGATACCAGACACGCGTATTTGCCGAAGCCGCGCGCCGGCTCGAACTCGATCTGCTGCTGGCCACCGATCGCTGCCGCCGGATGGAAGATCCCTGGGGCGATGGCGCCATCGCGGTGCGTTTCGATCGCGCGGAAGAATCGCTGGCGGCGCTTGCCGGCGTCGAGTTCGATGCCGTCGCCGCGGTGGGGGACCGGCCCGCGGTGCTGGCGGCGGAAATCGCCGCCGCGCGGGGCATTCTCTTCCACCCCGTTTCGGCCGCGCGGGCCTGTCACGACAAATTCCAGGCGCGCCAGTTGTTTCAGGCTGCGGGGTTGCCCGTGCCCGCCTATTTTCGTGTGCCGCTCGATGCCGACCCGCGCGAGGCCGCCCGGCGGGCTTCGTATCCCTGCGTGCTGAAGCCGCTCGATCTTTCCGCCAGCCGCGGCGTGATTCGCGCCGATCGCGAGCCCGAGTTCGTGGCGGCTTTTCACCGCATCGGCAAAATGACCCACGGATGGCTACAGGTGGAAAGCTACATTCCGGGGCGCGAATTCGCGGTGGAAGGGCTCGTCACCGAAGGGCGGGTGCAGCCCCTCGCCATTTTCGATAAGCCCGATCCCCTGGAGGGGCCGTTTTTCGAAGAGACGATTTACGTGACGCCTTCGCGCCAGCCCGCCCCGGCGCGGGCGGATCTTCTCGAAACCACCGAAAAAGCGGTGCGGGCGCTGGGCCTCTGGCACGGTCCGTTCCACGCCGAGCTGCGCTACAACCGGGAAGGCGCTTGGATGCTCGAAGTGGCGGCGCGGCCGATCGGCGGCTTGTGCGCGCGAGCCCTGCGCTTCGAGCGCGGTATGCCGCTGGAAGAATTGATTCTGCGCCACGCCATCGGCGAGGACGTGAGCGTCGCGCGGCTGGAGGGTCCGGCGTCGGGCGTCATGATGATTCCCATCCCGCGCGCGGGAATCTACCAATCGGTGGATGGCGTGGAAGAAGCCAAGGCGGTCGCGGGAATCGAGGACCTGGTGATGACCGCCGAACGCGGCCATCGCCTGGCGCCGCTGCCGGAAGGCGCCAGCTACCTGGGTTTCCTCTTCGCGCGAGGGCCCGAACCGGCCGCCGTGGAAGCCGCGCTGCGCGAGGCCCATGGCAAGCTGCGGTTCACCGTGAACACGGCGCTGGAGACGCTGTAACAACCAAAACGCTTAGGTTAGTGCGACGATGCCTACCGGGTCTGGGGTGGGGCAGACCATCGTTTTGTGTGGTCTGCCATCTCTGGGCCTGCGGCCCGCGCAAGCCGTGGAGCGGACTCTCAGTCTGCCACGCCGGGACTCCTCCCGGCGCTTGTCTGGCGTCAAACTGCCCTACCGGGGGCGTTTTCGACCCTGCCACCGTATCACTGGATCGCGGGCAATCCAGCGCGAGTCAGACGCTGAATACCCGCGCAGGGCGGGCCCAGAGATGGCAGACCACAGAAGACGATGGTCTGCCCCACGGCGTGCGCCACGTCGGAAAGGAATGGTTATTTCTTGCCAGGCCCTAAGGAAGAAATCGAATCGGCTAACGAACGAGCGCTAGCCCGCCTGTCGAGGACCCCAACTGCAATAGCGGCGCGTTACAACCCACGCAAATGCCGAGTGGTCATCGACCTCAGCAGCGGCCTGTCAATCGCATTCAGGCCCCAGGACAGCGATGGACGAACTGCCCACACTCGATGACGTCCGCCGGCAGTTCGCTAGCCCTTGGCTTTCGGCGGCACGAAGTCCGGCGGCAACGCTGCGCCTTCGCCGAAGAAGTAGTTGTCCATTTGCTGGATGAGGAACTCCTGAGCCTGCGGCGTACCCAGGTTCAGGCGATACTCGTTCATGATCATCTTCATGTGCTCGACCCACATCTTCCAGGCTTCCTTGGAAATGTTGTCGTAGATCTTCTGACCCAGCGGATGGCCTTCAAAAGGAACTTCGTCCAGGCCCTCCATCTCGCGTTGGAACTTGAGGCAAAACACTTTGCGGGCCCCGGGCCGAATGGTGTTTTGAATCTGGCTGAAACCGCTGCTTCCACATCCCATAACTTCCAGGATACCCGACCGGGGCGCTACAATGTCGGAACGTGACCCGATATATTCGCTACCGTTCCGGCTCAACTGTCTCCTACGGCGTCCTCGAAGGCGCCACCGTTCACCAGATTCAGGGCGATCTGTTTGGCAGCCACACCCCGACCGGGGCCACCGTTCCGCTGGCCGAAGTGAGCCTGCTGGCGCCCTTGGTGCCCGCCAAGATCTTGTGCGTAGGGCGGAATTACAAGAGCCATTTGGGCGCCCGGCCGCAGCCGGCCAGTCCGGAAATCTTCTACAAGCCGATTACCGCCCTGCAGGACCCAGGCGGCCCCATCGTCATCCCGCGCGACGCCACCGACCTTCACTATGAGGGCGAGCTGGTGGTGGTGATCGGCAGAGAGCTCAAGCACGCCACCCCGGCCGAGGCGCGCGCCGCGATTTTCGGCGTTACCTGCGGCAACGACGTGAGCGAGCGCAACTGGCAGGCCGGCCCCGGCAAGGACCTGCAATGGTGGCGGGCCAAGGGCTCGGACACGTTCGCGCCGCTGGGCCCGGCGATTGCGACCGGCCTGGACTACGGTTCCCTGCGGCTCCAGACACGGCTGAACGGCGAGGTGGTGCAGAACCAAACCACCGCCGACCTGCTGTTCGACTGCCCCACCATCGCGAGCTGGATCAGCGGTTGGGTCACGCTCATGCCCGGCGATGTGATCTACACCGGAACCCCCGGCGCGACGCGCAAAATGTCGCCCGGCGACGTGGTGGAAGTCGAGATCGAAGGCATCGGCGTGCTGCGGAACCCGGTAGTGGGAGACGCTTGAGATTGGCCTGACATTTGGAACACCACAGGCTGAAGCCTGTGCCACCTGATTAGCTGGTGGCACGGGCTTTAGCCTGTGAGTTTTTTCTAACTTTTCTTAAAGCTTGCGCCACCCCGGCCCGTATAGCACCTGCCCCGGTCGCTCCGCGGTCACCTTCTCGCCGCGCAACACGAACCGGCCGTTGACCATCACGTCGCGCACGCCCACCGAATACTGGTGCGGCTGGTCGAAGGTGGCGCGGTCGGCAATCCGGTCCGGGTCGAAAACCGTCAGATCGGCCTTCATTCCCGGCCGCAGCAAGCCGCGATCCCAGAGCTTCAGGCGCTGGGCGGGATAGCCGGACATGCGGCGCACGGCTTCTTCCAGCGTCAGCACGTGCCGCTCGCGCACGTACACGCCGAGCACGCGGGCGAACGTGCCATAGCTGCGCGGATGCGGCGCGGCGCGTCCGAACACCGGGATCTCGCCGTCGGAAGCGACCATGGTAAACGGCGAGCGCAGGATGCGCACCACGTCGGCCTCGTCGATGGCGTGGTACACCGCCGAGCACGCCCCCTTGGTCTGGAGCGCGATGGCGGTCTCAGCCGCGTTCTCAAAAGTGGGATCCGCGCCGCGGGCGCGGGTCAGCTCCGCCAGGTTCTTGCCCGCCAGGGAGGGGTCGAAGGGGCAGTTGGCGATCACCACGTTCTTCGGGTCTCCGCCGCCGCGGTCGAACCGGATGTTCTCCACAATCGTGGCCTTGATGCGCGCCCGCTCCTCTGGCGCCGCCAGACGCTCCACCAGCGCCCGGCGCCCGCCTTCCAGCGACCATTGGGGAAAGAGCGCGGCCACGCCGGTGCTCGACGCCGTATAAGGGTACTGATCGATGGTGACGTCCACCCCGCGCCGGCGCGCCTCTTCCACCAGCCGCAGCGTCTCCACGCTTTGCCCCCAGTTGGCTTGGCCGATGATCTTGTGGTGCGTGATCTGGGTGGGCAGGTGGCCCTCCTCGCCGATGCGGATCGTCTCCTTCACGCTATCGATGACGTGGCCGGCCTCTTCGCGCATGTGGGAAATATGGATTCCGCCCAGGGCGCCCACCACCTTGGCCAGCTCGATCACCTCCTCGGTGGACGAGAAGTTTCCCGGCACATAATACAGGCCGGTGGAAAGACCGAAGGCGCCGTCGCGCATGCCTTGCGCCGCCAGCGCCTTCATCTTTTCGATTTCTTCCGGCGTGGCCTTGCGGTTCGCCAGCCCCATCACCTGCTCGCGGATGGAACCCTGCCCCACCATGGTGGAGAAGTTGATGGAAATGGGCGTGTGCGCCACCTTGTCGAGAAACGCGGATATGGGCAGGGGCGAGCTGCCGTCGGGACCTTCGACGATGGTGGTGACGCCCTCCCGCAGATAGTTCTCCGCGGTCGGAACTTCGAAGATGCCGCGCCGCCCATGCGAGTGAATGTCGATGAACCCCGGCGCCACCACCAACCCCCGCGCATCGACGCGCACCGTCGCCGGCGCGTCGCCCAGCAGCCCGATGGCGGCAATAGCATCGCCGCGAATTCCAATATCTCCGGCAAACCACGGTCCGCCGGAGCCATCCACAATGTGTGCCCCTGCGATCACGACGTCGAACGGCCGCTCCTGGGCCGCCAGCGGCAGACACACGCACATCAAGCCAAGCAAGAGCGCGAAACGCATTGGAGTATTGTACTGGAAGCGGCTCCCGCCGGGCGCGATGCTAAACTGGATGAAGCAGGACGAGGTTGTTTTAGGGCGGTTAGCTCAGCCGGTTAGAGCGTCTGGTTTACACCCAGAAGGTCGCAGGTTCGAATCCTGCACCGCCCACCATGCAAGCCTGGTGCGCCCACCGCCTCACTCGAAAGCACCGGACGACGCATCGTCGTAAGGTGCTCCAAGGGCGGTCTGCTTGAACTCTCCCCGAGCTGGCAGCCCTCCTCGTTTCATGCCGCGGCTTCGGGACGTGGTTGGATTAGGCGTTCGATCTCTTTTTCTTTGGCTTGCCGGGCGATTCGGAGTTCGTAGGATTTCTGGAGGTTGATCCAGAATTCGGCGGTGGCGCCCAGATACCGGGCCAAGCGCAAGGCCGTGTCTGTCGTGATCCCGCGCCGGCCACGCACGATTTCGTTCAATCGGGCGGTATCGACGGCAAGCGCCTTGGCGAGCTGGTTGACGCTCATGCTCCGACCGAACAAAGCAGACCCGGTATTGGACCGACGGAAATAGAACAGCCGCCGATGACGGCAAGTCAGTTGAGAAGGTCCGCGGCGCAGTCCAGGTCCACGGCCGCGGTGCGGCGGATTGCCGCGGCTTCGGTTGTCTGGCCTTTTTGGACATAATTGGCGGCGACGTTGCGGGAGGCCCGGCAAATATCGGCATGAACCAGGGGACAGTTGATATTCAGCTCGGGGCCCGCGCCCGAATGGACGACGGCGCAGCCAGAGGGATCGATGGCGCTATATAACTCGACGAGGCTGGGGCCGATCTGAACCCGGCTAGGGTCCACGGCCAAGGCCTCGATCAATGCCTGGGCGGCAGCTCGCTGGTTACCCGCCTGGCGATAGAGCGCGGCCAGTTCTTCAAGCAGATCCGGATCGGACTCCAGATGGCGTCCGCGCTCGAACGCGGCCAGGGCGCGCGCCGAATCGGAGAGACTCAGATAGGTCCGGCCCAGTTCCAGGTACAAATCGGCGGGCAGAAAAACCAGGCCAGGCCTGCCGCGCGCGGCATTCTCGCGGCGGTAGAGATCGTCGCGCGCCAGTTCGATCTTTTCGGAGCGGAGCAACGCGGCGAGAGATTTCCGATACCAGAACCCGGGATCGTCCCGTTTCGCGCCGATCGTCGGGCCGCCCTTCGCGGCCGCCACCTGGTTTCCGATGGCCCGATAAAGAGTCCCGGCGCTTTGATAGGCGGGGCCGGCGTTTTCGAGTTTGGGTAGAGGATTCAGAATGGCCAGCGCGCGGGCCGCTTCATCCGCGGCCGCCTGCCAGCCGGCCGGAGTGGCGAGCGGGGTATTGGCGGCGACCATGATCCGCAGCTTGTAGGAGCCCGGAGCCGCCGCCAGGGAGCTGCGCCAGAGCCGCCGCTCGTCGTCCCAATCGCGATTGCGGTCGTACGTGCGGACCGCGGCGGCGATCAATGCCAGCGCGGCCGCCGCGGAGACCGCCGCCCGATACCGCGGAGCGCGGCGCCACAGCCAATCGAATCCGCAACAGATGCACAGCAGAAAACCGGCCGCGGGAAGATAGAGAAAGCGTTCCGCCATGATGGCGCCGATCCGGATCGCCAGGTTGGCAGTCGGAGAAATGGTCACGAAAAAGAAGCCGATGCCGAAAAATACGCGGCGGTCGCGCCCCCATGCCCGGAGGGCAAAGACGGCGGCGGCGATGCACGCCAGCAATGCCAGCAAAGCCTTGTCATCTTCCCAACTCGCCAGGTTCCAGGTGAACAGGGGGATCTGATTGTATGAGTAGTCGCAGGACAGGCTGCTCGGCCAGAGGAGCAGCACCAGATCGTATCCGACCACCTTTACAGCAGTCAGCCCCGACGTCCAGAAGCTCGCCCCGACGAGCGGGTTGTCCGTAAACGGGATCGGACCGTACGCTACGCGTGCGAGCACGAGGCTGCGCACCGCGAGGAATACCAAAGCGGGACCGGCAACCGCGGCATACCCCGGCAGACGCGAGCGCCACGGGACGTTTCCGCCCAACGACAGGTCGTAGAGGACCAAGACCCCGATGGCCACAATGGCGCTTTCCTTGGAGAAAATGCCGATGGATGCGGCGAGCGCAGCCGCGAGGAACCAGGCCGCCCGGATGCGGCCCGAGCTGCGCATAGCCTTTGTATACGACAACAGGGAGCCCAGGACACCCAACGCCGCAAGCAGGTCCGCGCGACCGACAATATTGGTGACGGATTCGGTCAGGACGGGGTGGACGCCCCATAGCGCGGCGAGGAGGAACGCAGGCGGAATCCCGTCGAAAATCAGGAGCCCGAGGGCATACACAAGACCGATATTGATCGCGTGCAGGGAAAAGTTAATCAGATGGTAGCCGAACGAATTGGCGCCGTTTCCGAGTACGGCATAGTTGAACAGATAAGACAGGTTGACGAGGGGGCGGTAAAGTCCGGCCAGCTTCACTTCCCAATAGGGTCCGTCCAGGATGCGGCCGACATGGTCGGCGGTGACCGCATGGACACGAGTGTCTTTCAAAACGATTTCGTTGTTGTCCATGACGAACGGCCCTCCAAAGGAATTGGAGTAAGCCAGGAAAGCGAAGCCGATGAGGGCAGCCAGAAGGAATTCGTGTTTTAGCGCGCGGCCACGTGGGGACCCGGTTACGGCCGGTCGCCGGTTGGCCTGGCGTGCGAGGCGTCGATTCGATTTTGGCATCAACGTGCAGTGCGGGTACAGTTGTCGAAACAGACGATAGTTCTCCGGCGGGCCGGCATCAAGACCTCCGGCTAAGAGAATATCGCAGCCTACGCTCCGTTATCTATGTGCTGCTCTTGGCCTCGTAGGAGCGCGGCGCAACGGCGCCGTGGCTCAGGCGCAGACACTGCGGTCGGAGCGAACTCGCTCGGCCGCTACAATAGGGTCTTTCGCCCACTGTGACTATGTCTGCCATCAATCGAATTCCCGTGCCTCTGCCGCGTACCCCATTGGTCCCGGTGCAACTGGATCCCGCCGACCCCGTGATCTGGGCCAAGCTCGAGTTCCTGCAGCCGAGCGGCTCTACCAAGGATCGCATTGCCGCCTTCATCCTCGATCGAGCCCTGGCCGAGAACGGCCTCGCTCCCGGCAGTCTCGTCATCGAAGCCTCCAGCGGTTCCACCAGCATCGCCCTGGCAATGGCCTGCGCTCAGCGCGGGCTGCGCTTCCTGGCGGTAATGCCCGCGGGAGTCAGCAACGAGAGGCTGCTCATGATCCGTGGTTTTGGCGGGCAGGTGGAACTCACGCGCGGAGCAGCCGGCGTGGCCGAGTCTATCGCGCGCACCGAGGAGTTGTCGCGCGAATCGGGCGGCTTTCTGCCGCGCCAGTTCTCGAACCCCGACAACGCGCGCGCCCACGAGCTCGGCTCGGCGCGCGAAATTCTGGAAGAGATTCCCGGCGGCCGGGTGGACCTGGTGGTGAGCGGGGTGGGAACCGGAGGCACGCTGGTGGGGCTTTACCAGGGGCTGCGGCAGGTCAATCGCGAACTCGGCGCCGTACTCGCGCGGCCGGTCGAAATCTCCGAAGCGCTCGATCAGGAATGCTGCAGCTTCAGCTCCCAGATACCGGGCGTGGTGGACGGCGTTTCGCGCCTTTTTCGTCCCGCGGTTTTTGACCGCCTCCAGACCGTCGAGGTTCGCCAGGAAGAAGCGCTTCTGGCCACTCGCCGGCTGATCCGCCTGGGTTTCCCGGTGGGACCCAGCTCCGGGTTGAACTACGTCGCCGCGGTGCGCGCGGCCAAAACCGTGGAACCCGAAGCGCGCGTAGTCACGGTATTTCCGGATCGCATGGAACGATATTTCACCACCCGACTTTTCGACCATTGCCGTTAGTTAAGGGTATCGGGCTGCTATGATGCAGGAAAGACTCATGACCGCGGACCCCGCTGTGTCTCCCAAAATTCCCTGGGCGCCGCTCACCTGGTTCACCGCGCTGGTGCTGGCATGTTATGCGCCGGTGATGGCGCCGCTGGTGCGTCAGTGGGCTTGGGACGACGACATGGGGCACGGGTTTTTCGTCCCCGTGATTGCCGCCTACATCGCCTGGCAGAAGCGCCACGAGTTATTGGCCATCACCCCGAAACCGAACTGGTGGGGACTGGTAGTGGTGCTTTGGGGCAGTTTGCAGGTATTCGTGGCTACCCTGGGCGTGGAGCTTTTCACCGCGCGCACGGCGGTGGTGATCACGGTGATTGGCTTGATCTGGCTGCTGTGCGGCACCGAGATTCTGCGCAAGTTGGCCTTTCCGCTCTTCCTGCTGTTCTTCATGGTGCCGATTCCCGCGGTCATTTACACCCAGATCACGTTTCCGCTGCAGATTCTCGCCAGCCGGCTGGCCGATTTTGCCTTGACCGTACTCGGCATTCCGGTTCTGCGCGAAGGCAACATTCTGGAACTGCCCAGCGGCCCGCTCTCGGTGGTGGAGGCCTGCAGCGGCATCCGGTCTCTGCTTTCCCTGACCTTTCTCTCGCTGGTATACGGCTACCTGTTCGAGAAACGAACCTGGCGGCGCGTGGCGATTTTCCTGGCGACCATCCCCATAGCCCTGATCGCCAACGGCGGCCGCGTCACGCTGACCGGCATTCTTTCCCAGATCAGTCCGGAGCTGGCGCACGGCTTCTTTCACGAGTCCACCGGCATGGCCACGTTCTTCGCGGCGGCCGTGATGCTTTTCTTGCTGCATCAAGCCCTGCTGGCGCCCTCCCGCATCGCGGCCCGGCGCAAGGCCAGAGCACGAGCCGCCGGCGATGCCGGGCCGGCGGATCGGTGAAGGTTGGGGCCAGATTGACCCACTATCTACTTTTGGGTAAAGCCGGCGGGGATGGCGAAGACGGAATCGGGAATGTCGGCGGCTGAAAAGTCGCTCGATTCCATGGTGGTTTCAAACAGCGGAGCACCCGCGCCGCCTCCGCCGGGCATGCGGGCCAGAGCCTGCTTGGCCATCTCGCCTTGCTGTCCGCCCTGCTTGGCCATCTCTTCCAGTCGCGCCCGCGCCTGGGCCAGGCCGGCCTGCGCCTGGCTCATCTGCGCATCGGATCCGCCGGCGGATTTCACGCGGATGGTCTGCAAGACCGTAATGCCGTTCATGGCGAACATCTTTTTCTGCATTTCCGCCATGGCTTTCTGCATACTTGGATTTCCTCCGGCCATCGAGGCAAGGGCATTGCCGTTTTTCTGATAGAAGGCGCGCATGTTCTGCCAGCCCGGCACATCCGGCGACCTCCAAAACTCCGCTTCCACCTGCATCTTCATGCCGGCTGCGGCGGACGCCGGAGCACCCATGTCCATCGTCATGATTACCTGGCTGCAGTTATAGCCATTGATGGTTTTCTTCTGGCCGGTTTCCTTGACATCGATCTGGACATCGACATTCCCGGCGGCCGCCGGCATGTTCCCGCCAATGGGCCGGACGGAGTAAGTTTTCGCGGCCTTATTGATGGTGGTCATGGTTTGCGCGCCGTAATCGATGAGGCGCGCCGTATCGCCGCTGTCGGACAGCATCCTGGAACCTTTGAAGAAGTACTTGGTCACCTGCGGAGCGGCGGCGGCGCCGGCCATGCCCTGCGAGCCCTTCCTGGTTTGGGTATAGCTGAAATCCGCGTGAGCCGCGAAGCTCGCGGCGAACAGCAGGGTCAGTAGTTGGACGGTCTTCACGTAATCCTCCTTGCGTAGTCTACTAGTGTATGAAAACGGTGCGGTGAATGCCTAAGGACGCGTACTAGGGGAGTTCCCGGATGCGGATGTTCCGAAACATGGCCAGCGCGAACAGATCGTGCAGTTGCAGCCCGATTGGCCCGGATTTCGGCCGCGCCGGATCTCCCGCGTACTCGGCCACCACCTGCCCGTTGAGCCGCACCCGGATCGAGTCGTCACGCGACTCGATTTCCATGCTGTTCCAGGCCCCCGGACGCTCGACGCCGGTCTTGGCGGGGACGAACGTGTAGACGCTTCCCGAGGGATATTTTTCGCGGTCGTCGCCGATGATCTGGATTTCATAGCCGATAGCCGCACACGTCCACCGGGAAGCGGCCGGAGCCTTCGAGGATGGTCCGGATGGCGGCGGTGGCGGCGGCCCAATCGTGGTTGTTCAGGCCGTCGATGACGACCGCCCTGAGTTTGCCGTCCGCGCCGAAGCCGCAGGAAGCCGCAAGGAGCGCGAAGATAAGCAGTCTCTGCATGGGGACCGGCCCCCCCAGTTTACACTCGCTGCCGAATCGGGGGGG
>JBKQVG010000359.1:0-3634 GCA_052325345.1 Bryobacteraceae bacterium
GGTGACCGAGGGGTGGGACAGACCATCGTTTTTCGTGGTCTGTCGGGCCCTCGCCAAGGCGTAACAGCCTGACAGACGACAAACGACGATCGTCTGTCCCACCTCTGGGTCGGGTCATTTTCCCTGGTCACGCGGAATGCCGGGGCGACATCAGGAGTTCGGAGATTCGTCTCGGCTTTTCTTGCCGCGCTGGACCACGACGCCCGCGTCCGGCCTCCTCAGACCGCCAGCTCCAGAATCTCCCGCAACTCACCGTCGCTCAAAACCGTGGGATTCGATTTCATACTGTTCGCTTTGGCCGCCTGTGCGGCCACTGCCGGGAGATCCTCGGCTCGGATGCCGTAGCTTCCCAGCGGGCGAATTTCCACCCGCCGGCCCAGCTCCGCCAGCCAAACCGCGGCGTCTTCGGCTTCAGCTTGGGGATTACCCGTCAGCAGGCGCGCGACTTCGCCATACCGGGCCAACGCCGGGCCATGCGGCGCGCGCTCGCGCAGGGCTCGCACATTCACGGCCGTCGCGTGCGGCAGCAGCGCCGCGCACACCGCGCCATGGGGCGCGTCGAACATGCCGCCCAGCGGCGCCGCCAACCCGTGTACCGCGCCCAGCCCCGCGTTCGCCAGCGCCAAACCGCCCAGCAAGCTGGCCCACGACATGGCGGCCCGCGCCTCGCCATCGGCCCCGTTTCGCCATGCCCGCTCCAATGCCGTGCGGGCGTTCTTCAGGCCCTCGACGCAATACAGATCGGTCATGGGATTGGCCCGGACCGAAACGTACGGCTCAATCAGTTGCGTGATGGCGTCCAGCCCGCTGGCCGCTGTCACCAGGCGCGGTTGGGAATGGGTGAGCGCGGGGTCGACCACCGCGAGGCGCGGCAACATGCCGGCGGAGCGCAGGCTGGCTTTTACCCGCTGTTCGGGCGACGCCAGCACCGCGTTGCGCGTCACCTCCGAACCGGTGCCGGCCGTAGTGGGGATGGCGATAAAGGGCGCCGAAGGGTTTGCCAGCGGCCGCCCCTGGCCGATCACCTCCAGGTAATCCAGCGGATCGCCGGCATTGGCCAGCAGCGCGGCCACCGCTTTGCCGGCGTCGATGGCGCTGCCGCCGCCCATCGAGATCACCAGCTCGCAACCTTCCCCGCGCGCCAATGCGGTCGCTTGCCGCACCGCATCGACGGTCGGCTCCCCGCCCGCCACTGCGCACGGCGCCGCCGTCACACCTTTGGCGCCCAGGGCCTCGATCAGCGGTTGGGCGCGTTCGAGCGTCGCGCCCGTGACAACCAGCGCGCGCCGGCCGAAGGCCAGCGCCGCGGCGGGCACTTCGCGCACCGCGCCTTCGCCGAAAACGATGCGCTGCGCGGTGGCAAATTCAAAATGCATCAACCTGAGATTAACCCGCGGCGGGTCTCGTGACTACACGACCGCTCGCTCATCGGTATGGCAGTCGATGCTTCCGGCCATGCATTCGTAACCGGCGCCGTCTTCGGGGCCCCTCTTGCCACTCCGCCAAACGGTTATCAAGAGACCCCCAGTCCCGCGTTCCTAGTGAAGGTCAACGCCGCGGGGACGGGCTTCGATTATGTACAGTTGCCGCCGATGGCGGCGCCGTCGTCTGCCAGCGCGGAGGCTCGGTGTGATAGCCGCGCGCTGTTATACGATGGCCAAAGGATGCGTACCTTTTCCCTCAGTCTTCTTGCCGCGGTCGTGCTGTCAAGCGCCGCCGCACCAGCCGCCGATGTGCGCAGCGGCTTCTTCACCACCAGCGATGGTGTTCGCCTGCACTACCTCGAAGCCGGTAGCGGCCCCGCACTGTTCTTCGAACCCGGTTGGACCATGCCCGCCGAGATCTGGCAAGCGCAGATCGATTACTTCGCCGCCACCCGCCACGTGGTCGCCCTCGATCCCCGTTCGCAGGGGCAATCGCAGCAAGCTACTGACGGCCTCTACTGCGAGCGCCGTGCCCGCGATATCAAGGAACTAGTGGACCACCTGAATCTCGCGCCCGTCGCTCTGGTCGGATGGTCCATGGGCGTCCCCGAATCGCTGTGCTACGTCGATCAGTTCGGCACTTCGACCCTCTCCGCCCTGGTCATGGTCGATGGCGGATTCGGACGCGACCCCGATCCCGCCGCCAAAGTGATGGGCTGGAGCCGCTTCGAAGAGATGCAGAAGGACCGCCGCGGTTTCACCGAACACTTCGTCCGCGGCATGTATTTCAAACCGCATCCCGAAGAATACCTGCGCGGCATCGTGGAGGCCTCGATGAAGACTCCCACCAATACTGCCGTGCTGTTATCGGCGAATCTGGCAATGAAGGATGATTACCGGCCTATCCTCTACCGCATCGATCGGCCGCTGCTGTACACCTGCCAGGCGGCTAACAAGTCTCAGGGTGACGTCTTGCGTACGTACGTCCGTTGGGCGCGCATCGAGGTTTTCGAAGACGCCGGCCACGCCTTATTCGTCGATGACGCCGACCGCTTCAACCAACTGCTGGACGATTTCCTGCACCATCCCGTAATGGTGCCGCCCGGCCGCTAAGCGTTCCGTGGGGCGGATGTCATCCGGGCCAGCCCCGCAAGTTCCCCCCGGCCCCGCCCAGCGCGTTGCTCGGCGTGCCGCCGCTCGTGGTAGCTTACTGCTAGAGGGCACATATGATCCGACCATGCCCCGCCTGCGGCGCCAATAACCGCGTTCCGGCGAAACACCTGTCCGATACTGGCCGTTGCGGCTCCTGCAAAACGACCTTACCGCCCGTTTCCGAGCCTATCGAGGTCGACGCAGCCGAGTTCGCCGAGATCACCCGTGACGCCAAGGTACCCGTCCTGGTGGATTTTTGGGCGGAGTGGTGCGGCCCCTGCCGGATGGCTGCGCCCGAAGTCAAGGAGTTCGCGCGTGAGATGGCCGGACGAGGCTTAGTCCTCAAGGTCAACACGGAGGAATACCCGACCGTCGCCGCTCAGTTTCGGGTTCAGGCGATTCCCTATTTCGTGCTGTTGCGCGGGGGAATAATCATCGCCGAGCGGACAGGCGTTGCTCCACGAGCAGAAATGCGGCGATGGTTCGCGACGGCGGCGTGAGCCTCCTGTCAAGATCGCCAAGAGCGTCCGAAGCGGGCAGGTAACGCCCCGTCTGTCCCCGAACCCCCCATGGCGACCTTGTCGAGCGAGTTCTCCGCGATGTACCCGCCCGCCGCCAAAAGGATGTCGTCTACTTCAACGTGCCGGACACCACACATCCACTCAGTTGGAATCCTCTGGATGGGGTACCAACTGCAAAGCGGCCTTTGGTGGCCGCCGGCCTGTTGGAAGTTTTCAAGAAACTGTGGACCGATTCCTGGGGTACCCGTCTGGAGCACATTCTTCGCAACGCCCTCTTCACTCTTCTGGAGCAACCGGAAGCTACCCTCGCAGATATCCTACGGTTGCTCGACGATGACGAATATCGCCGGGTAGCCGTCTCCAGGGTGACCAACCAGCAAGTACGACGCTTCTGGCAGCAGGAATATGATAACACTGGTGTCCGGTTAGAAGTCGAATAGAATCAGTTGGTTGCCGGCGTCGGCTAAATCGTTCTCGGAGTCGGACGCCTGAAGTGCCTGTAAAATGGGCGTTTTCTCGAAGAGCGTGACGCTCAGA
>JBKQVG010000360.1:0-3282 GCA_052325345.1 Bryobacteraceae bacterium
CGCCCGATGCGGAACTGCTCCACTTCGAACCGGCCGCCGTTCGCCACGACCTTGTCGAAGATGTTCTCCATGATATGGGAATCGATGAGGTGGCCTTCGGCTTCGACCACTTCTTGAAAGGGCATAGAAGCCTATTGTAGCGTCGCGGCGAGGAGCAGCCCATGGATGGGCCGCGAGCTTCCCCGTCCTGGCAGGGCGGATTGAGGCGGTGGCGCACACGTATCGCGAGTGTCGGAGCCAGATACCGGAAGTTGCACCAGATGGCGGTCTAGCCGACGCTTCAGGCCGCCTCCGCGAGCGGTTTTCCGGCCGGAGTGAAGAACCTTTTGGTGTCCTTGAGGCGGCGGCGATGGGATACGAAGCGGAGGATCAGGGCATTTGAAAAATCAAATTGCGGAGGGACGACTCCGCGTGGGTAGTCGCGCTCGATGTCGAAGGTTACTCCTTGCGTTTCAGCAAGTTCGATGAGATCGGCGACCTCTTCGACGACTTGCTCAAGGGCGGCTTTGCGCTCCTGCTGCAACTCGCGGAGCATGGCGATGTTCTTCTCCACGTGACGCTGGATGCGGTGTTCGTAGAGGCTGAGGAGCTGGATGCTCTTGCCATCGGCGAGCCAGGTGCGGGCCTGGGCAATGGCGACGTCGACTTCGGGATTATTGCGGGAGTCTTCTTCAGGATGAGGGGTACCGATGGCGAAGATGGAGCCTTCGATTCCGGCGGCGCGGTTGAGGCGCCAGCGGTCGTCGGCGACAGCCTGAGCGAGGTCGGTTTCGAGACCGCCGACAGGGGCGAGGGACTGGTGGATGTTCTTGCAGTGCTTTTCGTAGGCCACCTGATCGGCTGGCGTTAAGAGGTGGATCTGGCCGGTCAATCCATGGCGGTAGGCATTGAGGGCTCTGGGGTCGCGCTTCTTCGGTGCTGGTTCGTTCATCATCGATTCTCTCCGGCTTTACTGTACGACACGGGTTGGGCGCGGCTGAGGCGGAGTGACTGTAAGTGATTGTGGGGATTGGGCGGATTTTTTTGAAACCTCGGTGATTGGGCAGGCAGGGTCTGCTCGGTGCGTCGGAAGGTTGCATGTGTGCGAAGCTGTGGGAGCGGTCTGCCCAACTCACCAATTCTCGTATCCAACGACTGCGCTAGCACGCTGAAAACAAACGGCCGACGACCGACCGTACATTCGGGCTGGCCCTTATCTCTATGATAATTGAGGAGTTATAAATCGCCAAGGGCTCACGTCAGGCTGTCCACTTCGGTCGGTCCACTTCGGTCGTCCACTTCGGTCATTATCGCTGGCGTCCTGATCTGTTTGTGAATTTCCAGGAGCCAGTTTACTTTGAACACATTGAGATTCAACAGCCGCAGCCGCAGTCCCAAGAGCGAAGCGCGTTGATCGACATTGCAATCGCTCTGGCGCCGGTTGCCCTGCCGCTCCTGATAAGTGCCCTTTCAGATCGCCGAAACTGATTCGTTGAGGAAGCGTGAACGGCATTGAGGGCAAGACCTGAAATGGGTTGAAGCCCTGGGTTCTGTTCACTCCGACTCTGGCTAGGTCCCAGGAAAGCCCCTCCCCCGTGGTACAGTTCCATTGCTGAAGAGGCAAACCCCGGCAAGCCTTGGGTAAGGAATTGGAACAGAATGGAACAGATTTGGGGGAGAGGCAGTCTGTAAACTATTGAAAACATGGTGGCCAGGGACGGAATCGAACCGCCGACGCCAGCCTTTTCAGGGCTGTAATCAACCGCCATCAACGATTCGCTGGGTCCAGAGTCAGAGCGAGTTTGAGAGCATTCGGGCGTAGGTTGAAGCCAATCCGGTCCACGCCGGGTGAGTCCGCATCGGGAGGGTTTTCCCTGGTCGAGCGCAGGCGTCGAGAAAGTCTCGACGCGGCGCGCACGAGTGCGTACGCCACGTTAAGTTAGCGCTTATGAGGCCGAGGGACTGCCCCACAGAGCAGCGGAGCCGCAACCAAACGAGGGCTGTCTCCGCGTTTGCGGGGAGCATCTCAGGTCATGCGAGACAAGCGCCGGGAGGAGTCCCGGCGTGGCAGACTGAGAGTCCGCTCCACGAAGATTCGTCGCGCCAGGGAAAGAATCTGAGTAGGTGTAATACAAATTCACGAGATTGACAAGTGGCGTGGTTATTCCCTGACAATTCCCAAAGCACCGCGCCGCGCCATGTTCCGTTCCAGGGCGGCCAGCAGGTCGCGCGAGCGGATCGGTTTGGGCAGATAGTCGTCCATATCCGCGGCCAGGCAGCAGGCCCGGTCGCGGTCCGCGCTATGGGCGGTGAGTGCCAGGATGGGGACCCGGCTGCGCCCGGCCTCGGCTTTGCGGATGGCCGCGGTCGCTTCGAAACCATTCATCTCGGGCATCTGGATATCCATCAGGACGATGTCGAACTTCTGGAGGGCAAACAGCTCTACCGCGCGGAGCCCGTTTTCCGCGGTGGTTACCGAGTATCCGTGCTTCTCCAGCATTTTGACCGCGAGCTGGCGGTTGACCGGGTGATCTTCAGCCAACAGCACGTGGAGGCCGGGCGCGGCGGGCAACAAGGGGACGGCGGCTTGAGTTCGAGTTTCCGCCGGAGGAGCGGCCGCCCGACCCACCCGGACACGGAACGAAAAGCAACTGCCTTCGCCGGGAGTGCTCTCCACCCGGATTTCGCCGCCCATCATGCGCGCCAGCCTGGCCGAAATCGTCAAACCCAGGCCGGTGCCGCCGAAACGCCGGCTCATGGAGCTGTCCGCCTGCGAAAAAGGATCGAAAATATCCTTGAGTTTATTCGCCGCGATTCCGATCCCCGTATCGCGAATCGCGAATTCGAGGATGTGCGCCTCCTCGCCCGGAGTTGCGGGTTGGTCCGGCGGGCATTCGGACAGCGAGATCGAAACCGATCCCCGATCCGTGAACTTGACGGCGTTTCCGGCCAAGTTCAGGAGAACCTGCCGCAGGCGCAGGGGGTCGCCCAGCACCGCGGGCGGAACTTCCTTTCCCACCTCCCAGGCGAACTGGAGCCCTTTCTTGCGCGCTCCGGGCTCCAGCAGGCGGGCCACCTCGGCCACCACCTCGCGCGGGCGAAAGGGCAGGAACTCCAGTTCCATCCTGCCGGCTTCCATTTTGGAAAAGTCCAGAATCTGGTTCACCACCGCCAGCAGCGACTCGCCCGAGCTCCGTATGGTGAGGAGATCGTCGCGCAGCTCCGTACCGGTCGCCAGTTCCAACGCCAGTTCCGCCATGCCGATGATGCCGTTCATGGGTGTGCGGATTTCGTGGCTCATAT
>JBKQVG010000361.1:0-3801 GCA_052325345.1 Bryobacteraceae bacterium
GCGAAATGTGGTCGGTGGTCACCGAATCGCCCAGCATGGCCAGCACGCGCAACCCCGCCAGGTCGTGAATGGAAGTGGCCGGGTCCACCATCTTCTCGAAATACGGCGGCTTCTTGATATAGGTGGACCGCTCGTCCCATTCGTACGTGTCGCCGGTCAGGACCGGCATCGACTGCCAATTGGCGTCGCCATCGAAGGCGCGCGCGTATTCGTGCTCGAACATGCCGCGGTTGACCGCCGCGCGCACGGTGTCCTGCACTTCCTGGTTGGTCGGCCAGATGTCGCGAAGGTAGACCGGGTTGCCCGCCCCATCGTTACCCAGCGGGTCGTTTGCCAGATCCACATCCACCGTGCCGGCCAGCGCGTACGCCACCACCAGCGGCGGCGAGGCCAGGTAATTCGCCTTCACCAGCGGGTTCACGCGGCCCTCGAAATTGCGGTTGCCGCTCAGCACCGCCGCCACCACGAGGTTCTCTTTCTGCACCGCTTGGGCCACCGGCTCGGGCAGCGGCCCGCTATTGCCGATGCAAGTGGTGCAGCCAAAGCCGACCAGGTGAAAATTGAGCCGCTCTAGATACGGGATCAGCCCGGCCTCGCGGTAATAGTCCATCACCACTTTCGAGCCCGGCGCCAGGCTGGTCTTCACCCACGGTTTCACGGTCAGGCCGCGCTCGACGGCTTTCTTCGCCACCAGGCCGGCCGCCAGCATCACCGAGGGATTCGAGGTGTTGGTGCAGCTTGTAATCGCGGCGATCACCACCGCGCCGCTGCCGAACGTGGCGGCGTGCCCGTCAATCTCGGTCTGCGCGCTCTTCCCGTTACCTGGGAACGCGGCGTGGAAGTTCTTCTTCACATCCGCCAACTCCACGCGGTCCTGCGGCCGTTTGGGCCCCGCCAGCGAAGGCGTGACCTTGCTCAGATCCAGCTCTAGCGTGTCCGCGTACACAGGGTCCGGCGTGGCGTCGGTGCGGAACAGGCCCTGGGCCTTGGAATAAGCCTCCACCAGCGCCACCAGGCCAGCATCGCGGTTGGTGAATCGCAAATACGCGAGCGTCTCCGCATCCACCGGGAAGAAGCCCATCGTGGCGCCATACTCGGGCGCCATGTTGGCCACCGTGGCTCGGTCTGCCAGGCTCAGCGCGCTCAGGCCGGTTCCGTAAAACTCGACGAACTTCCCCACCACACCCTTCTTGCGCAGTATTTGCGTGATGGTGAGCACCAGGTCGGTGGCTGTGCACCCTTCCGGCAGCTTGCCGTGAAGTTTGAACCCCACCACCGGCGGCAGCAGCATGGAAATCGGCTGGCCCAACATGCAGGCCTCTGCTTCGATGCCGCCCACGCCCCAGCCCAGCACGCCCAGGCCGTTGATCATAGTGGTGTGCGAATCGGTGCCGACCAGCGTGTCCGGATAGGCCTGCCCATTGCCGCGGAACACCACCGATGCCAGGTACTCGAGATTCACCTGGTGCACGATGCCTGTGTCCGGCGGGACGACGCGGAAGTTGCGGAACGCGGTTTGCCCCCAGCGCAACAGCGCGTACCGCTCTCGGTTGCGTTGGAATTCCAGCACCGCGTTGATCCCGAAGGCGTCCTCCGATCCGAACCGGTCCACCTGCACCGAGTGATCGATCACCAGGTCGGCCGGCATCAGCGGGTTGGCCCGGCCGGGGTCGGCGCCGGCTGCGGCCAGCGCGTCGCGCATCGCCGCCAGGTCCACCACCGCCGGCACGCCAGTGAAGTCCTGCAACAGCACGCGCGCCGGCATAAAGCTGATTTCCTTGCCCTGCGGGGCGGCCTCGCCGCGCGCCACATACTCCACATCGGAGGCCAGCACGCGGTGGCCATCCTCCGACCGAAGCAGATTTTCGAGCAGAATTCGAATCGAAACGGGCAGCCGCCCGACACTGCCCAAGCCCTTTTCTTCCACCGCCTGAAGCCGGAAGTACTCGTACTCTGCCGAGCCCACGCGCAGCTTCGCCTTCGCGCCAAAGCTATTGGTTTGCATCAACTTGATTATAGGCGAGCAGGCCGCGGGGCTGGCGCCAGCCGTAGGGGCCGGGCACATGCCCGGCGCGGTTTTCCAGTTACCTACCCCACATCTGTTACGTACCCCACATCTAATGATGACCGTGTAAACACTCTAAAGTTCTAAGGCCATTGACCGATTTATTGAATGTGCTGCCATATGCAACCAGCAGCGGGAAGGCAGGGGACATCACCGCTGCGGGTTTCGCGGCCCTGGTGGCAAACCTGTCAACGGGCGCGGCCAGAAATCAGCAGCGCATGGAAGAATTGCTGGAGGATGATCCCGACGTCTTTTATCGCGGCGCGCTGGAGGTGCTGCGTACCCAGGAACACTCCCGCGGCATGCGGTTCCTGGTGGGCTTGCTGGTCAACAACGATCTGTTAGAGCCCCTATTGTGCGAAGAGTCTCTGCGCGTCGAGCAGGCGGCCGCGGCCGTCCGCATGGCGAATCAGCTTGACCCCATGGTGGAGATCGGCCTGGCCCGGCACCTCGCCGAAGGCGTGACAGCCGGCACGCGCCCGCTGCTCGCCGCCCATGCGTCGCGGCTACTCGACATCCTGGCCCGCATCTCGGATGGCACCCGCATTCTGCCTTCGCTCTCTCGCCTGTTGCACTCGACGGATGCCGAACTGCGCTCCAAGGCCGCGCTCATTATGGGGCGCAGCAACCGGAGCGCGGTGTGGGTGCAAAGCCACATGGGCGATGCGGATCCCCGCCTGCGCGCCAACGCCGTGGAAGGATTGTGGGGAGTGGAAACCGAGGAAGCGCGCGAATTGATGTTGGGCGCTCTTCGCGATGCCAACAACCGCGTGGTGGGCAACGCTCTTTATGGACTTTATGCGATGGGGGAGTCCGCATCTCTCGCCGAGACCATTAAATTGGCCGCGCATCCGGCCGCCGTCTTTCGCGCCACCGCCGCTTGGGTGATGGGAGAGACCGGTGACCCACGGTTTCGCGACCCGGTGGCGCGGTTGCTGCGGGATCCGCACTCGATGGTGCGATCGGGGGCCTTGCGGTCCGTCGCGCAGATCAAGGCAGCCATGGCGCGGGCGGTCACCGGGCAATCCTGGCGCCTCTCCAGCTTGATGTTGGAGACCATGGCCGCCGCCGCAGCCACCGGACCCAAACTGACGCGGCGCTTGCAGGTCGCCGTGGGCGCCGGCGGCCACGCGCCACCAGCGCTGCGCGCCATCCACTTTATGCTCTGCGAGGACGGGTTGCCGGTGCTGAACTACCAGGTGACGATCCGCCCCAGTCCGCCGCCCATGTCCGTGGTTTTCTTGTTTCCCCGCGGCGGCGGGGCGCAGGAACCTCCCTGGGTGACCGCTGCTCTCGGCTGCCTGGCTGGAAAACGGCAGTCCGATTTGTGGGTGTACCTGCCCTGGCGGCCACCCGCGGAAGCCACCCTGGGCGCCCCCGCGTCCCAGGCCAATGATGAGCTGCCCTTCACCCCCAATCGCGATGCCCTGGCCGATTCCTTCCGCCGCCTGACCCAGCGCGCCGATTGCGCCGATATGTGGCAGACTCTCTGGCGCGCCCTGCGGGCCGAATCCAGCCTGGCGCGCGGCATACGCCACGTCATCGTGTTCGCCGCCGAACAGGTCCGCGGCGTCGCCGGCCCCGGACTGGTGGCCACCGTAGGCGCCGCCCGCGGTCTGGTTCAGGTCATCTCGTCCGTCCCCAATCCATCCCTCGAGGACCTCTGCAACAAGACCCGCATCAGCTACACGTACGCATCCTCGCCCGAGGAAATCGTCGCCCGCATCGAAGAAGCA
>JBKQVG010000362.1:0-31905 GCA_052325345.1 Bryobacteraceae bacterium
GGGTTGGTGCGTGTTTAAAAATTAGGGGAGGGTGTCCACTTCTCTCCCGGTGTCCACTTCTCTCCCATTGGTTTTTCCACTATCGTTATTTTAACTATTTAATTCTCCCGAAATTCGAGTTGGCCAAAGGTCATGAGCGGGAAGACGGAGCGCACCGGATCGACGCGTTCCTGCACCACGTAGGGCGAGCGCATGGCCTGCTTGAGTGCGCGTTCCCATTGCGGGCCGTCCATTTCCCAGCCAAAGTAGGAGTGGGAATCGGTGGAATCGTCATTGGGTTTGAGCGCCAGCCGCTCCCGATTACGGGTGATGAATTCGGGCAGATCGATGGTTCGGTCTTCGTAGGTGGTCTTGGTCTGCGCCACCAGGCGAGTCCAGGGAACATGCTGCCGAATGGCCTTGCGTTCGGCAGCCGGGAAACGGGCGGTGAGAGTTTCGTCGGTGAGCAGGCCGAACATGGCTTTCTTATGGGCCAGCTCTGAGCGAAAGCTGTTCACCACGCACACGCTTCGATCGCGGTACGCCTGCACCAGGGGATGGCTGAGATCGAAGCGGATCAGGAACTCCTGCACGCCCAGGCGACGGTAGACCAGGTCGATTTCAAAGTTGCCCTTGCGGAGCACGCGATTGCGATATTCGAGCTGCTCGGGGGAGACGATTTCGACCGCGTAGCCTTCCTCGCGGAAGCCGTCGCGGAAGAGCTCGTACTCGCTGCGGCCGGAGGCGTAGGCGGAACGAAACTCGACAATCGCGATGTTGGGACGCTTCTTGCCGCCGAACAGCTTGTAGGCTTTCAACAGAGCGGAGAGCAGGTGTTTGCGGCCGCCCACCTTCCCCATGGTGTACCGCTTGCGAAACTCTTTCAGGGGAGGAGCGTCGTAGAACAGATCGGCCAAGGCATCGGCATAGCCGGCGCCGGTGGGAGCGTCGGCGTTGTACTGGACGAAATGCAGGTGCCCATTGACCAGGTGGGTATCGAGGCGGGCCGCCACTTCCAAAGCCTGATAACCGGGATCGATGGATGCCAGCATCTTTTCGGCCGGCAGCAATTCCAGGCGGGCCAGCAGGACCGGGTTGGCGAGCACGATCTGCTCCATGCGGTCGATGGCGCCGATGAGGGCTTCGCCGGTCTTTACCAGCGATTCATACTGGCGGCGGGAAAGGAAATTGGGGCGAAGAAAGGGGCAGATGAGCCTGCCGCCGACGGTTAGGCCGGCCTGTTCCATTTGCCGGTGCAGGGTGTCTACCCAGGCCAAATTGCGGTAGGGGCCACTTTCCAGCAGTTTGTTGTATCTAATTACGGCGTCATCCAACTGAGACATCTTGGGTTAGAAACCACTTCTAACCATGAGTATCCCACAGCGACGCCGAAAACGATAGGACCGCCAGCGCGCAAAAACAACCTAAGCCTATGAAAATAGGTTCTTTAGATAAATTTATAACGTTAAACAGACCAACCTGTGTTACTGCTTGCGGACCTCCTTGGCCAAGCGAGCCTGAGCCTCGTCGAGCTTCTTGTTGACCTTGGACACCTCTTCCGGATCGTTATCCACTTGGAAACCGCGCTGGAATTCCCGCAGGGAAGCCTGCCACTGCGCAATGGCCTCCCTGGTCTTGCCAAGCTTGCTATAAACATCCCCCAAATGGTCGTGCACGGTGGCATCTTTCATGTGGCTGAGGGCTCGCTTAAGCAGATCTTCGGCCTCGGCCAGTTTGCCCTGGCGGTAATAAACCCAGGCCAGGCTATCCAGATAAGCGCCGTTGTCCGGATCGAGATCGAGCGCCTTCTTCACCAGGCTGTAAGCTTCGTCCAACCGCTCGTTACGGTCCGCCAGCATGTAACCGAGATAGTTCAGCGCGCCGGCGTTTTTGGGAAACAGTTCGATGGACTTGCGGAATTCGGCCTCCGAAGCATCGTACTTCTTCATGCGCTCCAGCCTGGCGCCGCGCATAAAGTCCACCGTGGCGCGGTCCTCCTTGGTGGAGAGCTTGTCGGCATCGAGAGCTTTGTCGGCCGCATCGAGGGTTTTAGCCATGTCTTCCCAGCGCTTGCCGCGTTCGTACATCTCCGCCAGAGCCATCTGGATCGAGAAGGCACGCGGACCGGTCCCGAGCAGGGTGCGCAATTCGGCGGCGGCCTGATCGATTTTTCCGGAGTCGGCCAGGATGTTGGCGTGGGCTTCGATCACAACGGGATCTTTGGGGAATTTTTTCAAGGCCGAGTCGGCCTCTTTCATAGCATTGTTGAGATCTTTGGCGAAAGTGCGCCAGGTCTCGACGATCTCGGCGCTCACTTTGGGCGCCAGGTTGGGATCGAGGATGGAAATCTGCTGCAAGGTATCGACGGCCTGAGAGTATTGTTCGGCTTCCCGATACGCCCGCGCCAGTTGGTCCAGGAAGTTGACGCGGCTCTGGATGTCCTGGGTTCTGTAGCTGCGGCGTTCGGTATCGGAAAGGATCTGCTTCAAAGCCGCGATTTCTTCGTCGGTCTTATGCTGGGCCGCCAGCAGCTCCACTTCGGCGCCGCGGATGGTGAGATCGGCCGGATCGAGGCCCTTGGCTTTGGCCAGGGCGGCGGCCGCCTGGACGTAATCGCGCTGCTGCATATAGATCCGCGCCATGCCGAAGGGGTAGTGCCAATCGCGGGAATCCTGGCCGGCCAACTGCTTGTAAATGCCCAGCGCCTCATCGTACTGGCCGGCCTGGGAAAGGACCTCGGCGAGCTCGCCCTGCAGGCGATCGTCGTCGGGAGCCAGCGCAACCGCCTTCTTCAGAGCGTCGGCGGCGTCCTTGAAGTCTTCCATCTGCTCATACTGCTGCGCCAGAAGCGCCAGGGTACGTTCGTTGGGGTTCTTATCCACCAGCAGCTTGAGCTTCTCGATCGCCTTGTTGTTGTCGCCCATCTCGGCGTAGAGGTTGCCCAGCGCGGCCAGGGCTTCTTCGTCGTCGGGATTGGCGGCGATGGCCGCGTTGAAGGCTTTTTCGGCCTCGGCGGGATTGTTGGAAAAACTCTGGAGCTTGCCCAGCATGACCCAGCTTTCGGAGTCCTTGGGGGCTTTCTGGGTGATCCACTGATATTGCTCGACGGCTTTGCGCAGGTAGCTTTCGTCCACGCGGCCCTGCTGCGCGCCAGCGATCTTGGTGTAGACCCGGCCGAGCATGCGGTGCGCGCCCAGGTTATCGGGGTCCTGCTTGAGCATGTCCTGGGCTTGCGCTTCGGCGTCGGCCAGGCGGTTAGTTTCGATGTAAAGGTTGGCCAGCTCTTCGAAGATCAAGCTGGAGGAAGGATCGAGTTTCAGCGCCTGCTGGTAGTATTGGATGGCCTTGTTGACATCTTCGCGGCTGCCTTCGGCGCCAGCCAACTGCGCATACAGCCGCGCCATGGCAAAGTTGTAGTAGGCGCCGGCGCGGTTATCGCCGGCATCGGAAGGAGTCTGCGCCATGCCGGCCGAAGCCAGCAAAGAAATCGCGATTAGCGCTTGGGCTGACCGAATCATGAAACCTGTACCTTCTTTCGACCGAGTGCGGACCCCTGGGGGTCGAGCACTCTCTTATTGTATAACGGGGTTCCGCGGGCAGTGACGAGCCCTCCGAACGCGCAACGCGGCGAACTGTACGAGACGGCATCCCCTCTTAAGGGCGACGCAATCGAGCGTCCGCTGGTTGCATTGGCCGGGCCGACCGGATCGGGAAAAAGCGAACTGGCGCTCGTCCTGGCGGAGGTGTTCGCGGGCGAGGTCGTCAATTGCGATTCCCTGCAGGTGTTCCGGCATTTCGATATCGGCACGGCGAAGCTTGCCGTGGCGGAGCGCCGCGGCGTGCCCCATCATCTTATCGACGTGGTGGATCCCGACCAGCTTTTCACCGCCGGCGAATACGCGCGCATGGCGCGGCGGACGCTGGACGGGATTGGGGAGCGCGGGCGCCTGGCGATCGTCGCCGGAGGCACCGGCTTCTACCTGCGGGCGCTGCTGGACGGGCTGTTCCGGGGACCGGAGCGCAACCCGGGGTTGCGCCTTCGGCTGGCGGCGCGGGAAGCGCGTCGCGCCGGCAGCTTGCACCGCCTGCTGACGCGCCTGGACGCGGAAACCGCCGGCCGCATTCACCCTCACGACGTTCCCAAAGTGACCCGCGCGCTGGAGGTATCGCTGCTGGCACGCCGCCCCGCCAGCCAGCTTTTTCGCCAGGGGCGCGACGGGCTGACGGGTTATCGCGTTTTGAAGCTGGGCCTGTTGCCGGACCGGGAAGCGCTCTATCGCCGTCTGGACGCACGCACGGAGCGGATGTTCGCCGGCGGCCTGCCGGAGGAAGTACAAAGCATTCTCGAGCGGGGATTTCCGCCGACGGCCAAGCCATTCGAGTCGCACGGCTACAGACAGGCGCTGCAGTTGCTGCGGGGCGAGTTGAACCGGCGGGAAGCCCTGTTCTACGCGCAACGCAACACGCGCCAGTACGCCAAGCGCCAGATCACCTGGTTCCGCAAGGAGCCGGACCTGGTGTGGCTGCGAGGTTTCGGAGACGATTCGGAAATACAACGGGAGGCGGTGGAGAGGGTGGGGGTGTTTTTGGGAAAACTAAAACCTGCGCTACCTGGTGGCAAACTGTGACCGGAGTTCCCACATTTGCCCTGGCGGATTCCGCCTGCCGCCCACTTGTTGTTCGCGCGCCGCGACGGTCTTGTATTACCCTGTGTCAAATTCTCCGGCTGCCACGGCGATTTTTTCCGTGGAGCGAACTCTCAGTCTGCCACGCCGGGACTCTTCCCGGCGCTTGTCTCGCTCGACGCACGATGCTTCCCCGCGAACGTGGAGATAGCCCGTGGCCTTTGGCTGCGGCCATTTCTCCTCCATTTCCCCCTCGCGAGCGAGGTCACCTGCAATGTTTCGCCGCTTGCTGAGGCGCAAAGCTCCGTAAGGATGCGCAGGCGGCCTTGCGAACCTCTGGGCGCATGTCTTTCGTGTAGATCTCGAGCATCTCAGAAATATAATCGGTCCAGGGTTTTGGAAATAAGGCAGAGGGGTTGTTCCTCAATAGTCCCAAAAGGTCTATTCCGCCTCCCTTAGCAGCTCCCCGGCACGCCGCCGAGCGCTGTCGTCCGGGCCATTGAGCACTTGTTCAAGACATTTAGGACGATCCCAGAACATGCTTGCGGCCGCCAGGCAAGCCGAGTCCCTTAGGGCCCGGTTCGAGCTGAGCTGAAGGCTGCTCCAACCGCTGGTTTACATACGCCGGGTCTCCATACCAGTAGGGCGGCCAGTCGAGGAAGTGTGCGAAGTCAGAGAGATCGCGATCGGCGCCGGGGGTCAACAGTATATAGGCGATGGCCGTGGCGGGACCAAGCTCAAGGGGAAGATCTTTCTGACTGTGCGCGCCACTGTGCACCCAGATCCTGAGCTGCGTCGCGTCGGCCCGGGTGCGCAGCACCGCGCCTTCCCTGCGTAGAGAGACGATGTCCCGCTTGCCGGGATCGAGGTAATTGGTTGGGGAAACCTGGGGACATCCCGCGTGTTTCCTGGAACTGGGGCCGAAGCGGACACCCCGAACCGCGTGATTTTTCCGGCCAAGAAGCAACGCGGCGAATCAGAGGCTGACGGCCCGGCGAACGCGAGTCACAGCCATTTTCTTGTTGAACACAAAGCACTCCCCGTGGGCACCGCCGTGCCGCCGCTATATCCTGTCGGAAACTGAGTACCGGTCATGGTTGTCATCTGCACCGCTAAACCGAAGTTCCACCCTTCGGATGTGGGGTCGTTGATTCTACGAGCGTTGGAGGCACGACGGTCGGAATCTACGCCGCGCCTGGCGAAGCAACGGTTCCAGGCTTCGATCGATCTGGCAGCACGCTTCTCCCGATTCGACCGGATTGTGCGTCTTGCGGGACGCAACTCCATGCCACGACAGGAATGCCTTCAGGGATTTCTCCGTAGCCGCGGGAAACCGCGGACGGGGCAAGCCATGTGGCGCAAAAATGCACTCCAGCGTCCCCCTACCGCCGCGCCAGCTTCTTCATGACCAGGCCCACCGGATCGTCTTCGGCGGCGGCTGCGCAGGCCGGCGTGCGGCTTTGCCAAAGCTGTTCGGCGTCGGCCAGGTTCGCTTCCGCCGCGTCGGCGTAGGAGGCAGGCCGTTGACGGGCGAGCCGTTCGCGCACCGCCTCGGTATCCACGGTGCCGCCGCCGCACTGGTGAAGCTCGTCCAGGATGGCGGCCAGCAATTGGCGTCCGCGGGTGTAGCGGGCCACCGCGGCCAGGTGTGGCAGAGTCGGGTCGAACGCCAGAATCTGCTGGCACTCCGCCAGGCGCTTGCGCGCCCCGGCGTCGTCGGGCGCAAGCGCCAGGCTGGCCCGATATGCGTCACGCGCGGCCGTATAGTTGCCAGCTCCGAATTCGGCATCGGCCAGTCCCTCGGCAATCGCGACATTGCGCGGGTCGTGTTCCCGCAACTCGCGAAACGCCGCGACCGCGTCGCCGGCGAATCCGTTATCCACCAGCAAACGGGCGGTCTGCCGCTTGCGCCCGGTGTCGGTCCCGGCCGCCGAAAGGGCGGAAAGCAATTCCGCCCGCGCCTCTTCCTTCCGGCCGGCGCCGAGAAGCGTACTCACCAGTTCCATGCGGGACTGCCACGGCCCGCCCGACCGGCCAGCCGGCCAGGCGCCGTAGATGGCGTGCTGATAGTGGGTTATGGCGTCGTCGATCCGCCCCTGCCGCACCGCCAACTGTGCCATGGCCAGGTTGGCCGGACCGCTGCGCGGATTGGCCGCCAGCGCGGCATCCAGGTAAATCGCGGCTTCTTCCGCATGGCCGGCATCGAGCAGCGCCGTTCCCAGCGCCAGCCGGTCGTCGGCTGAATGGGTAAGCGACACCGCTTTGCGAAATTGGTCGGCGGCTTCGTCGTAGCGCCCGGCCGCCATTAGCCGGTTCCCCTGGGTGGCGTAGCCTGCCCCGCGGGCCGCCCGGTCGGCGCGAAATACGAATTGCAGCCAGCCGGCCAATAATACCAGCGCCCCCAGCACCACCATCGCGCCCACAAAAGCGCGGTGGCGGGTGCGCCGGGCCGTGGGCGAAGGGAGCGGCGCTGGCCGGCCCAACGCGTAAGCCCCCATCACGTCGCGCAGCGATACCGTGCCCTTCAACTCGCGGATATTGGTGCGGCTCACCACCGGCAACACCGGCAGACCGCTCTGCGCCAGGCGCCGCAAAGCGATCTCCAGCGGCTGGTCCGAGTGGACGTGCGGAAACTTTTCTTCGGCCAACTCTTCGGCCGGACCGGGATCGGGAACCAGCTCCGCCAGCGGCCGCCCGCCCTTCCCCGCCCCGATCGCCTCGTCCAGTTGCGCAACCGTCACCGTGCCGCAAAGGCCGGCTTCATTCACCACCGGCCAAGCGCCGCGGTCGCGATCCACTTCGGCGGCGGCGCGGGCAATCGGCTCGGAAGCGTTGAGGGCCTGCTGCTCGGGCCGAAAAGCGTTGGACACGGTCATCAAGGCTTCCCGCGCGCGCGCCCCGCCCGGCAGGCGAATGCCGTCCTGATGGAGCAGCGCCTCGTAAATCGATTCCTCCTGCAGCCGGCTGCTGATGAAATAGCTCACCAGGTTGGCGATCATAAGCGGCACGATGATGGTGTAATCGCGGGTGATCTCGAAAATCATGATCACCGACGTCAGCGGCACGAGAATGATACCGGCAAACGCCGCCCCCATTCCCACCAGCGCATACGCGCCCACGCTGGCGGTGTAATCGGGCAGAATATGGTGCGCCACCCCGCCCACCGCGCCACCCAGCATGGCGCCGATAAACAGGCTGGGGCCGAAAATGCCGCCCGCGTTGCCGGATGCGTAACAGGTGGCGCAAGCGATCAGCTTGAGAGCCACCAGCAGGGCCATGATGCCGATCAGCATGCGCCCGTTCAACGCCTCGCCCACGAAGTCGTAGCCCACGCCGAGCACCTGCGGCACGAACCAGCCCATCGCGCCCACCGCCAAACCGCCCACCAGCGGCTGGAACGGCAGCGTGGCTTTGGGCATTCTCAGAAAATACTTGCGCTGCCACAGCAGAAGACGTACGAAAGCCACCGAAACCAGGCCGCCGGCCAGTCCCAGGAAAGCGTAAATAACAAACTCGATGGGGTGTACGAGCTGGTAGGGCGGCACGTGGAACAGCGGCTCGTCGCCCAACAGCAGGTGCAGCACCATCCACGAGGTCGCCGAACTGAGCACGATCGACCCCAGCACCGGCGCGTGCATGTCCCCCATCACTTCTTCCAGGGTGAAGAGCACCGCGGCGATCGGCGTATTGAAGGCCGCCGCCAACGCCGCCGCCGCCCCGATCGGCACCAGCGCGCGCACGCTCTTGGACGACAGCCCCAACCTGCGTCCCAGCACCGAGGCGATACCGGCGCTGAACTGCACCGAAGGGCCTTCGCGCCCCAGCGCGATGCCGCTGGCCAGGGTGATCGAGCACATCGTGAACTTGCCGACCACCGTGCGGAAACGGATGTAGCCATCGCGCAGGAACAGGGCCGTCTTGGCTTGCGGAATGCCGCTGCCGCGCGCGTTGGGAAAATAGCGCGCCAGAAAATAGCCGCTCACCAGCGCCCCGAACACGGGCATCGCCAGCCTGCGCCAAGCCGCGCCGCCAGCCGGGTAGAGGCGCCGGCCCAGGTTCTCGGTGACGAACATAAACGCCACCACCACCAAGCCTACCACCGCACCGATGACCAGCGTCAGAATCAGCAGGACCTTGTCTTCGTCCTGGTCGAACGGAACCGCGGCGGGCTCCCCCGCCTCGCTCGCCACCGCATCCCCGTTGTCCGTCGTATCCCGCACCAGGGCTTAGGATAGCAAGCCTGCACCCGAGCCCACGATACTGTTGGAACAGGATTGCCCTGGCCTCCCTTCAGTGATATCTTGTACACAGTGACGAGGAGGAGTGAGTGATAATGCTTGCGCCGCGCTTATATCTGTGGATAGCGGTTTTTTGCGGCGTGGCTGCCGCCCAAGGTTGGCCGGACCTGAGCGGCACCTGGAACCTCGATCTATCCCACAGTCCCGCTGGCAAAGTAAAGTCCCAGTCGCTCGCGATTCAGCAGACCGAGGACACCATCCAGATGACCGATGCCGTGACCGATGCCAATGGAAAAGACTATAAATCGGTATTTCACTGCAATATCGACGGCAATCAGTGCAAGGTGAAGGACCAGGGCCAGAATGCCATGGTCACGTTCTGGTACAACGGTCCGGCCCTGCTGATGATGGAAACCAAGCGGGACGGCGCGTATGTCATCAGAAAGCGGATGACCCTCTCGGAAGACGGCAAAACCCTGAGTGTGCAACTGGAGTATCTCAACCCCGCCGGCGGCAAAGAGGTCTACACCTATACCAAGCAGTAGAAGCCTCAGGCTTCGACGGCGGGGTGCTTAACCGTTTTGGGAATTCCCTCGTACTCGACCCTACAACCGCTCCCTAGCGGTCGCGGCTTCGTTACAGGCGCCACGTGTTTGCATGTAGTTACAGAGCGCGACCGCCAGGGAGCGGTTGTCGATCCCATTCTCCCCAAAACGGTCAAGCACCCCTTTGACGGGCGGAAGCCGAGCTTGTCCTAACCTTGTCCTACAATAGAGCCATCATGATTTCTCTCCGAATGGCTCTGGCCGCGGCTCTCATCCTGGCGCCCGCATGGCCGCAATCGAAGACCCGCTCGGCGCGACCGGTGCAGCTTCCTTCGCGGGGTACGCGGGGCGCGGTCGCGGGAGGCACCGAGTATGCCACCGAGGCCGGAATGCGCATGTTCGTGGCCGGCGGCAACGCGGTGGACGCCGGCATCGCCACTTTGTTCGCCTCGGCTACAACCGAGTTCTCGCACATCGGCTGGGGTGGCGAGGCGCCCATTCTGGTGCGCACCAAGGCCGGCAAAGTGTACGCCATCGCCGGCGTGGGCACCATGCCCAAATTGGGAACCGCGGATTTCTACCGCAAGCACGAGTTGGGCGCCGACGAGATCATCGATCCGCCCGGCCCGCACGGTCTCAAAGACTGGGTCCCGGTGGCCGGACCTCTGGCCGCGCTGGTGCCCGGCATGGTGGATGCGGCCCTGGTCACGCTGCGGGATTTCGGAACCAAGTCCTTCTCCGAAACCGTGGAACCGGCCATTGAACTGGCCGATGGCTTCCCCATCGATGAGTTTCGCGTCTTTTCCATTCGCAACAGCGTGCGCTTCCTGAAGGAGTGGCCGGCTTCCGCCAGGACGTTTCTGCCCGGTGGCCAGATCCCGCGGCTGGGCGATATCTTCCACCAGCCGGAACTGGCGCGCACGCTGCGCTCCATGGCGGAGGTGGAAAAGAAAGCGATCGAGGGGGGAGCCAGCCGCGATAAGGCTCTCGACGCCGTGCGCGACTATTTTTACCGCGGCGACATCGCCCGCCGCATTGGCGCGTTCTCCGAAAAGAACGGCGGCCTGTTGCGCTACGAAGACATGGCGGCGTTCCATGTGGAACCGGAAGAAGCTGTTTCCACCACCTACCACGGCTATACCGTCTACAAGCCGGGTTTCTGGAGCCAGGGCCCGTCCATGATCGAGGCGTTGAACATTCTGGACAATTTCGACATGGCGAGCATGAAGCTGAATTCCGCCGAGTACCTCCACACCTTGGTGGAAGCGCTCAAGCTGGCCTATGCCGACCGCGACACTTACTACGGCGATCCCCGTTTCAACAAGATTCCCGCCGCGCGCCTGCTGAGCAAGGAATATGGCGCCGAGCGTGCCAAGCTGATCGGGCACGACGCTTCGCTCGAATTCCGCCCCGGCGACGTCGAGCCCAATCCGCCCAAGCATCCGTCGCTTTCCGCCATCACCCGGTACAAAATCCCGGACGCCCTGCTGGCCAAGGACACCACCTGCGTGGACGCCATCGACCAGGAAGGCGTGGCCATTTCGATCACCCCGTCGGGTGCCTGGATGCCCACTTTTCTGGCCGGCGACACCGGCATCGCGCTCACCCAGCGGGCGCAGAGCTTCCTGCTGGTGCCGGGCCATCCCAACGAACTCGCCCCCGGCAAGCGGCCGCGCGTGACCCTCAGCCCGACCCTGGCCATCGGCCCCGACCGCAACATTCTGGCATTTTCCACCCCCGGCGGCGACAACCAGGACCAGGCGCTGTTGCAGGCGTTCCTGAACGTGATCCAATTCGGCATGAATCCGGAGGATGCCGTGGAGGCGCCGCGCTTTCAGAGCGAGCACCTGGTATCGAGCTTCGATAACCACGCCATGGACCCCGGCAAGCTGCTGCTCGACGAACGCACGGCGGATGACGTGGTGGCCGAGCTGAAAGCCCGCAAGCATGTCGTCGAAATGCGCACGCGCTACGCCAGCGGCGCCGCCCCGGTGATGATCCGCCTCTATCCCACCGGCCTGCTCGAAGCCGGCGCCGATCCGTTTAATTTCCGCGCCAAACAGGCCTGGTAGCTGGTCACCGTGGCGCACGCACTCTTGCCCTGGTGCTATGCGCCATCGGTGTTTCATTGGGCGCGCTGGCCGCGCTCGCGGCCGGCCGGCTCCTCTCCGCCGTTCTCTGCGGCGTCAACCCGCACGATCCCGTCACTTACGCTGCAGCCATTCTGCTGATGTCGTTGGTCGCCCTGCTGACGTGCTGGAGCCCAGCCACTCGCGCCGTCCACGTCGACCCCGCCCGCACCTTGCGGGAAGACTAAGCAACCCGCTCCTGGCGCAGGCTGTCAAGGCCTGCGGAGCCGAGAGACATCTCGGCTGTTCTTCCCCTCAAGCCGCCCCTCGGCTCCGCTTGTACCACTCGTAGGTCTGCCGGATGCCTTCGCGCAGGGGGATGCGCGCCTTCCAGCCCAGGGCCGTCAGCTTGGAAACATCCAACAATTTGCGCGGTGTTCCGTCCGGCTTGGAGCTGTCGAAGCGCAACTTGCCCCGGAAGCCGGTGATCTCTCCGATCAGTTCGGCCAACTCCAGAATCGTCAGGTCTTCGCCCACGCCCACGTTGACGATCTCCGGGCTCGCGTAGCGCTCCATCAGAAACACGCTCGCATCGGCAAGGTCGTCCACGTGCAGAAATTCCCGCCGCGGCGATCCGCTGCCCCACAACGTCACCTCCGGCGCCCCACTCTCCACCGCTTCGTGGAATTTTCGCAGCAGCGCTGGTAACACGTGCGAAGTTTCCAGGTCGAAATTATCGCCCGGGCCGTACAGATTGGTGGGCATCAGCGAAATCGCCTGCATGCCATACTGCCGGTGATAGGCCTGCGCCAGCTTGATGCCGGCGATTTTGGCGATGGCGTACCACTCGTTGGTGAGCTCCAACGGCCCGGTTAAGAGGCTGTCTTCCCGGATCGGTTGCGGGGCGAATTTGGGATAGATGCAGGACGAGCCCAGGCAAAGCACTTTCTTCACCCCATGGCGCCAGGCGGCCTCGAGGACCGAGGTCTCAATCAGCAGGTTATCGCGCAGGAAATCCACCGGACGGCTGGAATTGGCGAGAATGCCGCCCACTTTGGCCGCCGCCAGAAAAACATACGCTGGCTTTTCGGCGCCGAAAAAGGCATCCACCGCGCGGGCATCCGACAGGTCCACTTCTGCACGGCTCCGTAGCAGCAAGTTGGTAAATCCGCCGGCCTCGAGGCGCCGGTGGATGGCCGAACCCACCAACCCGCGATGACCCGCCACGAAGATCTTGCTTGTCTGGTCCATAGGTCTAAGCTGTCAGCATTCAGCAATCATCGGTCAGCCAAACCAAGGCAGCCGGCCGCTGATTGCTGATCGCTGATCGCTGAAAGCTCTATATGTGCACCGCATGGCCGGCGGCCAGCAAGGTCCGTTCCCGGCGCGCCATTTCCAGGTCGTGATCCACCATCTTGCGCACCAACTCCGGAAAGCCCACCCTGGGCTTCCAGCCAAGCTTAACTCGCGCTTTGGATGAGTCTCCGCACAAGCTGTCCACCTCGGTCGGCCGGAAATAGCGTGGATCGATGCCCACGCACTTCTTCCAGTCGACACCGGCCGATTCCGCCGCCAACTCGAGAAATTCCTTGACGCTGTGCGCTTCGCCCGTCGCCACCACGAAATCGTCGGGCGCCTCCTGCTGCAGCATCAGCCACATGGCTTCCACATAATCGCCGGCGTATCCCCAATCCCGCCGGGATTCCAGGTTTCCCAAATACACCTTGTCGATCAATCCCAGCTTGATCCGCCCCAGCGCGCGGGTAATCTTGCGCGTCACGAAGGTTTCCCCGCGCCGCTCCGACTCGTGGTTGAACAGAATGCCGTTCGAGACGAACAACCCATAGGCTTCGCGGTAGTTGACGCCGTACCAGTGGGCCGCCACCTTGGCCACTGCGTAGGGGCTGCGCGGATAAAACGCGGTGGCTTCACTCTGCGGCGCCGCCGCCGCCCCAAACATCTCCGACGATCCTGCCTGGTAGTAACGCACCGGCCGCCCCGACTCCTGGACGTGATGCCGCAAAGCCTCCAGCATACGCAGCGCGCCCGTCGCCACCACGTCCGCGGTGTATTCGGACTGGTCGAAACTCACCCGCACGTGCGACTGCGCGGCCAGGTTGTAGATTTCGTCCGGCTGTACCTTTTCCAGCACGTGGCGCAGTCCCGAGGCGTCGGTCACATCGCCGTAGTGCAGAAACAGGCGGGTTTCCGGATCGTGCGGATCGCGGTAGATGTGCTGGATGCGGTCCGTATTGAACGTCGAGGCGCGGCGCACGATGCCGTGTACCTGGTATCCCTTTTCCAGCAGCAGCTCGGTCAGAAACGAGCCGTCCTGGCCGGTGATCCCCGTAATCAGAGCTTTCTTCACGCGATGTTCTCCAACATGCCGAATCATAAACAGTATCGCCCATCGCGCGGAATTGCCGTAACGAATCTTCGTGGCGCGAGCCTTTGGCCGGCGGCGCCGGCTGTCGGACCGGCGTTCCCGGTTCCGCTTGTACCACTCCCGATGGCGGGAAAAGGCGGGCGGCATGGGGCCGGCGGACTGCCCGCCTACTCCCGGTTGAGCACCTGCATCGGGTCTACCCTGGTAGCCCGGCTTGCCGGCAGGTAGCTGGCGGCGAGCGCAACCCCGGCCACAAACAATGCCGCTGCGCCGAAAGCAGCCGGGTCGACCGCGCCCACCGTCACCAGCATGCCGCTCACCAGGCGGGCGGCCAGCACCGCCGCGCCAAACCCCGCCGCCAGGCCGGGAAGCGTCAAAAGCAGGCCCTCTCGCAGAACTATCCAACGTATGTTGGCCGGCCGCGCTCCCAGCGCGACCCGTATGCCTAACTCCCGCGTGCGCTGGCTCACGGTGTAACTCATTACGCTGTACAAGCCGATCGCCGCCAGCAGCAGGCACGCGCCTCCCACCACCGCCAGCAGGTTCGCCGCCACCCTCTGGGGATAGAGCGATGCCGTGGCCGCGTCGGCCAGCAGGCGCGTATGGAACACGGCATCCTGGTTGAGCGCCAGGGCCTCTCGGCGGAGCAGCGGCGTGAACCGCAGCGGATCGCCCGCCGCGCGAACGAACACGGCGAAATTCAGCCCCGGCGCGAAACATTGCTGGAACGGCACGTAGAAGTATGGCGTGGGCCCCTCGGCCAAAGTGTCGTACTTGCTGTCCTGCGCCAGCCCGACCACGGTAGCAGGAGTTCCTTCCACCATGACTTTCCGGCCCACCACAGACCGGCCGCGGAAATAGCGCGCCGCAAACGCCTGGTTCACGATCATCGCCATTGGCTTGTCCTTGCTGTCGTCTTCGCTGAAGTCGCGGCCCGCCGACAGGCGGATCTTCATGAACTCGAAGTAGCCCGGCGGCACCGTGGCACGGTGCACAATCACTTGTTCGTCCCACCCCGGTACGTATCCGTCAATCGCCAGTCGATGCCACGGCGACGACCCTGCCGGCGAGCCAAGCGGCACCACATCCGAGTACGTCACGCCCAGCATTCCGGGCTGCGCTTCCATCCTCCGGCGCAGTTCCCGGCAGAACTGGTGCTGCTCCACGGCCGAGTAGCCCGCGCTCGACAGGTAGAATTGCGATACCGAGACACGATCCATGTCGAAGCCCGGCTGGATGCCCATAATGCCCCGGAAACTCCGCGAAAAAAGGCCCGCCCCGGTCAGCGCCACCATGGCGAGGGCCACCTGGATGGTGGCCAGCAATCGCCGCCAACCATGAGAACCGCCATCGGAGCTTCCTCCCCGCCCGCCTTCTTTCAGAGCGCTGTTCACGTCCGCTTGAACCGAAAACAGCGCCGGAGCCGTGCCGCTCAGCAGCATGGCCGCCGCCACGATCAGCAGCGTGAAACCGGCCGTGGCAAGGTTCAGCCCACCGCCCAAATCGATTGGGATATCCATCGGTGGAAACAAATACTGCAGAACCGGTCCCATCCATGCCATCAGCACCAACCCGGCCGCGCCGCCCGCGCAGGCAATCAATAGGGTCTCGGTAAACAACTGCCCCGCCAGGCGGCTGCGCCCCGCACCCAGGGCCAGCCGCAGAGCGAATTCCTTCCGGCGCGAAACCGCCCTCGCAAGGAACAGGTTGGCTACGTTGGCGCATGCCATCAGCAGCAGCAGAACGGCCATCGCCATCAGAATCGCGAGCGGCTTTAGGAGGAGGCCCTGCGCGCCCAGGTGCCCGGCCCACACCGGCACCAGGGTCGCCTCGATGCCGCGGTTGGTATCGGGATGCGCCGCCGCCAGCCGCCGCGCCAACGCCGCCACCTCGTCGCGCCCCTGCTTCAGACCCACCCCCCGTTTCAAGCGCACGAACGTCGACGTGATGTCGCGCGTGCCGCGATCGTTCAAGGTCCCGCTGCCGGTTCCCATCGCGCCGGCCATCGTGATCGGAATCCAGACGTCGTAGACCACGCCCACCATGCTGCCGTGAAACCCCGCCGGCGCCACCCCGATAATCGTCAGGTCGCGGCGGTTGAGCCGGATGACTTCTCCTAATACTTTGGGATCGCCGGAGAACCGGTCCCGCCACATCTTATAACTGATCACCGCGACCGGCTCCGACCCCGGCCGTTGCGCCTCCTCGGCGCGGAACCCGCGCCCAAGCACAGGCCTCACCTCGAGCACATCGAAGTAATTCGCCGACACCAACTCGGCCCAGGCGCGCCCGGTCTTGCCCTCCGCCCCTACGCTCAGCGGCGTGAAGCGGCCGAAGGCCAGGGCTGAGACCAGCCGCAGGTCCCGCTCGTAGTCGCGGCAGTCGATAAAGGAAGTATTGACCAGATGCTCTCCGCCGGAGCTCACCGTCTCGAGGAGCGCCAGGTTCCGCGCATCTCCCACTCCAGGCAGAGGGTGCAGAAGCACGGAATCGATCCAGCTAAAGACGGTCGCGTTCATCGCGATACCCGCGGCCAGCGTCAGCACCGCCGCTACGGCGAAGCCCGGACTGTGATGCCATATCCGCAGGCCGAATCGGAGATCTTGCCAGATGGCGCGCATGTATGGACCGGTAGTGCAATCGCCAGGCCAAGCCTAAGCCGTTGAATCTACGGCTCGCGCAAGCTGAAAGTGGCCTGTTTCAGGACTTAGCTGTCCGGAACTGGAACCGCGGCGTCGGTCATCCTGTCGCCGGAATCCCTGTGCATCGTGCACAAAAATGCACAAAACGAAGCGTCGACGACCTTCTCCAGGGCGCCGCCGTGCGCCGTGCCCACAACCGGTCACCAAACTTAAAAATATTTCTTACTTGTTACATTCTAATCAGTTACAGACCGTTCGCCCCACCGGCGCCCGCCCTTTTCCCCGCTCGCCCGCTATCGTGCATTCGGAAACCGACGACGATCTACCGGATCAAGGCCGATCTCATCAGGCTTTACCAGCCGGCCGACTGCATGGAAATGTTCCCCATCGAGTGCCTCGCCCTCGTTCGGCGGAATCGAATTCGGGTCGCGCGTGCCGAATCCGCCATCCTCGCCGCTCGCCGGAACGAAGCGAACGATCTCGACCATGGCAACGCGAGCGACGACGCCGCCCCCAGGCGTTTTCGGTCGACAGCGTCAACCGAATTCTCGCGCCCAGGAGCCGTCGCGGCAAAGCCGCCGAGAGTTAGCCGTGCCGTCCATGGCTGCTCAACTGCCCGCGTCCGCCCCTCAAACCGACTAGAATCGAATTTGGTCCTGGTCCAGAAAGTATCCAAGCTGTATCGTCTCTATCGCCGTCCGGCGGACCGGTTGCGCGAGATGGTTCCGGGCTCGGGCGCCCTGCACACCGATTTCTGGGCGCTGCGCGACATCAGCTTCTCGCTCGAAAAGGGTGAAACGCTGGGGCTGGTTGGTCCCAACGGCTGCGGCAAGAGCACGCTGCTGCAAATCGTGAGCGGGATCCTGCAACCCACTTCGGGGCGGGTGGTGACGCGCGGGCGCGTGGCGGCACTGCTGGAATTGGGCGCGGGCTTCAACCCCGAGTTTACCGGCCGCGAAAACGTGTACCTGAACGGCGAGATCATGGGCCTGAGCCGCGCCCGGATCGAAAAGGCGATGCCGTCGATCGAAGAATTCGCCGAAATCGGGGAATTCATCGAGCGCCCGGTGAAGGAATATTCCAGCGGCATGTACGTGCGCCTGGCCTTTTCCACGGCCATCCATGTGGACCCGGAGATTCTGATCGTGGATGAAGCCCTGGCGGTGGGCGACGCGGTTTTCGCCAACCGCTGCGTGCGCAAATTCGAAGAACTGCGCGAGCGCAAAGTGACGGTATTGTTCGTGTCGCACGACCTGGGCCTGGTGAAGCAGCTTTCCGACCGCGCCATTTTGCTGCTGGGGGGCCGGATCGCGGCTGAAGGGACGCCGCGCGACGTGATCAATCGCTACATCGGCGTGGTGCTCGAAAAACAAGCGCCCGAAAGGGAGAAGCGCCAGCGCGGCGGCAGTTTCCGCCACGGAGACGGCGCCAGCGAAATCCTCAGCGTCGCGATCTTGAACGCCGCCGGCGCCGAAGTCGCCTCGGTCGCCAGCGGCGAGCCGATAATCGTGCGGGTGCGGGCGCGGTTTCACCGTCCGGTGGAGGACCCGATGGTGGGAATCCTGGTGCGCACGCGCATCGGCATGGACGTGTACGGCACCAACACGCGCATCGAGCGGATTCCGTTGGGCAATTTCGGGCCGGGAGACAAGTTGGAAGTTGATTTTCACGTGGAGTGCTGGCTGACGCCGCAGCCCTACACCCTCACTGTGGCTACCCAGAGCGAAGACGGATCGAGCCACGATTGGGTGGACGATGCCATTGCCTTCGACGTGGTGGATACGCGCGTGGCCGCCGGCGTGGCCAACTTGAGAGCCAGGATCGAATGGCGCGCATCACGGTGAAGGTGCAGCCGCGCGCCAGGCGTTCGGAAACCGCCGGGCGCATGGGCGATGCCTGGAAGATCCGCCTGGCCGCCCCGCCGGTGGAGGGCAAAGCCAACCAGGAGTGCATTCGCCTGCTGGCCGAACTGGCCGGCGTGCCGCGCGCGGCGGTGCGCATCGTGCGCGGCGAAACCGCCCGCACCAAACTCATCGAAATCGACGGCATCGAACAGGCGGAACTCGAACGGCGGCTGAGCTAGCGCCGCGTGGCGGAATGTGGCAATCCGGCGGCGAAATTCCGTACACTGGGTTGCGGAGACACCATGAACCTGCGAATTCTGGCGTTGGCGGCCGCGCTCGCTTTGCCGGCGGCGTCGGACGAAGGGATGTGGCTGTTCAACCTCTTCCCCAAGGATAAGGTCAAGGAAGCCTATTCCATCGACTTGCCGGGCGGGTTCGTGGACAATCTGCGGCTGGCCTCGCTGAGCGTCGGTCCCGGTTCCGCATCCGGCGCGTTTGTCTCCGCCCACGGCCTCCTGGTCACGAATCACCACGTGGTGGCCGGCTGCCTGGCCAGGCTCGGCCTGCTCCAGAATGGCTACTATGCCGCCGATCTGGCCGCGGAACGTAAGTGTCCGGACTTCGAAGCGCGCGAGCTGGTAAGCATCGAGGAGGTCACCAGCCAGGTGAAAGAAACCGGCGCCAAGGAGCCTGCCAAGGACAGCAAGACCGCCGCCGCGGCGCTCGAAAAACGCAATGGCCGGATCGCTCAGATCGAGCAAGATTGCGCCGCCAGGTCCGGCCACTTGTGCCAGGTCGTCGAGCTGTATTCCGGCGCGCGCTACGACCTTTATCAATACAAGGTCTACCCCGACCTGCGCCTGGTCTTCGCGCCGGAGCAGGCCATTGCTTTTTTTGGCGGCAACCCCGAAAGCCTCACCTATCCGCGCTACGACCTGGACGTCGCCTTCCTGCGCGCGTATGCCGGCAACCGGCCTGCCGATACGCCTCACTTCCTCAAGTGGAGCCAGAACTCGATACGCGAAAACGAGCTGGTGTTCGCGGTGGGCAACCCCGTGGGAACGGCCCGGGCCAACACGGTGGCCCAGCTCACCTTCCTGCGCGACACGGCCATTCCGGCCAGCCTGACACGTCTCCAGCAGCGTATCGAGGATCTTCGCGCCTTTGCCTACAAAAGCTCCGCTAATGCGCGCCTGGCCCTGATCGCGCTGGCCGATCTTTCCACCGCCTATAAACTTACCGCCGGCAAAATGATCGGCCTTGAGGACGATCTCCTGCTGGCGCGCAAGCTGAATTTCGAAAGAAAGCTGCGTGCCGCCGTAACCCACGACCCCAAGCTGGGGGCCGATGCGGCCAAGGTCTGGGACGAAGTGGCCGCGGCCTTCAAGACCTGGGCGCCAAATGAGCGCGCCTACCAGGTTCTCGAAGCGCCCGCCGCACAGGGTTCGCAACTGTTCCGCGCCGCTCGCGAGTTGGTGCGGCACACCCCCGGCGCGACCCAGGCGGGCGCGCTGGATCCCGCCGTCGAAACCGTGCTGCTCACCCGCTACCTCGAGGAACTTCGCTCGCTGGGAGAAAAGGACGCGCCGCTCAGGGCCATCCTGGGTCATATGACCCCGCAGCAGGCGGCGCAGGAATTGGTCAAGAATACCCGCCTGGGCGACGCCGCCGAGCGCCGCCTGACCGCCGATCCGAGCCTGCTCGAGCGCTCCGACGATCCCCTGCTCCGGCTCGCGCGTGAACTCGATTCCCCCGCCCGCAAGATCGCCAAGAAACACGACGAAACCATCGGCGCGCTCGAAACTTCCTCCTCCGAGCGCATCGCCCAGTACCGCTACGCCATTTTCGGCGCGGCCGACTATCCGGACGCTACCGGCACGCCCCGCCTCGCATTCGGCAGCGTGAAGGGCTACCTCGACCGCACCCAGGCGCCGGTGCCTTTCGCGACCACTTATGGCGGCCTTTACTACCTGGCCTCCAAGCTCCCGCCGCACGTCTTGCCGGAGCGCTGGTCCAACGGTAAACCCTCCATCGACCAGACGATCCCGCTCGATTTCGCCACCACCTGCGATATCGCCGCCGGCCCCAACGGCGGCCCGGTAGTGAATGCCAAGGGCGAACTGGTGGGCGTCACCTTCGATGGCAACCTCGAAAGCACCGGCAATAGTTTTCTGTACTCGGACGATCAGGCGCGCGCCGTCCACGTGGCTACACGGGGCATCGCGGAGGCCCTCGCCAGGCTCTACGGCGCACGCCGCCTGCTCGAAGAACTGGGCGTGACCCTGCCCGCCGAGGCTTCGCCTTCCGCGCCATAGCTTGGCGGTTACGTCCGCGTGTTCCACATCGTAAGACGAAGTCCCGTAAAGCTGCCCGGCTCGCGAGCACACAGCCATCTTGGGCGTCTGTTGCAGCCGCTAAATCCGCTTGCGCCCGAGCACCCAAAGGTTGATCATCGCGCCGCGCAGAAATTGAAGGTGGCTATCGCACCACCGCGACAAGCCGTGGAATGGCAATTGAAACGAGCCTCTACGGCTCAGGGTCGACAACCTTGAGCATCGGCGCTGCCACCGGAACTCCAGGGAACTACTCCTTCACGGTGACGGCGACCAGCGGCTCCCTGACCCGTACCGCAACCGCGCTTCTCTCCGTCCAGGATTTCACCTGGACCGTTTCGCCAACATCCCAATCCGTAACCTCGGGCTCCACAGGCACATACACAATAACCGCGACCGGCCTCAACGGCTTCAACTCGACGATTCTTTCCTTTCTGTCGGCCTGCGACGGTTGGAATAGCATTGAGGTGACGACCTTCCCGGGCGCCATAGCCGGTACCGGCTCGACGTTCTTCGTCCTGGGACCAATTTTTACGGTGCCCGTCCTCAATACGCCAGCAACGCGTGCTTCACAGTAAGGGGCCTGGGCGGCGGCGTCAACCGCTACGCCACGGTGTATCCGACCGCCACGCCGAATCCTGCCCTCACGATCGGAATCGTGGGCGCGCAGGCCGTCTCCCCGCCCGGTAGCGGCACATATACTGTTATTGTGTCCTCCATTGGCGGCTTCTCCGGGAGCGTGGCCCTCAGCGCCAGCGGCCTGCCGGCCGGCGCGTCCGCGAGTTTCAGCCCTGCCAGTCTGAGCCTATCGCGATCGAGAGAGCGCCATCCGGGCTGGCCCTGTCTTGGGTCGCGGCGGTGGAGACAGTATGAGTAGGCTGAGCAGGCGACGACGCATCGGTCCTCGACAATACTCATCGGCGGAAATCGGCTTTCCTTCTATCCGAAAAAAGGGGCGCTAATCGGCAAGAAAGAGGACCAGCGGCAGCCACACAATCGTCATCGGGTACAAGTAACGGCCAGAATAAATGCCGATTCGCCAAGTCGACGCCTCATCCTGCGGGTGGTGAAATAACCCTGGAATATAAGAGCCCAATTACCTTAGTTAATTCAAATCGCTCTCCTACCCTCTGGTAGGGCCCTATTGCGCGTAGGAATACCCGCAAATAATATCGGAATAATACCTCTAAAATCTATTTACTAAATTCTGAAAACGATCTATCCTGAAGCCCTGATAGGATTCTTCTGGTATGAATAGGCGAATCCCGAGCATCTTGGTAGTGGACGACGACCCGCACGTTCTTCACTTTCTGCAACACGTCCTGCAGATCAGCGGATACCGCGTTAATGTTACCGGTTCCGGAGCCGTAGCCCTGAAGATGATCGACAAACAGGCGCCCGATCTGCTCGTGCTCGACCTGGCAATGCCCGAGCCGGATGGATTCGAGATGCTGCAGAAACTGCGCGATCGGGAGTCCGATCTCCCAATCTTGGTGATTTCTGGCTACCTGCACGGCGCTATGCTGCACGCCGCCACCATCTTGGGAGCTACCGCCGCGCTGGAAAAGCCCATCGCACCAATAACCCTGTTGGGAGCAGTCGGCAACCTTTGTGGCCTGCCGGGTCGGACAGTGAGGGTATGATGATCACGCCCTTGCAATCTCGCGAAATGAATTTTGCTTTCCACGCCGAACCGGCTGCCGAATGGTATCCGCCCACTACGCTGGAGGCTCTGGTGGGCACTGATGCCGGATTCCTGGAGGAGCTCGTACACACTTTTCGGGAAGATATGGTGAAGCGATTGGCACGCCTGCGTTCGGCGCTGCGCCTGGCAGAAATGGAAGGGCTGCGGGCAGAGGCGCACTCCATCAAGGGTGAGGCTTCGCAGATCGGCGCCGGGGGTCTGGCCCAGATCGCACAGAAACTCGAGTTGTCGACGGGCGAAACCGTCACGGTGGACGTCCTCGATCAGGTGAGTTGCCTGCAAACGGCGTTTCACGAGGTTTCCTATGCCATGGCGCGTTATTTCGCCGGACCCGCCGTTGGGGCGGAGTGAAGTGTAGGCGCGTATGAAGGTTCTGGCGGCCGACGACGATGCGGTATTCCGGCTCCTCGTTCAGAAAGCTCTTCGCGGTTGGGGACACGAGCCGGTGGTGGTTAGCGACGGGCAGCAGGCTCTGGAGGCGTTGACCGCCGCGGATGGGCCACGGCTGGCCATCCTGGACTGGGTGATGCCCGGAACCGACGGGGCGCAAACCTGCCGCCAGATCCGTGCCGCGAATTTGCCCCATTACGTTTACATCATTCTTCTGACGGGCAAGACCGCGTCCGGCGATGTGCTTGCCGGGCTGGAAGCCGGGGCCGACGACTACCTGGCAAAACCACTGAATTTGCGGGAGTTAAGCCTAAGGCTGCGAGCTGGCTGCCGGGTTCTCGAATCGGAAGAGAGGCACCGTTTGATTGCGGAGACCGCATCGGACGGGATCCTCACGATCGAAGGCGAAGGTACGGTACGCTTTGCCAATCGAGCGGCACCAGCCATATTCGGCTATGCGCCAGGCGAACTCGCCGGGATGAAATTCGACGACCTGGCTCCCGAATTCGAATGCCGCCTGTATGCTGGAACTTCCGGGTTCGCTGCAGCCGACCAGCTACGCACTTGGCACGCTTTGGAATTGGCGGGCAAGCACCGCAGCGGGACTCCGCTGATCCTGGAAGGGTCCTTTGCGGAGTCGCGAAGCGGCAGCCAGAACCGCATGCTGACAGCGGTCATCCGTGACGTTACCGAGCGGCGGCTTCAGGAAAGCCAGCGGGCGCAAGCGCAAAAGCTGGAGTCGATCGGGCAGCTCGCCGCCGGCGTGGCTCACGAGATCAACAGTCCGATTCAGTACGTCGGCGATAATCTGCGTTTCATCCAGGAGTCCTGCGAAGGCACTGGGCGGTTGCTGGCATCCTACCGGCGCCTCGTCGAGGCCGTCCAACAAGGCTCGCCGATCGAGCAATTGGCGGAAGAGTCGCGCCGGATCGGCGAGCAGGTGGATATCGACTACCTGCTCCAGGAGACTCCGGCTGCGCTCGAAGCTGCCTTCGATGGCGTCAGCCGGGTTGCGGCCATCGTCAGAGCGATGAAGGAGTACGCCCACCCCGACACCGCAGCCTCCAGTCCGACCGATCTGAACCATTTGCTCGAGACTACCGCGCTGCTGGCGAAGAATAAGTGGAAGTACGTGGCGGATCTCGAGACCAGACTGGATCCCACCCTTCCCCCGGTGAACTGCATGGCAAGCGAGGTGAGCCAGGTCTTCCTGAATCTGATCGTCAACGCCGCCGATGCCATTGAAGACGCCACGCGGGAAACCCCGGGAATGCGGGGCAAGATTGTATTGGAATCCGCGCTGGACGACGGATTTGTGGAGGTGCGGGTGAAGGACACGGGCATGGGAATTCCACCCGAGATTCAGTCCCGGATATTCGATCCGTTCTTCACCACCAAAGAAGTCGGACGCGGAACCGGCCAGGGGTTGGCCATTGCCTATGTCATTGTCACCCAGAAGCACGGCGGCACCATTCGATTCGAGACATCCAAGGGAGTCGGCACGACCTTCATCGTGAAGCTTCCGATCGACCGAAGCGCCAACGGCCCAGCCCACGAAGCCGGAACAACCGAAGAGGAGGCGGAGCCATTCGCATGTCACCGGTGAAATCGTCAGAACCCCGGATTCTGTTCGTCGACGACGAGCCCAACGTATTGGACGGTTTGCGCCGTCTGCTGCACCCGCTTCGGCGCCAGTGGCGGCTCAGTTTCGCGGGAGGATCGGCGGAGGCGCTTCGCATGCTGGCGTCGGACTCTTTCGACGCCATTGTCACCGACGTGCAGATGCCCAACCTTCGCGGCGGCGACCTCCTGGCCCGTGTGGCCCGGGACTATCCGCAAACGGTACGCGTGATCCTCTCCGGCATGCGCGATTCCGACCTGCTGCTGGCGGCGACCTCGGCCCACCGCGTTCTCAAGAAACCCTGTAATCCCAAGGAACTGCAGGCGGCTCTCGAAATCGCCCTGTTTTCTCGGAATATCGCCGCCAACCCTACGCTGCAGAAAGTCATTCTGCAGACCGAATCGCTGCCCAGCGTCCCCTCGGTATACCTGGAATTTGTGGAGGCAACACGCGATCCGGATGTATCCCTGCATCGTCTCAGCGGCATCGTCTCAAAGGATATGGCGATTACGACCAAACTGCTGCAGATCGTTAACTCGCCGTTGTTCGCGCCGCGCCATCCGGTGGTGAACACGCAGGAGGCCTGCTCGTACCTGGGGATCGAGAACATTCAAGCGCTGCTGCTTTCCGTATCGATATTCTCGCGTTTCGGGAACGTCGGCATGCGGCACCTTTCCATCGATGCATTGCAGAAGCACAGCCTGCGTGTGGCCGCACTGGCGAAAGCCATCGCTGCGAGAGAACGCCTGCCGCGGACGTCTGTGGATGAATGCTTTTTGGCCGGCATGCTGCACGATATCGGCAAGCTGATTCTCGCCGACAATTGTGCCGAGGACTACGATGCCTGCTTGGCGCGCGCAGTCGAACAGAGGTCCGACCCGCTCGATACCGAACTGGCGACCTTTGGCGTCACTCATGCGGACGTGGGCATGTATTTGCTGCGCCTATGGGGGTTGGCCGACTCTGTGGCCCAGGGCGTTGCAGAGCACCACATCTCCGCGATTGCTCCACTGGCGCCGTCACGGTTTCGGATTGTGTGTATATCGCCAATGCGTTTTCGTTGGAAAACGGCGGCCAGCCGTCGCCGGCTCCGGAATGGGCTGATCCTGGCACTTGGGCCGGGCCGCAGGCCGAGCGCTGGCGCGAATTGAGCCGCCAATTGGAGGTGCGCGTCGACGATGGCCGGTAAGATCCTGTGCGTCGATGACGAACCGCATATCCTCCAAGGCTTCCAGCGCCAACTGCGTCGTTTCGACCTGGTAACCGCGCTAGGACCCGAAGCGGGTCTGGAGGCCATGCGGGAGCGTGGACCGTTTGAAGTGGTGGTTTCTGATCATCGCATGCCCGGCATGACCGGGGTGCAATTCTTGAATAAGGCGAAAGAGATCGCGCCGGACTGCGTGCGGATGATGCTAACCGGCGAAGCGGACCTGTCCGCCGCCGCGCAGGCGGTAAACGAAGGCAACGTCTTCCGGCTGCTGCTCAAGCCGTGCCCGTCCGATGTTCTTGCCAAAGCGCTCGAATCGGGGTTGGAGCAATATCGCCTAGTGCACGCCGAACGGCAGCTTCTGGAACAAACCTTGCACGGCTCGATCGAAGTCTTGAGCGACATTCTGAGCCTGGTCAACCCAGAGGCATTTGGGCGCGGACACCGCATCCGGAACCATGTCCGCCAGATCGCCCGAAAGTTGACGCTGGCCAACGGCTGGCAGTACGAGATCGCCGCAATGTTGTCGCCGATCGGCTGTGTAGCGCTTCCCGGAGAGCTCCTGGACAAAGTGCGCGACGGCGAACCGCTCAGCGATGCGGAACGCAGGCTCTATGCCACGCGCTACCAGGTGGGTTACGAGCTGCTCGCGAAGATCCCGCGTCTGGAACTGATCGCGCGCATGATCCAGGCGCAGGAGGCCGCGCCGAAGACGTCCCCGCCGAGCGAATCCGCGGAAGAAGCGGCGCTGGGCGGCCAGATGTTGCGCCTGGCAGCTCACTTTGATGCTGCCTTGATGAGCGGCGCCAGCCATCCCGTGGCGATCGAGACGGTGCGCGCTTCTGGCCGGTACGATCCGAAGTTGGTGGACGCGCTGGCGGATGACGCCAAGGAAAACGAGGAAATGGAAGTTCGCTCGGCCCGCGTAGCGGAGTTGCATCCCGGAATGGTGCTCCAAGCCGACAGCCGCACCCGGGACGGTCTATTGCTGGTTGCCCGCGGACAGCAGATTACTCCATCGGTGATTGCCCGTCTTCGCAGTTTTTCGTCGAGTCCGCGCGGGGTAGCGGAGCCGTTGGTGGTTCTGGTGGCGGCCTCGCCGAAACCGTGGGCTGAAGGGAGCAAGGCAAAAGGCGGCTCCACAGTCACGCCGGGCGGCGCGGCCCAGGAAGCTCCCCGGGGATTGACCTCATCCCACGGAGGACATGGAGGCTCGGATACAGTGGGACGTTAATGATCCGCAAGTCAGGCGTTCCTCGTACTTCGCTGGAAGGCTCACTGTATGCCTGGACGCCGGCGGCGTGGTGCGGCTTCGCCTTAGGGGCAGGATGTACTCGAAAATGACGGATTCGGAGCCGATATATCAAATGAGGTGTCTGGTGATCGCCGCTCCGAAGTTCGCGCGAAACAGCCCGTCGGCGGTGTTAATACTGGCGGGATGGGCGGAGGCGATTGAGCTTGGGCGTCTGGGCAAGCTCTCGACTAGATTCCACATGCCTATCGTGGCGATGACGGCGCACGCCATGAGCGGCGACCCGGAGCGGTGCTCGACGTGCGGTAAGCCCCTGCGCAAGCACGACCTGCTGGATGCCATCGAGCGCGCACGGACACTCGCGCCGGGTTACCCGCTATGAGAGTGATCTCTTCCAAGGCGGGTGGGACGGCGCGACCCTGGCGTGGCCGCCTGATGTTGCTGGTGGGGCTCCTGGCAGCCGCACTGGCTGGGACCGGGGCCTACTGGCGAACTGCGCGGACACTGCCCAAGCGAACCTTCAAGATCGGCTTCCAGAACAATCCGCCCTTACAGTACGTGGATGCGCAGGGCCGGCCAACCGGCCCAGTCTTGGATCTGATCGACATCGCGGCGCGCCGGAGCGGGATTCGCCTCGAGTGGGTCTATACGCCGGAGGGCTTTGAGCGAGCACTCTCCACCAATACGCTCGACCTATGGCCCTTGCTGGTGGATCTGCCGGAGCGGCGGCGCTTCTTTTACATCAGTGCGCCGTGGGCCAGGACGACCTATGCCATCGTTTCGTTGCCGTCTTTGCCTATCCATGGGCCGCAGGACGTGGAGGGAAGAACGCTGGCCGCAACCGTCTGGATCCCCGCCGACGCACGTATGGTCCACCGCTATTGGCGCCATGTCTCCGTCGTTCCCCAGTTCGACTCGGCGGGCGTGATTTCGGCCGTCTGCAGCGGAGCCGCGGCTACCGGCCTGGTGGCGATCAGCCCGCTACGCGGTCCGGAGCAACCCGGTTGCAACAGAAAGGATCTGCTATTGAGCCCCATTGAGGGCGCCACGTACTGGATGGGATTGGGAGCACCCAAATCCAATTCCGCGGCGCACGCGGCCGCCGAGACGCTGTGCCGGGAAATCGGCCGAATGGCCGCGGACGGCACCGCCAACAGCATCGACTTTCGCTGGAACACCGATATGAGCACCGAGATCGGCGCGATCTTCGCCTCTCGCAAGGCGCGGCTCTACGAGACAGTGCTTCTGGGAGCGCTGGGTGTGTCCGCGATCATGCTCCTCGTTACGTTCGTCCTGGCCGGTCGTTTGGCGGTTTCTCACCGCAACGCGGAAGCCGCCAGCAAGGCCAAGAGCCAGTTCCTGGCGAACATGAGCCACGAAATCCGCACACCCCTGAATGGCATCCTGGGAATGACCGAACTGGTCTTCGACACCGAGCTGACCCGCGAACAGCAGGATTACCTGGGCGCCGTCAAGTTCTCTGCGGATTCGCTGCTTTCGGTGATCAACGATATCCTCGACTTTTCCAAAATTGAGGCCGGCAAATTCGAGCTCGCTCCAGCCGAATTCCAGCCCCGCGAGTTGGTGGAGCAGACAGTCAAAATGGCGGCGCTGCGCGCCCATCAAAAGGGTTTGGAGTTGGTGTGCGAAGTGGGTCCTTCCCTGCCCGAATCGGTGGTGGGCGATGCCGGGCGGATCCGCCAGATCCTCATCAACCTGGTTGGCAACGCGGTGAAGTTTACCGAGAGCGGCGAGATTGTAGTGAGGGTGGATGCCGCTCCCGTCCCAGACCGCTCTGGCATCGAGCTTCGCTTTTCGGTACGCGATACCGGGATCGGCATCGCGCCGGAGAAGCAGCAGGCCATCTTCGAGGCTTTCATCCAGGCGGATTGCTCCACTACCCGCCGTTACGGTGGAACGGGCCTGGGTCTGGCGATTTCGCGACACCTGGTGCAGATGATGGGCGGGATCATCTGGGTGGAGAGCCAGCCGGGACGGGGCAGCACCTTCTATTTCACGGTTCAGGCCGGCCGCGGAGGGAACAGGCTAACTGCCGGCTCACCGGGTCGCAAATTGTTGCAAGGCGTTCCAGTGCTGATCGTAGACGACAACCAAACCAACCGGCGCATCCTGTTCGAAAATCTGTCCCGATGGGGGATGCGGCCGGTAGAGGCGGAAAGCGGCGCAGCCGCCATTGGTCTGCTGGATTCTAAGGCGGCTTCGTTCCCGCTGGTGCTGACCGACGTTCACATGCCGGAGATGGACGGCTTCCAACTGGCCGAGCAGATAAAGCGGCGGAATGCCGAGGCGTTGATTCTCATGCTGACCTCGGACGCTCATGCCGACGATGTGACGCACTGCCGGGAGTTGGGAATCGAGGTATACCTCACCAAGCCGGTCACCCAGGCTGAATTGCAGGAAGCGATCTTGCAAGTACTTGCGCGTGTGCCGCACGCCAAACCGGAGCCGCCAGCCGAGCCTGCCCCCGAGAGCCCGAAACGGGCCGTCCCGCTGCGCATTCTGCTGGCGGAAGACAACCCGGTCAACCAGAAGGTTGCGCTACGCATGCTGGAAAAGCAGGGCCATAGCGTGGTGCTGGCGGGAGACGGCCGGGCGGCCCTGGCGGCATTCGGGCGGGGGCCTTTCGACCTGGTCCTGATGGACGTTCAGATGCCGGACATGGATGGGTTCGAGGCGACCGCGGCGATTCGCGAGCTGGAACGCGGCACTGGGGGACACATCACCATCTTTGCCATGACCGCGCACGCCATGGCGGGCGACCGGGAGCGATGCCTTGCGGCCGGCATGGATGGCTACATCGCCAAACCGATCCGCAGAAAGGACCTGCTGGATGCACTCGATCAGATGCGGCCCGGCGCTGTCGGCCCCATTCCCACCCTTTCACTTAACTAAGAGCCCTCTAATGCTGACCCTCGAACTTATGTCCGAGCACAAGTCTGCGACGCTCAAGACTTTACGGCGCTACCACGATAGCCTGCCGGCGCGCACTGTTGCGAAAACTTCCCTGGACAATTGGGACGACTTGACCGATATGACAAGTGGGAGACCTTATGCCTATACACACTGACTTTCTTCCAGCCGAGCGCTTGCCACGTCCGCAGGTACTCGCCCAAGCCAGACAAGTAGGCGAGTGCCCCGTGCTGATCGCGATGCTAGACACTGCCCCTGGCATGGTCGCGCTGCTGAATCCGGAGCGACAGATTGTCTTCTGCAACGATGCCTGCGCCAAGGCAGGAGGGCTCGCCCGCAAAGATGACGCCCTGGGGATGCGCCCCGGAGAACTCTTGCGCTGCGTCCACGCCACGGATATGCCGGGCGGCTGCGGCACTAGCGATTCGTGCCGCTACTGCGGTCTCGTGCAGGCGCTGGTGATCGGCCAGCAAGGTCGCGCCAACTCAGGCCAGTGCCTGCTGCAATGCCACGGACATGACCAGTCCATTTCGGCTGAGTACGCGGTGGAGGTCAGGCCGCTGCCGCAGCTTGGCACTGGCTGGCAGTGTTATTCACTCAGCGACATCAGTGACGAGAAGAGGCGCGGAGCGCTGGAACGCACGTTTTTCCATGACATCATGAACCGTGCCAGCGCAGTGGAGGGCGTCTCCGGCGCCCTAGCCGATGAGGACATGTCGCCCGAAGACCGCGCCGATTTCATCAGGATGCTCTCCGTTTCCGCTCACGCCCTCGTGGAAGAGATCTGCAGCCAGCGCACCCTGCTAGCCGCCGAAAAAGGTGAACTCGCCGTAAAAAACACCGATTGCGACTCATTGGAGGTGCTCCAGGACGCCACCGCCGCCTGCCATGCATTCGGCTTTGCGGAAGACAAACAAGTGATCATCCTGCCTGGAGCGCAGTCGATTCTTTTCAAGACCGACGACGCACTGCTCGGCCGCATCCTCATCAATCTGCTCAAGAACGCACTAGAAGCCTCCGGCACAGGCATGACGGTGACCGCCACCTGCATCATGCCGGCTCCGGATCGGATCCGGTTCTCCGTCCACAACGAGACGGTCATGCCGGATGACGTACGCGCCCATGTCTTCCAACGCTCGTTTACCACAAAAGGGTCCGGCCGCGGACTGGGCACCTACAGCATCAAACTCCTGACTGAGAGCTACCTATGCGGGCGGGCCTGGTTCGACTCCGCCGCTGACCATGGCACCACGTTCCATGCCGAGTTTGCCATCTGACCTTCACGGTTCGAGGTCTGTCGGGGCACATCCAAGGGAGCCAGCGCGGCGCCACTCTGTCGGCAGCGCTGACAAAATGGCGGCCGCTCAGGGATGTACGGCAACGCCACGTATTGCGCAGTGAGCAGCGGAGATCGCCGCTGCTGGCGAACGTGTACCTGCACTACGTTTTCGACGTCTGGCTGGAAGCATGGCGGAAGAAGGTAGCCCGCGGCGCAGTCATGGCCGTGCGCTACGCCGACGATCTGGTGGTGGGGTTTCAGCACCGGGCGGAAGCCGAACGATTTCTGAAGGAGTTTCAGGAGCGGCTGGCGAAGTTCGGGTTGGAGCTGCATCCAGACAAGACGCGGCTGATCGAGTTCGGGAGGTTCGCGCGGGTAAACCGGAAGGCGCGGGGAGAAGGAGAACCGGACAGCTTCACGTTTCTGGGGTTCACGCACGAGTGCGGGAACAACAGTCGCGGGAACTTTGTCATCTGGCGGCGGACGGTGCGCAAACGGCTGGAGGCGAAACTGCAGCAGGTCAAGCAGACGCTGCGACAGCGAATGCACGAGCCGGTGCCGAAGGTGGGAGAGTGGCTCGGGCGGGTGCTGAACGGGTTCTACCAATATCACGCGATACCGGGAAACTGGGCGAGCCTGAACCGATTCCGGGAACGCATCGGGCGGTACTGGGGGCACACGCTAAAACGGCGCAGCCAACGGGGCCGGCTGAAGGCGGACCGGCTGACTCGGCTCTTCGACCGTTGGCTCCCACGCCCCCGGCTGCTGCATCCCTACCCGGAAGTCCGCTTCGGCGCCACCCATCCAAGGTAGGAGCCGTATGCGTGAGTAGCGCTCGTACGGATCTGTGCGGGGGGCG
>JBKQVG010000363.1:0-28411 GCA_052325345.1 Bryobacteraceae bacterium
GGAGTTCTTCTTGGGGTCCTTCTCCGGCATGCGGCTGGAGTTCACGTTTCCTTCGGCCGAGTAGTCGCCGCGCGCATGTGGGATTCCACCGGGTCCACCAGCGCCGATCTGATTCGCATGGACCAGCGCACCGGCGACTACTCGGCCGAAGGAAACGTGAACTCCAGCCGCATGCCGGAGAAGGACCCCAAGAAGAACTCCCAGATGCTCTCGAGCGACGAACCGCTGCAGGCGCAGGCGCGGCGCATGGTTTCCACCGATCACAACAAGGTGATTCATTACGAGGGCAACGTCGTCATGTGGCAAGGCGCCAGCCGGATTCAGGCGGATACCGTGGACCTGAACCGCGAAAAGCGCCAGTTGGTGGCCAATGGCAACGTGGTGAGCGATTTGTGGGAGGAGCACAAAGAGGACCCGAACAACAGCGCCGGCCAGAAAAAGGCCGCCCCTCCCGTGCTCACGGTGGTGCGCGCGCCGCGCATGGCCTATACCGACGATAATCGCCTGGCGGTGTATTCGGGCGGCGTGGATCTGAAGCGTAGCGGCATGGAAGTAAAGTGCAGCCAGTTGCGCGCTTACCTGGCCGAGCAGGGCGCGGATTCGCGTCTCGAAAAGGCGTTCGCGGATGGCGCGGTGGAGATTCGCCAGACCGCGCCGGGGCGGGTCCGCACCGGCACGGCCGACCATAGCGAATACTACACCGCCGATCAAAAAGTGATCTTGCGGGGAGGCTCGCCTAAACTGGTCGATAGCCTGAAGGGCAGCATGATCCAGGCGCCGCAACAATTGACCTACTACGCCAACGACGACCGCTTGCTGGGGGAAGGGGCGCCGGGCCAGCCGGTGGAAAGCCGCCTCAATCGCAGTCGCAAATAAGCCCGCATGAGCAAACTCGAAACCAGGGAGATATCCAAGGCATATCGCGGCCGCCGTGTGGTGGACGATGTCACCGTGCACGTGGAACAGGGCGAGGTGGTAGGCCTGCTGGGGCCCAATGGCGCCGGCAAGACAACATCGTTTTATATGATCGTGGGCCTGATCAGCCCCGACTCGGGACGCATTCTGGTGGACGAGCAGGATATTACCGGCCTGCCCATGTATCAGCGCGCGCGCCGCGGCATCAGCTACCTGCCGCAGGAGGCCTCGATCTTCCGCAAGCTGACCGTGGAAGAGAACCTGATGGCGATCCTGGAGACGCTGTCGCTGAGCTCGCGCGAGCGGCGCGAGCGGTTGGAACAGTTGATCGACCAACTCGGCCTCGAAAAGGTGCGGCGCAGCCACGGCTACATGCTGTCGGGAGGCGAACGGCGGCGCGTCGAAATCGCCCGCTCGCTGGTCATCAGCCCGGCCTTTCTGCTGCTCGACGAGCCGTTTTCCGGCATCGATCCGATCCAGGTGCTGGAACTGCAGCGCATTATTTTCGAGCTCAAGCGCTCCGGCATCGGCATCCTGATCACCGACCACAACGTGCGGGAGACGCTGATGGTGACCGACCGCGCCTACATCATCAATAACGGCCGCATTTTTCGCGCCGGCAGCCCGCAGGCGCTGGGCCGCGATCCGGACGTGAAGCGGATTTACCTGGGAGACTCGTTCTCGCTATAAGAAGCCGCGCAGCGGAAGCAAGGAAGCTGGAAGTGGTTTAACGCTGGGGCGGGCTCGGCGGTTGGCTTTCCATCACCACCCGGAGGATACGATTGATACGGGTCTGATAGCCCCTGCCGTGGCTCTTGAGCCATTCCACCACGTCGGCGTCGATCCGGATCGTCAATTGTTTTTTGGCCGGTGGCCATGCGACCGTCGCTTTCTTGAGAAACGACTTGTCGAGCGGCGGGATATCCGAGTAGTCGATATCGGCGTCCTGCATTCGATCAATCCGCTCCAAGTCGCTCTTGATAGATTTTTTGCTCACGGCGATTCCCCTTCCTCATCGAAATGATGCGCGTGCCTTCATCGCGCGGCGAATGAGCGACCAATACCACCCGCCCGGCCAGCAGGCCCAGGGTAATGAGCCGTTCTTCGCCATAGTCGAACCGGTCGTCTTCGAACGTGACGCAGGGCCCTCGAAACACCTCTTCGGCATCCTCGAATCTCAACCCGTGCTTTGCGAAGTTCTTCCGATTCTTCGACTCATCCCATTCGTTCTTCAACCCCAAATGTAACTCTTTTTGTAGTTACATGCAACTACCGATACGCGCGCTCCCGCCTCTGCTAGCGTAAGTATGGGGGTCCAATCGAAACCAAATGGGGAACTTCTTCGTAATGTTTAACATGAGCGTTTTCTTACGGTTGTTGACGGTGGGCTCATGGGGCGCGGTCGTGTGTATGGCGCAGCCTTTCTCGGCGGGGATTAAGGGCGGGCTTCCCTTGACGGATTTCGTGAATACGGTGGAGAGCGGCGCGGCGACCACCAGCAGCGATTACGTAATCGGCCCCATGGTGGAGTTGCGTCTGCCGTTCAGCCTGGGCGTGGAATTCGACGCGCTCTACCGGCACTTCAACTACACGACGCCGGCGAGTTCGGTGGGCTCGGCGCTGTCGACGGTCACATCGAGCGGCGACTGGGAATTTCCGCTGCTGGCGAAATACAGATTCCACGGCAAGCTGGCCCGCCCGTACGTGGAAGCCGGCGTCGCCTGGGATGCGCTGAGCGGGCTGAAGTCGAGCGTTGAACACGTAGTGGCGCCGCCTCCGCCGGAGCAGAACTCGGTCACCATGGGGTTCGTGATGGGCGCGGGAATCGATATCCACGTGCTGGTTTTGCACATTGCGCCGGAGATCCGTTTCACGCGCTGGACGTCCGGGCACTTCAACATTGCCAACGTGGTGAACAGCAATCAGAACCAGGCGGAAGTGCTGGTGGGGGTGACGTTCTGACTGGTGGAGTAGGCCTTTGGCCTCCGCTAATCGAACGCGTCCAATTGCTCGGTGATGCGGGTCTTGAAGATCTCCGGTTCGGGATCGAAGCGGAACTGCGCGGGCCGGGGGAGCAGGGCGCGGATTTCGGCCAGGGTAAAAGTGCGGGCCGGCGCGATCACATCGAATCCCAGGCTGTCGGCCAGCAGAATTGCGACACGCACCCCGTCGGCGAGTTGAAAATCGCCGGTCGAGAGGGGATCGTGGTGAGTGGCAATGACATGGCAGATCTCCTCGCCGAGCTGCCATCGGTTGGCGAGCCAAACGCCGGCCTGGCAATGGTCCATGCCAAAAGCGTGCCGCTCGCGGTCGCGCAGGTCCGCCCCGGTGGCTTCCTCAAGCAGGGCGGCGTATTCGATCGGGTGCGCGGCGAACAGCCCCAGGCGGCCGATATCGTGCAACAGCGCGGTGGTATAGGCGCGGTCGTCGTGGCCCATCGAGGAAGAGCAGGCGTTCGACAGGTCGTTGGCGACGAGGCCGCACGCCAGGCTGTGCCGCCACAGGCGCCGCAACAGGTCGATGCGGATGGTGTGCAGGAACCCCTTGAGCGACACCGCCATGGCGAACTGTCTCACGCGTTCGAAGCCGAGGCGCACGACCGCCGACTGAATGCTGCTGATCGGCATGGAAGTGCCGAAAGCCGCCGAATTGACGATGCGCAGCAGCTCGCTGCTCAGAGCGGCATCGGTGCGGATCAAATTCTGAATATCACGCAGATCGGCGTCTTCGTGGGAGAGCACGCGCAACAGCTTGGTTGCGATGGCGGGAAACGGCGGCAGTTCCCTCAGTCCCCGATAAGGATCGCTGGCAGAGACCATAGAGGCTATTCCTGGTGTAGCACATTGCCCCCCGGCCAGCAGGGCTGTCGTTGGTCAGCGGACCATGGGCCGTATTTACTATCCGGCTAACGGATAAGTGATGCTCTCTAAGAGCCATTCGCGGTTGGCTTTCACGTCCGCGGCGAGACTGGCGCAGTGTTTCTCCCGCTGCTCGAAAAGGCGATATCCGCCGGCGGGGCGCAAGTAGCCGCGGGCCTTGGGTTCCCGCGCGAAAACCGCGGCTTCGCCCTCCCGTTCCACCATTTGACGGTAGCGGGCACGGTTATCGAGCAACGCCTTGACCAGAAATGGCATCACCGTGGAGTAATCCGCCTGCATGCTCTCGGTAGTCTGCAAGTAGGTATCCTTATCGACCTTGCCCCAGGTGACGGCCTCGGCCGGCGGGCAGGAAGAAAGCGAGCCATCGGTCACTGGGGCGGTCACGATCTGCACGTCGAATTGATAGCCGCGCACGCCCGGCAGCCCGAGTACCTGGCCGAGAGCGGGCTCGGGCTGGAGGTTATAGTTCTTGGGCACGCCGCCTCCCAAAATCAAGGTGGCGAGGGCGTGTACCGGGTGATCGAACAGGCCCCAGCGGTGGTACGCGCAAGCTTCGAACACTTCGGCGTGCAGATCTAGATCGAAACCGTATTCGGGAATCAGCCCGGACTGGCGCATGGCCCAGAGCTTCATGGAGTTCAGAAACACGCTGCCATCGGCGGGAGCGCCCACGAACACCGGAATGGCACGGCGCCAGCAGGTGGAAAGCAAGCCGGCGGCTACGCCGTTGCGCTCCTCCTGGAGGGCGTAGAAACGGCCCAGCAGGTAGCGCAGCTCGGTGCCGGTCATTTTGCGCTGAAATTCGGGGCGCGCCAGCACGGCGCTCAAGAAGCGGTCCTGATCGAGCAGCACGCCTTCGTCGAAGGCCATATCCGTCACGCGGATGGTGCCTTCCTCGCGCAGGGCCGCATCGTCGCTCGCGATCGAAACTTCGTGAATCGGGCCGGAGTGGTAGGCATTGAGGCTGCGGTGGCCATCGTGGTAGCAGACCGCGTCGGTGGTGGAAAGGTACGCCACCCAGCCGGTTTCGATGAGAGGCAGCAGCCACGCCTGGTGCTGGCCGGATACCGTCATGGGTCCGGAAACGGCCACGGTGAGCGGGCAACCCATGCCGACGGCGCGGTCCAGAATGTCGTAGATGCGGCGGAGACAGGCGCCTCCGAAGGCCGGCAGACAATCGAGAAAAAGATCGCCCAGGGTGGCGCACTCGTCGACGCGGCGGACCTTAACATAGCGCCGCTCGCGCGGCTTTCGATCACGCCGCCCGGGCGGCTCGGAATGAGGGGGAACGGTCGACATGATTTTGACCATAGCATGGGCATGTTAAGGTGAATGGCGAAAATGAATATACTTTTTGTCGGGGACATTTTTGCATCTCCGGGTAGGAGAATCGTAGCCGATCACCTTTCCGATATCGTGCAAACCAATGCCATCGATCTGGCAATCGGCAACGCGGAGAATGCCGCCGGCGGATTCGGCGTCACGCCCTCCATCGCGGAGGACTTGTTGGCCTTGGGATTCGATGTGTTAACCACTGGCAACCACGTGTGGGATAAGCGCGAAATTTACGACTATCTGGAGCGCCAGCCGCGGCTATTGCGACCCGCCAACTATGCGCAGGTCCCCGGCGCGGGCGTAATTGTGGTGCGCGCGCGCAACGGGGTGGAATGCGCCGTGTTGAACCTGCAAGGACGCACTCACATGCCTGCCACCGACTGCCCGTTCCACAAGGCGGATAGCATTCTGGCCGGCTTGGATCCGCGGGTCCGGGTGCGCTTCGTGGATTTCCACGCCGAGGTGACGAGCGAAAAAATAGCCATGGGCTGGTACCTGGATGGGCGCGTCTCGGCCCTGATCGGTACCCACACCCACATTGCCACCGCGGATACCCGTATTCTGCCGGGCGGCACGGCCTACCAGACCGATTGCGGCATGACCGGGCCGTACGATTCGGTGATCGGGGTGGAGACCGAAGTGATCGTGCGGCGGTTCCTGACCGGCCTGCCCGTGCGCATGGAAGCGGCCACGAAAGGCGTCGAGTTGCACGCGGTGATCGTGGAAGTGGACGAATCCACGGGCAAAGCCCGCGCAGTACGGCGGCACGCCATCGGAGGTGACTAGAAGTATGGACGTTTCCGGACCGGTCGCCGATCTTACCGCATTCCTGATACAGGAGATTGGCGCCCTGTTGTTCGGGCTGGTATTCCTGTTCCTGTTCCGGCAGTCCAGGGCCGTGTATTTCGGCTTATGGGCCGTGGCCTGGCTGCTGCGCCTGATTGCGGCGGTGTTCGGCTTCGCGCTGATGAGCAGCGGCCACACGCCCTGGCTGGCGCCTTATGCGACTTTCGAATTCGCCTTCGCCATCGTGCTGGTGTCGGCCGCGCGCGCCGGTTTCGCATCCGCCGTCAAGGAATGGCGGGCGGTGCTGCGGCTCATCGCCATCCTGCCGGTCTTCGTGGCGGCGGTCTACCTGGTGGGGCTCTATTCCGGCCTGGCGGCATACCAGGCCACGCATGCCCTGGTATTGGGCTTCGCCTACCTGTACAACTTTCTGATGTTGCGCCGCCAGGAGGGAGTGGGCGCACGCGTGTTTCGTTTCTCGCTGGTGGTGCTGGCCGCCGCGTTTTTCGAGCACGCAGCCATTCTGCTCTGGCTGTTCAGCCACGGCGGAGCCTCCCAATGGGCGCAATATCTGCACCATGAAAGCTACATCGATTTCACTTTGCACTGCGTAATGGCCTTTGCCGCCATGGCCATGTGGAACGAAAGCCAGCTTGGCCGCATCGCCGCCTTAAAGGCCGAGGTGGACCATTTGCGGCGGGAAAACCGGCAGCGTCTCGATCTGGACCATCTGACCGGTCTTCTCAACCAGGCCGCCCTGGCCAGCCGCGTGGAGGCGGCCCGGCCCTTCGATGGCGTGGTCATGGTCTGCGACCTGGACAATTTCAAGGAGATCAACGACCGCTACGGCCACCTGGTAGGGGACGAAATCCTGCAGAGCATCGGCAAACTGCTGGCCGGCTCGGTTCGCGCCGAAGACGAAGCCTACCGCTGGGGCGGCGACGAGTTCGTGATCCTGTTCCGCAACCAGCAGGCGGAACTGGCGTTGCGCCGCATCACCGAAATCGCCGCCCGGCTGAGCGATTTTCGGGTTCGCGGCTATGGCCTGCTGCCGGTGTCGTTCAGTTGGGGCGTGGCCGATGCCCGCGCCCGCAGCTTGCGGGAAGCGCTGGACGAAGCCGATCGCGCCATGTACACGATGAAGCGCACGCGCGCCGCGGGGCGGGAAGTCTAGCGGGCCGCGGCAGAAGACGGCCCGCCGTTGCGGAGCAGGCGCTATTCGCGGTCGTGGCGTCGATTTCTGCGAAATTTCGTCTCCCGCGGCCACTATATCCAGGCAGCGATATGCGGCTACTAGTGTTTCTGGGGCTCGGCGCGCTGGCCTGGGCGCAGGTTCCGGATCCGGCTTACGGACCTTTGGCGCGCGCCTACGCGGCACTGAAGGCGAAAGATTACGACGGCGCGGTAAAGGAATTTCAGGCCGCCGGTGCGCTGGCGCCGGACCGCGCCTCGATCCACAAGGATCTGGCGTATACCTATCTGAAGATCGGCGAAAACGAATTGGCGCGGCGCGAATTCGGCGAGGCCATGCGTCTGAACGCCGGCGACGAACAAGTCGCCATGGAGTTCGCCTTTCTGAGTTACGAGAGCAAAGACGAGGCCGTGGCGCGCCGCATCTTCGACCGGATTCGCAAGACCGGCAACCAGACCGCCGAGCGGGCCTTTGAGAACATAGACCGGCCCCTGGCCGAGGGCATCGCACGATGGCAGGAGGCGATCCGGCGCGGCGCGGATAACTTCGGCAGTCATTACGAATTGGCCAAACTGGCCGAGCGGCGCGACGAGCTGGCGCTGGCGGCGGAACAGTATTCCATCGCGTGGCGTCTGGAACCGGAGCGGCGCATGGTGTTGTTGGACGTGGCCCGCGTGTGGACGGCGATGGGGCGCGCGGAGGATGCCATGGCCGCGCTTTTGGCGGCGTCCCGCGGGCCGGAGCCCCGCTCGCGAGAGCTGGCGCGCGAGTCTCTCCCCGGCCGGTATCCTTACGTCTCGGAATTCCAGCGAGCGGTGAACCTGGACCCGAGGAACATCGCGTTGAGGCGGGAATTCGCGTACCTCCTGCTGCAGATCGGCCGGCAGCCGGAAGCCGAGAGCGAGTTTCGCCAACTGGTAGACCAGGATGGCGACCTGCTGGCAGCCACGCAACTCGGCTTTCTGCTGCGAGCGCGGGGCGAGCAAGCTGCCGCCCAAGGGCTGTTCGACCGCGTCTTGGCTGGCGGCGACGAGGAATTGGCGAATCGGGTTCGCGCGGTTCTGCGCGTGCCGCAAGAGGCCGAACCCCACGGCGGCGGCCGGGCGCCAGGGGTGGATGCCAAGGAGATGGCGGAGCGAAGCCTCAATGCCGGCTACCTGAAAGACGCACTGAGATATCTTCAACAGGCCAACGAGGCCAACCCCGACGATTCGGCCGTAATGTTGCGGCTGGGTTGGACTTACAACATGCTGCACCAGGACGTGGATGCTTATCGCTATTTCGGCATGGCGCGGCAGAGCCCCGATCCGAAGATTGCGGGCGAGGCGAGGAGGGCGTGGCTAAATCTGCGATCGGTGGGCGCCCGCGTGCGCGTCACGGGGTGGATGTACCCCATCTTTTCGACCCGCTGGCACGATTTGTTCGGCTACGGACAGGTGAGGTTGGAGCTGCGTACCGGCTTGCCGCTGGTGCTGTACAGCAGCATTCGCTTGGTAGGGGATACGCGGTTGACGATGGGAGCGATTTCGCCCGTGGCGCTCTCGGAAAGTTCGACGATCTTCGCCGGCGGAGTCCGGACGCTCCCCTGGCACGCTGTGACCGGTTGGTTTGAAGCCGGTTCGGCGGTCGGCTACATCAGCGGCCATGCGTTGCCGGATTACCGCGGCGGCGTCTCGACGGCGCGCGGTTGGGGACACTCGATTAGCGCGGAATCGGGCGGGTGGTTTACGGATACGACTTTAGACGGGGTATTCGTGAGCCGGTTCGGCAACGACTTTCTGGCGTATAGCCACACCAGAGCGGGGTACACGCTTGGGCCGGCCGCGATTCGCGCGCAGATCGTCTGGACCGGCAATCTGACGCTGGACGACGCACGGCAGTACTGGGCTAATTTCGTGGAAACAGGTCCCGGTATCCGAATTCATGCCAGCTGGATGCCGCCTTCCATGTATATCGGACTGGATGCCATGCGCGGAGCGTATCTGGTCCACGACGGCAACCCCGGACGGCCCAATTTCAATGATATTCGGGCGGGAATCTGGTATGCGTTTGTTCATTAGCTTATGTTTGCTACTGACCGTGTGCCCGGTTCGAAGCGCGGTGTTGCCCTATTTCCATGTGTTGGCCCGTGATGCCGGCGGTTGGCCGGAGATGCTCGGATCGATCGGAATGGAGGCCACCCCGATGGAGGAGGCGCGGGTTTTCGTGGCTCGCGCGGGGACGCCGGCTTCCGCTGAATGGGCGGCGCGAGTGGAGGGTGGCGCGTTTCTGATTCTGGAAGGGCAATCGGCGCTGGCGGAGCAATTCGGAATTCGAAGCGGCCAGACGGTTGTCCGGGTGGAAAGCCTGCGCGATGTGCATCGGCCGGAGCTACCGATTATCTGGGAGAAAGCGCTGGAATTGACGGTGGTCGAAGTGCCCAGAGACGCTCTAGTATTCGCCCGGGAGCGGTGGACCGGAACACCAGTCGAGGCGGGTTGGCGACAGGGCAAAGGCGCGATTTTGTGGATTGCCGCGCCACCCGGCGAGCACGGCTATGAACGCTTTCCGTACCTGCTTCAAGCGCTGTGCGAACTTGGGTTTGAACCTCCTTTTCGAGGGGAAGGGCTGTGGGCGTTTTTCGATTCGGCTTACCGTTCCCGCGTGGACCTGGATTACTTCGCGGCTCGATGGCGCGCGGCCGGCATTTCGGCGCTCCACGTGGCGGCCTGGCACTTTCAGGAACGGGATGCCGATCGGGACGAGTATCTCGAAAAGCTGATCGCCGCCTGCCATCGCGAGGGAGTCCTGGTATATGCCTGGTTCGAGTTGCCTCACGTCAGCGAGAAGTTCTGGGACGACCACCCCGAGTGGCGGGAGAAGACGGCGGTTTTGCAGGATGCCCAACTCGATTGGCGGAAACTGATGAACCTGAACGACCCGGCGTGCTTTCGTGCGGCGGCCGACGGAGTGCGGCGGTTGGTGGACGGTTTCGACTGGGACGGGGTCAACCTGGCGGAGCTGTATTTCGAGTCGCTGGAAGGGATGAGTAACCCGTCCCGGTTCACGCCCATGAACGACACCGTGCGGGCCAGGTTTCGCCAAGCTAAGGGATTCGATCCGCTGGAGTTATTCACAACACGAAAGGACGATGCCTCGCGCCGCGCGTTTCTCGATTTCCGAAGAGAGTTGGCGCGGGAAATGCAATCCAAATGGATTGGCGAGATGGAAGCTATTCGGACCCGCAAGCCGGACCTTGACCTGGTGCTCACGCATGTCGACGACCGGTTCGATACCGGTATGCGGGACGCGATCGGCGCCGACGTAGAGGGGGTGATGCCGCTGTTGGACAGCCACAAGATGACTCTGCTCATTGAAGACCCGGCGACGGTATGGAATCTGGGTCCGCAGCGTTACTCGAAAATTGCCGAGCGTTACAAGGCCCTGACGCCGCGCCGTGAACGATTGGCAATCGACATCAACATCGTAGAGCGCTACCAGGATGTTTACCCAACGAAGCAGCAAACCGGGGTGGAACTGTTCGAGTTGGTACACAACGCGGCACAGAACTTCCAGCGGGTAGCCCTGTACTTCGAGAACTCGCTCCTGCCGGCCGACCTTCCCCTGCTGCCGGCGTCCGCCGCGGTTGCAGCTCGTTTGGAGAACAAAGGCGACGCCCTGATTGTGAAGACTCCGGCTTCGGTCGGCCTGGCCTGGGAAGGCGCGGCAAGAGTGGACGGGAAGCTATGGCCGGTGAGCGACGGCCATATCTTGTGGCTTGGGGCGGGCACGCACCGGGTCGAACGGACGAAGGAGGCTTGCCCGATTCATCTGCTTCGCCTGAACGGTGCGCTGGATGAAGCGGCAAAGGTCGGCGACAAGAGCATTCGCTTTTCCTACCACAGCAACTCCACGGCATTTGCCGTCTTGGATCGTGCGCCCGCCAGCGTCCAGATTGACGGACCCGCCGAGGCCCGGTCCATGGCCGGCGGAAGTACGCTGCGATTGCCGTGCGGTCAACATACCGTGACATTGACGGTTGAGTGAGTTAGGATGTCGAATGGCGCATGACAGACGTGGCGGTAGAGCCAGACTCTCCAGAGATTCCGGATAAGCTGTACTTCAAGATCGGCGAGGTCAGCGATCTGTTAGGGGTAGAGCCCTACGTACTCCGGTACTGGGAAACTGAGTTCACGGTTCTTTCGCCGAAAAAGTCAGGGACGGGGCACCGCCTGTACCGGCGTAAAGACGTCGAGCTTTTGCTGCGAATCAAGCACCTGTTGTACGCCAAGAGATACACAATCGAGGGTGCGCGGCAGTTCTTACAGGCAGATTCGCGGGCGCCGAAACAGCGTAAGCCGAAACAGTCGCAGCAGGAACTTTTCGCGGTGGACCCGTTACCCGAAATCCGCAGAGAGCTGACTGACATTCTGCAGATGCTGAAGTAATCGCCTCACGATTCGCCGGCGATCAAGTTGTAGATGCGATCCAGGTCCTCGGCGGAGTAATAATCTATCTCGATTCTTCCCTTTTGCTTGGGCTTTTCAATGATGCGGACCTTGGTGCCAAGCACCCGCTCGAGTTGCTCGATGGCGGCCTTGACGTTGGGATCGGTGGAAGCGTCTAGAGGTTTCGGTTTGCGGCCTTCCATCATCCGCTGGGTGGTTCGTTCGGTCTGGCGAACAGACCAGCCGTCGGCAACCGCCTTATCGGCAACTTGGATTTGCAATTCGGGAGTGGGAAGAGCCAGAAGGCACCGGGCATGGCCCGCCGAGAGGCGGCGATCTTCCACCAAGCGGCGGACTTCCGGCGGGAGATTCAAGAGGCGCAGGAAATTGAGCACGGTAGTACGGTCTTTGCCGGTTCGGCGCCCAATGTCTTCGGCGGAGAGGTTAAATTCCCGGCCCAACTGCTCGAAAGCGCTGGCAGTCTCCATCGGGTTGAGGTCTTCCCGCTGGATGTTCTCAATCAGCGAAACTTCCAGGAGTTTGTCGTCCGTGATCGGGCGAACAACCACCGGAACGCTTTCCAAACCGGCAATTTTGGCGGCCCGCCACCGGCGCTCTCCAGCGACGAGCTCATACCTGTCACCCAACTTGCGTACAACCAACGGCTGAATGATTCCATTGGTTTGAATGGACTGAGCTAACTCCGCGAGTCTTTCGCTCTGAAAGATGCGGCGCGGTTGGAGCGGATTTGGCTCGATGGAATTGATCGGTAGAGTCAGGTTCTCGTCCGGCGTCGAATGGGGCGGCGGCGCCACGGACGGCGGGCGTGTCGGTAGCAGCGCACCAAGCCCCCTACCAAGCGCTCTGCGCGGATTTTCTGGCTTGTTCATGGTCCAGGACTTCCTTGGCTAATTGAATGTAGCTCTCGGCGCCTTTTGATCTCGGGTCATAGGTCAGAATTGGCTTGCCGAAGCTCGGGGCCTCCGCCAAACGGACGCTGCGGGGAATGACGGTGGCGAATACCTTATCCGCGAAGAATTGCTTCAGGTCAGCCGCAACCTGGCGCGTGAGGTTGGTGCGGTCGTCGTACATGGTGAGGAGGATCCCCTCTATTTCCAGGGGATGTTCGAAAGAGTCGCGAATACGATCAATGGTGTCCATCAGTTCCGAGACACCTTCCAGGGCGAAGAATTCGCATTGAATGGGGACAAGGACGGAATCGGCGGCAATGAGCGCATTCAACGTAAGCAGGTCAAGAGCCGGCGGGCAATCGACCAGAGTGAAGGCGAAGCGGTCGCGGAAACCGGCAATGCGCTCTCGAAGCTGGAATTCCCGATTCTCGATACCGACCAGTTCAAGATTGGCGCCGATCAGATTCTTGTCCGCACAAATGACGTGTAGGCCTTCGAGATCGCTGGAGCGAATTACGCTTTCCGGCGTAGCGGCGCCAAGCAGGAGGTCGTACAAACTGGGCTGTTCGGAGGATTTTTGAAGTCCGAGACCCGTGGTTGAATTCCCTTGTGGATCGGAATCGATCACCAGCACTTGGAGGTCATTGGCAGCAAGGGAAGCTCCGAGGTTGATAGCGGTGGTAGTTTTACCGACTCCACCCTTTTGATTAGCAATGGCAATTACGCGGCTCAAGCGGTCATGCTACCACGTATGAAGTTTGGGGTGAAGTTTCACGTGAAACAACGTTGCTGCAGCTGGGCTGAGGCTGTTTCACGTGAAACAGGCTAGTGTCTTCTCCGTTCCCCGAGGCGCAAGAAGCGCTGTTTGCCCCAGGGAAGGGATATGGGTTGCTTCCACACGAAACCCAAGTCGTCCGGCGGTAGCTCTTCTCCAGTCAAAAGATCGGCGGCAACCCCAAGATACTTTAGGCTCGGGATCAGGTCCTCATAACTGACCGCTCTGGAGATTACGCGATCGAACTCCTCATCAACGTCTTCCGCGCGGGACGAAAGCACGCGAAAGTTCTTCAAATCGCGCGTGGCTTCCCGCAAGAAAACGCTCTTCCGCTGGTGTGATTCAATCAGGGTGACGGCGCAATCCGGACGCACCACGCCCACCGGGAACCCCGGAAAGCCGCCACCAGACCCCACATCCGCGATGCGGAGCGGCCCCGGCGGCAAATGGAGCGCCAGAAACACGGATTCGCAGTAATGGCGCTCCACGGCTTCCTCTTCGGCGCGGATCGCCGTCAGGTTCAAGACCTTGTTCCAGCGGGTGAGCAACTCGAAATGCATCTGCAGCGCGCCAAACTGGGCCGCGCTCAGTTCGACCCGGCCGCCCAACTTCTCCCGCAAAAGGCTAGCAAACACGGTTCAAACTCAGGTAGACGTCCAGGACGGCTATCGCGGCCGGGGTCACGCCCGGGATCCGCGCCGCCTGCCCCAGGGTAGCGGGCCGCACGCGGGCGAGCTTATCCTGGACCTCACGGGACAAGCCAGGAATTCCGCCGAAACCGAAGTCCGCCGGGATCGAGCGCCGTTCGGAATCTTTCATACGCGCCATTTGCCGCTGCTGCTGGGCAATGTAGCCACTGTACTTCGATTCCGTCGCGACGGTTGTGGCCACGCCGCAGACGGGCTCTTCTCCCAATACTTCGCACACCCAGGCGGAGACCGATGCGATGGAGACCTCCGGACGCTTGAGCAACTGCCCATTGGGATGGTGCTGCAGAGCCGCGGTCAGCCGGCTAATCTGGGCCTTCTTCCGCTCAAAGACCTGCCACCGCTCATCCGTCACCAGGCCGGCGCGGCGGCCCATCGGCGTCAGGCGCAAATCGGCGTTGTCGATGCGCAGGTGCAAGCGGTACTCGGCACGCGAGGTAAACATGCGGTAAGGCTCGTCGGCGCCCTTGGTGATCAGGTCGTCGATCAGGATCCCGACATAACCCTCACTGCGGCCGACGATGACCGGGTCTCTTCCGGCGATCCGGCAGCCGGCGTTCAGTCCGGCGATCAACCCCTGGCACGCCGCTTCTTCATAACCCGAGGTACCGTTGATTTGCCCCGCCAGGTACAAACCGTGGATCGACTTCACCTCCAAGGTATGATCCAACTCGCGCGCATCGATGGCGTCATATTCAATGGCATAACCTGGGCGGATCATCTCGGCCTGTTCCAAACCCGGAATGGAGGCCACCATGGCGACCTGCACGTCGATGGGCATGCTGGTGGACATGCCGTTCACGTAGACCTCGTTGGTGTCGAAGCCCTCGGGTTCTAGAAAAATCTGGTGACGAGCCTTGTCCGGGAACTTGACGAACTTGTCCTCAATGGAGGGGCAATAGCGCGGGCCGATGCCCTCGATCTGCCCGCTGTAGAGAGGGGAACGGGGAATCGCTTCCCGCAGGATTCGACGCGTCTCCTCCGTGCTGTAGCCGATATGGCACTGGATCTGGGGGCGGTCGATCTTGCCGGTCAGGAAAGAAAATGGGGTTGGTTCGGCATCGCCGGGCTGCGGCTCGAATTTGGACCAGTCGATGGTGCGGCCGTCGAGGCGGGGCGGCGTTCCGGTTTTCAGGCGGGTCCAGTTCAAACCCAAGCTCCGCAGTTGGTTGCCCAACAATTGCGCCGGGGCTTCGCCATTGCGGCCGCAACTATACTTCGCCTCGCCGACATGCGCCAGACCGTTCAGGAATGTGCCCGTGGTGACCACTACCGCGCCCGCTTCCACGGTACGGCCATCGCGCAGCCTCACGCCAAGCACCCGGCGGCCCTCGACGATGAGCGATGCTACCTCGGCCTGCTTGATGCGCAGGTTGGGCTCGCGCTCCAGCACTTCGCGCATTTTGACCCGGTACTGCCGCTTATCCATCTGGGCCCGCGGCGACCACACCGCCGGACCGCGGCTGGTGTTAAGCAAGCGGAACTGGATGCCGACGGCGTCCGCGACTTCGCCCATCAGGCCGCCGAGTGCGTCGACCTCGCGCACCAGGTGGCCCTTGGCGATGCCGCCGATGGCGGGGTTGCAGGACATCTGCGCGATCAGGTCCAGATTCAGGGTGACCAGGGCGGTGCGCATCCCCATGCGGGCGCAAGCCCGCGCGGCTTCGCAACCGGCGTGGCCGGCGCCGACTACGACCACGTCATACCTCTCGTGCATTGTTATCATTTTAGCGAATGCGCATCCTCATCCTGGGCGGCGGTGGGCGCGAGCACGCACTTGCCTGGAAACTCGCCCAATCTCCCGGCGTGGAAATTCTCGCCGCGCCCGGCAATCCCGGCATTGCCGCCATCGGCCGCTGCCTCAGCATCGAAGCCGCGGAAGCACTACGGCCCGACCTTACGGTCGTAGGACCGGAGGCGCCATTGGTGAAGGGCGTCGTGGACCGGTATCGGGCGCGAGGCCTCAAGATTGTCGGGCCGGCGCGCCATGCCGCGCGGCTCGAGGGCAGCAAAGTATTTGCAAAGAACTTCTTTTTACAAAGTAATATTCCAACGGCCCGGTTCGTTGCCGTCGAGGATCCCGAAGACGCGCGGCGCGCGATGGCCCGCTTCGGATATCCGGTTGTGCTCAAAGCCGACGGGCTCGCGGCGGGAAAAGGCGTGGTCATCGCTCACGATGCGGCCGAAGCCGAAGCGGCGCTCGCAGCGCTTCGCGGCCGATTGGTCATCGAAGAATACCTGGAAGGCGACGAAGTCAGCTTCATCGCCATATCGGACGGCAAGGACGTATTGCCGCTGGCGCCTACGCAGGATCACAAAGCCGCGTTTGACGGCGACCGGGGTCCGAACACCGGCGGCATGGGCGCGTACTGCGATTCGGCCATCCTGACCGAGGCGCAGACGGCCGAGATTCTGGATCGCGTCATCCGGCCGACGGTGGAGCGAACCGGCTTCACCGGCTTCCTCTATGCCGGCCTAATGATGACCGCCGACGGCATCAAGGTCCTGGAGTTCAATGTTCGCCTGGGAGATCCCGAGACCCAGCCGTTGATGCACCGCATGGCATCCGACCTGGTTCCGGTGCTGATGGCCGCGGCGACTGGCGAGCTTGGTTCGGCGAAGATCGAATGGAATGCGGGACCGAGCGTTTGCGTGGTGCTGGCGTCCGGCGGATATCCCGGCGACTTCGCCGCCGGAAAGCTAATCACGGGGATCGCGGAAGCTGAAGCCACCGGGGCAACGGTCTTTCAGGCAGGCACCCGCATGGGGCCGAATGGCCTCGAAACGGCGGGAGGGCGCGTGCTTGGGGTGACGGCGTCGGCAGAGACGCTGGCAGGCGCAATCCAGGGGGCTTACGTGGCTGCCGCAAAGGTCCACTTCGACGGCATGCACTACCGAGCCGACATCGGCGGGAAGGGCTTGAAGCGGCAAAGGTAACTGTGGAGCCGGGCACTCGTGCCTGCCACGTCCCGACTCGTCGGGGCGCGCTCTTCCCCGCGGCAACAGCGTGCCGGGATGAGTCCCGACATGGCAGTCAGGAATGCCCGCTCCACGGGGCATTTGGTGAGCGGCGGAAGTGAGGCTGGCGCTCTTTGAAGCGCCGCCACTCTCGTGCTACAAACGAAGCATGGACAAGACCATCCGCAAATATAGCAACTTCGATGAGATGAAGGCGGATGAGTACCGTTACTGGCAGAGCCGCCCCGTGCATGAGCGTGTGGCCGCTGTGTCGGAACTCACCGAGGAAGGCTACAAACTGAAGGGGTTCAACCCGGATGCTTTCAGACTACTCAGAACTCTTGTCCATTTTGAACGCGCACCGCGTTAAGTACCTTGTCATTGCGGCAAAACGCGCCGCTGGCAGACGGCAAGACCTCGCCGACATAGAAGCAATCGAAAACGCGGCGAAGACCCAACAGCCGAAGCCCTCAAGAAACAAGCGCCCGAAGTCTAGACCGCGCGGCCCTAGTCGGTGAAACGCGCATAGTGGTCCGCATCGGCGGGGCGTCATGCCAGCGCCGCGCCCGCAACGCTACAATAGGAAATACACGTGGGCACGTAGCTCAGTTGGATAGAGCGGCCGCCTCCTAAGCGACAGGTCGGCAGTTCGAATCTGCCCGTGCCCACCAACTCCCACCTCCCCCGGGAAGAGTGACGCCGAATGGCTTTTGTCCATCTCCACTGCCACACCGACTATTCGCTGCTCGATGGCGCTTGCGACATCGACCAGTTGATGCAGATCGTCTCCGAACAGAAGATGCCCGCGGTCGCCATGACCGACCACGGCAATCTTTTCGGAGCCGTGAAGTTCTACAACGCCGCCAAGAATGCCGGCGTACACCCGGTGATCGGCTGCGAGATGTACGTCGCCCAGCAGGGGCACAAGAACCGCTCCGAAGGCGACCGCTACAACCACCTCATCTTGTTGTGCGAAACCCAGGAAGGCTACCGCAACCTCATCAAGCTGGTCTCCACCGGCTACCTGGAGGGTTTTTATTACAAGCCGCGGGTGGATATGGACCTGCTCGCCCAGCACTCCAAGGGGCTCATCGCTCTCTCCGCCTGTTTGAAGGGCCACATTCCGGAAACCATTCTTGCGGATCGGTACGACGACGCGCGGCGCCTGGCGCACAGCTACGCGGATATCTTCGGCAGGAACAACTATTTCCTGGAAGTGCAGGACCATCACCTGGACCAGGACAAGCGCCTCACGCCGGCCTTGAACCGTTTGTCGCAGGAGACCGGCATCCCACTCGTCGCCACCAACGATTCGCACTATCTGCGGCGCGACGACGCGCGCGCGCACGAAATCCTGATGTGCATCCAGACCGGCAAGTTCTTCAACGACACCAACCGGATGCGCTGGAACACGCCGGACTTCTACCTGAAGTCGCGGGCCGAAATGATGGAACTTTTCGGCGAGCTGGAAGACGCGCTGGACCGCACCTGGGAAATCGCCCAGCGCTGCCATGTGACGCTCGAGAAAGTGAAGGAATCGTTTCCTAAGTTCGACGTGCCGGAGAATCATTCGGCCGATACCTACTTCGAGCACATCGCGCGGCAGGGCTTCGAGAAACGGCGGCCGCGCCTCGAGGCCCTGCGCGCGCAGGGCGCTCTCAAGCACGACCTGGCCGAATACAACGAACGCCTGGACCGGGAAATCCAGATGATTCAGAAAATGAAGTTCTCTGGCTATTTTCTGATCGTCTGGGATTTCATCCGCTACGCCAAGTCCAAAGGCATTCCGGTTGGCCCGGGGCGCGGGTCGGCGGCCGGCAGCCTGGTGGGGTACGCCATGGCGATCACCGATATCGATCCGCTCCAATACGGGCTGCTGTTCGAGCGCTTCCTGAATCCGGAGCGCGTCAGCATGCCCGATATCGACGTGGATTTCTGCATGAACCGCCGCGGCGAGGTGATCCAATACGTCACCGAAAAATACGGCCGCGAGCAGGTCGCGCAGATCATCACCTTCAATACGCTGGGAGCGCGGGCGGCCATCAAGGACGTGGGCCGGGTGCTGGAGATGCCTTTTGCGGACGTCGAGCGTCTCACCAAGATGGTGCCGGGCGTCCTCAACATCTCGCTCGAAGACGCCATGAAACAGGAGCCGGGCTTCGGCGAAGCGGCCAAGAAGGACCCGCGCGTCGACGACGTTCTGAAAGTAGCCCGGCGGCTGGAAGGACTGGCGCGCAACTGCTCGGTGCACGCCGCCGGCGTGGTCATCTCGCCGCAACCGCTCACCGAACTGGTCCCGCTGTACAAGACCAACCGCGACGAAATTGTGACCCAGTTCGATATGAGCGGCCTCGAAAAGCTCCAGCTCCTCAAAATGGATTTTCTGGGCTTGACCACGCTCACGCTGATTCAGGACGCGCTGCGGCTGATCAAGAAACGGCACGGCGTCGACCTGGTTCCCGAGGAGTTGCCGGTCGACGATAAGCCAACCTACGACATCTTTTGTAAGGGTTTCACTTCCGGAGTTTTCCAGTTTGAATCCGCCGGCATGAAAGATATTCTGCTGCGCTATCAGCCCAGCCGGCTGGAGGACCTGACGGCGCTGAACGCTCTGTATCGCCCCGGGCCGATCCAGGGCGGGATGGTGGACGATTTCATCGAGCGCAAATGGAGCCGCAAGGCGGTGCAGTACGACCTTCCGGAACTGAAGGAGTTGCTGGAGGAGACGTACGGCGTGATCGTCTACCAGGAGCAGGTGATGCAGATCTCCAACCGCCTGGCGGGCTACTCCCTGGGGGAGGCCGATCTGCTTCGCCGCGCCATGGGCAAGAAGAAGCTGGAGGAAATGGTCAAGCAGCGCGAGCGCTTTATCCAGGGCGCGCTGGAACGCAACTTCCCGCAAAAGAAGGTCGAGAAAATCTTCGACCTCATGGAACAGTTCGCGGGTTACGGCTTCAACAAGTCGCATTCGGCCGCCTACGCTTACCTGGCCTACGTGACCGCGTATCTGAAAGCTCACTATCCGGTGGACTTCATGGCCGCGCTGCTCACTTCCGAAACCGGCAACACCACCAAAGTGGTGAAGTACATCAACGAATGCCGGGCCATGGGGATCACGATTCTGCCGCCCGACGTGAATTCGTCGGAGTGGAGCTTCACCCCGGACGGCGCCGCTATCCGCTTCGGCCTGGGCGCGGTGAAAAACGTGGGGCAATCGGCGGTGGAGGCCATTGGCAAAGCGCGGGAAGAGGTTGGATCGTTCCGCTCGCTGTACCAGTTCTGCGACAAAGTGGATTCCGGCGCGGTGAACCGGCGCATGATCGAGAGCCTGATCAAGGCCGGCGCCATGGACACATTGGAAGGCACCCGCGCGCAAAAGTTCGCGGTGCTGGAATCCGCCATGGAATCCGGCCAGCGGGCGCAGCGCGACCGGCAGAGCGGCCAGGTCGGCCTGTTCGGCGAAATGCTGGCGGGGGAAGACGCGGAGGCCCACGACGCGCCGCTTCCGACCGTCCCGGACTGGACGGACAAAGAGACGCTTGCTTTCGAAAAGGAGCTTCTCGGTTTCTGGGTGACCGGGCATCCGCTGGACCGCTATGCCGACAAGATCGCCGAGTTGGCGACGCACGACTCCAGTTCCCTGGAAGGTCTCGGCAAGGGCGCCGACGTGCTTCTGTGCGGCGTGCTGACCGGCATCACGCGGAAGCGCAACCGCGAGGGCAAGCCCTGGGTCGCGATGACCATCGAGGACCGCGGCGGAACCCTGGACGGGATGATCTTCGCCAACAATTACGAACGCCTCGCCGCGGAAGTGGTAGAGGACCGGGCCGTGCTGATCCGCGGCCAGGTTCTGCCGGAGGAGAACGCCCCTCCCAAAATCTCGGTTCAGGACCTGGTAGCACTCGATAACGCGCGGGTCGACGTGCCCTCCGTTATCGCCATTCGGATCTGGCTGGGACGCAACGGAGCGCAGAGAACCGAAAGCCAAGGCAATGGGAAACTGGATCGCGCCGCCGCGCTAAACGAGTTATTCCGGCGCAAGCCCGGCCCCACCCAGGTGCGCTTCCGCCTCGAGCTGCCCCGCGATTTTTCGGTACTGCTCGACGTCGCGATGAAAGTCAAGCCCGATAGAGAGTTCCGGGCGGCCGTGGAAGCGATTTGCGGCGCTCAAGCGATCGAAAAGTTGGCCGGATAGGGTGCGCAACAATACACCGCACCGGGGCCCTTGAAAAATGCGACGGTTCGCGATCCGCTGGGATGGCTCTGTGCGGCGGATTACCCGTTGAACTTACCGACCAGGATGATCGCAATTGGCAGGTCGCCCACTTTGACGTTGAGGACCCAATCGGGGTTGTCGCCTTCTTTGGTAACGGCTGGAAAGGCGGTGCCGTCAACGGGCACTTCGAGCGACAAAATCGCCGGGTGGGGTGTGCCGGATGCCTTGGTACTCCACTTCACCAGCTCGTCAAAGCCCGGCATCGCAGCCGGATCCTTGTCAAGCGCCATTGGAGTCAGCAGGGCAAAATCCCGCTGCGGAGCCACGCCCTGATGGGAGCCATCGGAGGGATAGTCGCTATACCGGAGGGTATATAACCCCGCCTTGATGCTCTGACCGCGGCGATCGCTGCCTTCGCCCGGGAACTGAAGTACCCCTAGCAGCGTCCCCTGGGCAATTGGCAAGGTAATGGAACTGTCGGACGACTTTGGGCCTTTTGGAATCGACTCCCGGAACCACACCTCGCACCATGTTCCTTGCGGGCCCACCAGACGATAGCCTTGGGAAGAAATGACCGTTGAAAAAGCCGCCGGCAGATCCGGCGGGGCAGTTGCCACCGGCTCGAGCCGATAATCCTGCGCCGCTCCCGGCAGAACTGCAAATAGCCCGCCAGCCAGCAAAGAAATCAGGAAGCTCTTGCTCATGACAGCACCATTTTGTTTGACTGGAGCGGGAGACGGGATTCGAACCCGCGACATCGACCTTGGCAAGGTCGCACTCTACCAACTGAGTTACTCCCGCCCTTCAAAGGAAACCTCATTGTCCCTTACAAACATTAGCGCTGTCAAACGTTACGCACATATCATTGTATTGAAACGATTTATAAACTTGCGACGAAGGTCTTCCGCTGTGCTAGACTACTTTTCGGTTGACCGGCAAGCGAGTGCCGCTGATTTCCGCGTCCGCAATTCCCGAGACACCCGGCTACTGGCCCCAATAATCGGCGCGTAGCGATCCCGCAATCTTGTGGAAAAGTTGTTGAAAAAATGTGTGTTTAGTGTGTAAAAAATGAATCTATGGGATGAAATCCGGCACGAGCTGCAGAGCAAAATCGGCGCCGAAGCGTATCAGAACTGGCTGACGGGCACGGCATTTCTGGGCATGGAAGCGGATACGCTGGTGGTGTCGGTTCCGGATGTCCAAACCCGCACCTGGCTCGAAACCGAGTTTTCTAAACTGATTGAGCAGTCGATTCGGCAGCTCGCCTTGCCCGTACGCAAAGTCCGGTACGAACCGGAGCCGCTTCGTGGAACCAGGAATCAGGCCCTTGCAGCGCTGGAAACAGGCGAATTGGAAACCGCCGATTCCCTGCTCAATCCCAAGTTTACGTTCGACTCCTTCGTGGTGGGCGCCTGCAATCAATTTGCCCATGCAGCCGCGCGCTCGGTGGCTACAAACCCTTCACGCAGCTACAACCCCCTGTTTATCTATGGCGGGGTAGGAATGGGAAAGACCCACCTGATGCACGCCATAGGCCGGGAGCTGATGCAAAAATTCGGTTCCATGCGGGTCATATACACTTCGAGCGAGCGCTTCATGAACGAGATGATTGCCTGTATCCGCAACGAACGCATGCCGCAGTTTCACAAGCGCTACCGGGAAGTCGACGTCCTGCTCATCGACGACATTCAACTCCTGGGCAACAAGGAACGCACGCAGGAGGAGTTCTTTCATACCTTTAATCAATTGCACGAGCACCAGAAGCAGATCGTGCTATCGAGCGACTCGCCTCCAAAAGAAATTCCGGGTTTACTCGAGCGTTTGCGGTCCCGCTTCGAATGGGGACTGCTAGCCGACATTCAACCGCCGGATCTCGAAACCAAGATGGCCATCCTGGATAAGAAATCTGAGGCTGAAGGGTTCAAGCTGCCAGACGATGTACGTTCGTTCATGGCTTCCAAAACCAAATCGAATGTCCGCGAGCTCGAAGGCGCGCTGGTCAAGTTGATTGCCTATTCGTCGCTCACCGGCACGCCGATCAGCGTTCCCATGGCACAACAGGTTCTTAAGCACATGGTTCACGTCCCCGACCGCAGGGTCACGATCGACGCGATCCAAAAAGCCGTAGCCGAACGCTTCCAGATCAAGCAAAACCAGCTCAAGGAACGCAGCAACATGCGCAAGGTAGTTTATCCCCGCCAAGTCGCCATGTACCTGGTCAAAGAACTCACTAGCGCCTCGCTGCCGGAGATCGGACGGTCCTTTGGCGGCAAGCACCACACCACCGTGATCCATTCCATAAACAAAATTGATAAGGATCGTCATCATGATCCGGAATTGAACAGGTTGCTCCACAGTCTAATGGACTCATTACAATGAGGTTATACCAGTTTTGCACAATACCGTTGCAGAGCCCTCTTCGGAAATTGAGGAAGAACGCCGGCCGAGCCGAAATTTGAACCGCTGACGACCCGCGATCCACGCCGTAATAAACAACTTCAACTAGCCAAAAGTAGTTGAATTTAGTATACTTTAGAGAGTCTTCAACAATTTGCACAGGCCCGATGAATACGGTTTGATTTCTCTGGACTTGTACAGTTAGCAATAGTAAAAGCCGAGGCGCTATGGAATTCACTGTCAGCAAGGCGGAGTTGGTGCGAGAACTGAGTCTGTCGCAAGGCGTGGTGGAGAAGAAAACCACGATTCCGATCCTGTCGAACGTACTGATGGAAGCCACCGGCGACCGGGTAACCCTGACCGCGACCGATCTTGAATTGGGGATTCGCTGTTCCTGTCCGGCACGGGTGAAAAAAGAAGGCGCCGGCACCGTACCGGCGCGCAAATTGCTGGATTACGTTCGTCTGTTGCCGGAAGGCGATGTCCAGATGAAGTTTCTGGAGAACCACTGGGCCAGCATTGTCTGCGGTCGGTCGAGGACGCGAATTGCGGGTATGTCGCGCGATAGTTTTCCGGAACTCCCGCAAACCCCGGCGGTGGTGGCGCAAGTTCCGGTTAAGACGCTAGCGTCGATGATTGCGCGCACCGGTTTTGCCATTTCCATGGAAGAGTCGCGTTTTACATTAAGCGGTGCTTTACTCTTGTTACGGCCCGAAGGCTTGACCATGGTAGCGACCGATGGCCACCGCCTGGCGTATGTGCAAGTGCCTCCCGCCGAGAGTGGAACCGTGGATCAGCCCTTTCGCGCGCTGATTCCCAAGAAAGCCATGGGGGAACTGACCAAATTGGCCGATGATGCGGGCGATGGAGCGATGGCATTGTTTTCCGGCGACGACAATCATCTCTTCTTTCAGGTTGGCCATCGCCTTTTGCTGACACGCAAGCTGCCCGGCAATTTTCCCGACTATGAGCGTGTATTGCCAAAGGATCACAACCATATAGCCACACTGGAAAAAGGCGAGATCCGCTCCGCCATCGAGCGCGTGGCGCAGTTCGCCGACGAGCGTTCGCGCGCGATCCGCGTGCAATTTGTAAGCGGAGAAGTGCGTATATTTTCGTCCTCGGTGGAAATGGGAGAAAGCGAAGAGAGTGTATCCGCCGACTACACCGGCCCGGATCTCGAGATCGGCTTCAACGCCCAGTATCTGCTCGACTTCCTGCGTGTGATCCCACAGGACCATGTTGCCTTTCAGTTGAAGGACCAGAAAAGCGCCGGCGAATTGCGTCCGGCGGGCGACAACGTGACGGATGAATACCGTTACGTGGTCATGCCCATGAGAATCTAATCCAGTAATTCCTATGCCAAACGAAGTAAATCCCGCAAGTTCCGAACCAGTGTACGATTCCACCAGTATCAAAGTTTTGGAGGGCTTGGAAGCGGTACGCCTTCGCCCCGCGATGTATATTGGCTCTACCGGGGAAATGGGCCTGCACCACCTGGTCTACGAAGTAGTAGATAACTCGGTGGATGAAGCCATGGCCGGCTACGCTACTGAAGTTAGCGTAACTATCCACGACGACGACTCCATCACGGTAATCGACAATGGCCGTGGTATCCCGGTGGATCTTCACGAAGAAGAAGGTGTTTCCGCCGCGCAGGTGGTTATGACCAAGCTGCATGCGGGCGGCAAATTCGACACTAAGAGCTATAAAGTCTCCGGAGGTCTGCACGGTGTCGGCGTAAGCTGCGTCAACGCGCTTTCCGAAAAGCTGGAACTGGAAATCTGGCGCGACGGATACACCTGGCAGCAGGAATATGCCTGCGGCATCCCCAAAGCTCCGCTGGCCAAGGCCGGCAAAGCGGGACGCAAGACCGGTACCCGCGTCACCTTCAAGCCCGACACCACCATCATGCAAGCGACGGTCTTCAATTACGACACCCTCGCCACCCGTCTTCGCCAGTTGGCCTTCCTGAATAAGGGCCTGAGGATCACTCTTACTGACGAGCGCGCCGATCCGATTAAGACCGCCGAATATATGTATAGCGGCGGCATCGCCGAATTCATCCGGCACCTCAACAAGGGCAAGCAGGTACTGCACGAAAAGCCGATTTATTTTGAAGCCGACCGGGAAATCAGCAACGGCATCCTGACCATGGAAGTGGCGCTGCAGTATAACGATTCGTACTCCGAGAACATTTCCAGCTTTGCCAACAATATCAACACGGTCGACGGCGGCACGCACCTGCGCGGCTTCTATTCCGCGCTCACGCGCACCATCAATGCTTTCGCCACCAGCCAGGGTCTTTTCAAGGAAAAGGAAACCCTCAGCGGCGACGACGTGCGGGAAGGCTTGACCGCGGTGGTCAGCGTGAAAGTTCCGCAGCCGCAATTTGAAGGACAGACCAAAGGCAAGCTGAACAGCGATATCAGCGGGCCGATGACCCAGTTTGTCAATGAGAAGCTGGGCGAGTACTTCGACAAGAACGCCACGGTCGGGCGCAAGATCGTGGCCAAAGCCATCGAGGCCTCACGCGCGCGCGAGGCGGCCCGCAAGGCGCGCGACCTGACCCGCCGCAAGGGCGCGCTCGAATCCGGCGGCATGCCGCACAAGCTGGCCGATTGCCAGGAGCGCGATCCGGAGCGCTGCGAGCTGTTTCTGGTGGAGGGCGAATCGGCCGGAGGCACCGCCAAACAAGGCCGCGACCGCCGCTTCCAGGCGATTCTCCCGCTCAAGGGAAAAATCCTGAACGTGGAAAAGGCGCGCTAAGACAAGATGCTCGGCCACGAAGAAATCCGCGCCATGATCACCGCCTTCGGCACGGGTATCGGCAAGGACGATTTCGACTACACCAAGCTCCGCTACGGCAAGATCATCATCATGACGGACGCCGACGTGGACGGCTCCCATATCCGCACCCTGCTGCTGACGTTCTTCTTCCGGCACATGCACGAGCTGATCCTGCGCGAAAAGGTCTTCATCGCCCAGCCTCCTCTTTTCCTGATCAAGAAAGGCAAGAGCGAAAAATATATCCGCGACGAAAAGGAGCTCACTCGCGAATTGACGCGCCGCGCCACCGAGAACCTGTCGCTTGAAACTCATTCCAACAGCGGCGGCCCGAAAAGCGTGCTGGATGGCGCCGAACTGCGCAACTTTCTATTGAGCCTGGACGAGTACGCGCAGATGTTCGCCAAAGTGGAGCGCCGGCTGCGAGACCCGCGCGTGGTGGAGCTATTGGGAAACATTTCCCTCCGCCTGGACACCAAGGCCGATTTCCAGGAACAAGTGAATCTCCAACCGATATTCGACTCGCTGACCAAGCTCGGCCTGAACCCCGCCATGCGCACCGACGAGGAACACTCTTCGAACACCGTGGTGTTCCACGATTCGACGAACGCCGAGCGCGCCATCGGCGTCACCCTGGCCGCTTTGCCCGAGTACCGGCGCTACCGCGCCCTGGCGCGGTCCATCGCCCGCTACAACGATCCGCCCTTCGTGGTGGTGAAGGAAGACCGCCGGGAATCCCGCGGCACCTGGCGCGAATTGCTGGACTTCGTCAAGACCGAGGGACAGAAAGGCGCCGCCGTGCAGCGCTATAAGGGACTGGGCGAAATGAACGCCGAGCAACTTGCCGACACCACCATGAATCCCGAAAAGCGCATCCTGTTAAAAGTGCGCCTGGAAGACGCGGTGTTAAGCGAAGAGATCTTCTCCACGCTCATGGGCGAGGACGTGGAGAGCCGGCGCAAGTTTATCGAAGAAAACGCGCTGGACGTGAAGAATCTGGACGTGTAGGCAGAGCTCAACGCAGAGGGCACACTCCAGCCGCTTGCAGGCGAAAACGCCTACTCCACGCCTGGCTACTTCGCCTTCTTGACGGCTTCGGTCAACTCCGGAACCACTTGAAACAGATCGCCCACGATTCCGTAATCCGCCACTTCGAAGATGGGCGCGTCGCGGTCCTTGTTGATGGCCACCACGGTGCGCGATCCCTTCATGCCCACCAGGTGTTGGATCGCTCCGGAAATTCCAATCGCCACGTATAGCTTCGGAGCAACGGTCTGTCCGGAACTGCCCACCTGGCGCTCCATGGGCAGCCAGCCGGCGTCGCAGATCGGGCGCGAGGCAGCCAGCTCCGCGCCCAGCGCTTCCGCCAGTTTCTCGACCATCGGAATATTATCGGCTTCCCGGATGCCGCGGCCCACGGAGACGATGATCTCGGCGGCGGTCAGATCCACGGCGCGCTCCGAGGCGCGGAAGACCTCCAGCGGCCGCGTGCGCACCTGGGAGGCCTCGATCGCGGGGACAAACTTTTCCACCGGGGCGCTGCCCTTAACCACCCGGTCGGCGCGATAAGCCCCCGCCTGCAAGGAAGCGAAGTGCGGACCATCGCCCGAAAAGCGCAAGTCGGCGTTCACCTTGCCCTGAAAGAGCTGGCGCACGGCCACCAGTGCGCCGCTTTGCGCAAGGCGCAGTGCGATGACGTCGCTCACCGCCACCTTGCCCAGCATGGTGGCCAGTTTGGGCATAAAGTCGCGCACCTGGTAGGTGTGCGGAAAAAGCACCGCCGCCGGTTTAATCTGCGCGATCAATTGCCCCAGCGCCAGCGTGTAAGCATCCGGTGTATAACTCCCCAGCAAATCGTGCTCGATGGCATACACCGCGGCCAGTTGGAAGCCGGAGAGTTCGGCCGCCAGAGCTTCGACGCCGCTCCCCAAGACCACCGCGGACGCCGTGCCGTCGAGCTCGGGCGCCAGTTGCTGCGCCGCCGCCAGCGTCTCGAACGACATTGGGTTCCAGGCGCCGCCGCGCTGCTCCATCACCGCCAGGATGGCTGTGCTCATATGACCCGGGCCTCGAACTTGAGTTTCTCCACCAACTGGGCCGCGGCCTGTTTGGGCGGTCCCTCGAAA
>JBKQVG010000364.1:0-20206 GCA_052325345.1 Bryobacteraceae bacterium
GTCGTCGGCGGAAAACTCCATTACGTCGCCAAGCTTGTCCTCCACGCGGGCGAGGGAGCTATATAGGCGGAAGCTCACGGGGCGATTGGCTACAAGCTGCAAGGCATCGTTATCGATCGAGACGGCCGAGCCCTCTTCGGCGCCGCGCGGCACGAGACACACGGCGGGGAACTTGCCGTCGCGGATTTCGCCGAGCGCGATGTAATAGGTTCGGGGCAGGCCGCCGCGCACCAGGATGCCGCTGCCGGTGCCGCGCGCGTAGCTGTAATAAGCCGCGCCGCGCGCCACGGCCAGGTCCAGGTCGCTGTTTTCCAGGATTTCCGGACGCCGGCCATACCAGCGGCAAAGGACATCGGCCACGCGCTCGCGCAGGATTTGCGGGATGAAGAAGCCGCCGTTGAACAAGATGGCGTCGGGCGGCTGGCCAGCGGGGCCGAGCGCGCTTTCGAGAAACGCGTTCAGGTGCCGGGTGATGGCGGGGTCGGTGACGTAGGGCAGGCCGAGCTCGCGGAACAGGCTGCGCTTTTCTTCCTTGGGCGGTTCGCCGCGAGCCGAAAACGGGAGAAAACCTTCGAGCGCCAGCTCCAGCGCTTCGGCGCGCAGGATCTCCGTCTTGAGCGATTTGCCGATCAACGCCGAGCCGGCGCCGAGCACGGTGATCTCGACCGACTGCAGATTCGGATCGTTGAGCAACCGCTCCTTGGCCGCCGAGCACTGGCGCCGCAAACCGGTGCGCTGGCGAATCGAGAGCTGCGCGCCCAGCTTGGCCTCCACCAGCCAGGCCAGGGTCAGATCCAGGTTGTCGCCGCCGAGCAGCAGGTGTTTGCCCACCGCGGTGCGGGTGAAGTTCACCAGGTCGCCTTCGCGCGAAACGCGGATCAGGCTGAAATCGCTGGTGCCGCCGCCCACGTCGCACACCAGCACGGTTTGGCCGTCCACCAGCTTCTTGCGCGATTGGGCCAGGTTGGCCGAGATCCAAGAATAGAACGCCGCGGCCGGTTCTTCGAGCAACGTGAGGCGCTCGATGCCCGCATCGCGCGCGGCCATGACGGTGAGCTCGCGGGCTTCCTCGTCGAAGGAAGCGGGTACGGTCAGCACGACGTCCTGCTCGGCCAGGGGGGCGTGCTGGGTGCGATCCCACTCTTCGCGGAACTTGGCCAGAAAGCGCGAGGACACTTCCACCGGCGAAAGCACGCGGCCCATTTCCTGGGAATCCCAGGGCAGAATTTTGGCGGTGCGGTCGACATCGGGATTGGAGAGCCACGATTTGGCGGAATGCACCAGCCGGGTGGGCACCAGCGCGCCCTGCTCGCGGGCGTAGACTCCCACCGGCTGGCCGTCCTCCAGAAACAGGAACGAGGGCAAGGTGCGGCGCGGTTCCACGCGGCTCGCGGCGACTAACTGCGGGGTCTCGAAAATGCGGATAGGCGGGAAATCGCGGTCTTCGGCTTCAGTTTCGTCGATGTAAGCCAGGGCGGAATTTGTGGTGCCGAGGTCGATGCCGATTTTCATAGCGGGTGCCCGGTGAGGATCATCTTGTTTTCGTGGCGCGGGCCTCTGGCCTGCAGCGTCGGCTTTCGAGCCGACGTTTCTTTCTTTGTCGCGATGGCGATCTTGTCGCCGGTGTCTCTTGGTTTCGGCTGCCCCACGAATTCTGGTTCAGGCGCCTTCATGCTTTCACCCGCTCGCGCACGTTGAATTCGAGCTTCCAGCGGCGCCCGTCGCGGGCCACGCACCAGAGCTGCAGCACGCCGGTTTCGGTGATCGCGGATTCGAACGACACCGGCACGACTTCGCTCGAGCTTTCGCCGCCGGCGAAGTTGACCTCCATGGGAGCCAGCTCTTCGAGCTCTTCGCCCAGGTCCTCGATGAGGTCGCCGGGCTGGTCTTGTTTGCGCGCGGTGGAGGTGAAGAAGCGGAACTCGGCGGGCTGGCCCACCACCAGGCCGAATTCGCGATTGGGAATGCGCGTCTCGCTGGCTTCCTCCATGCCGAATGGCACCACCGTGAGAGCCTTCAGAGGGGCGGGGAAGCCGGGAACGGTGGGCATGGCGGATTCGATGCCGACGTAATAGCTGCGCGGCACGCCGCCGCGGATGCGCACGCCTCGTCCCATGCGCGCCAGTCCGTAATAGGCCGCTCCGCGCGCGACCGCGTGCATCAAATCTTCGCCGGCGAGCGGCTGCACTTTGTCCATGCCCTCGGCCGCCACCCACTGGTCGAGCGCCGCCAGAATCCGTTCGCGCACCTGCGCCGCGTTAAGCACGCCGCCATTGAAGAGCACGTGCGTGGGGCAGGCCAGGCCGCTCGGTCCGCGACGCACACTGCCGTGCTGGGCGGCGGCCTGCTGGCGCAGAAAGCGGGCCAGGTGGCGGGTGATGGCGGGGTCGGCGGCGTAGGGAAGTCCCAGCTCCTGCAACCCCACACGGCGTTGCTGCGCCGGCATTTCGGTACTGGGCACTGCGGGCAGGAAGCCGGCGGAGAGGACGCGCTCGATGTCTTCCCTCAACAGCGAAGCTTTGATGGTTCCTCCCACTAGGCCGGAGCCTTTCCCCAGAATCGTAACGGCCTGCTCTTTGGCGCGGTTGCCCGGCTCCAACAATTTTTCTTTGGCCGTGCGGCAGTTATTCCACAGCGCCTGCAGTTGGCGGGAATCGAGGCGCGTGCCCTTCTGCGCCAGGCGCTCGGCCACCGCGCCCGCAAGGGCCAGGTCGATATTGTCGCCGCCCAGCAGAATGTGCTCGCCCACGGCTACGCGTTCGAGCTCGAGTTCGCCGTTCGATTCGGTGACGGCGATAAGGGTAAAATCGGTGGTGCCGCCGCCGATATCGACCACCAGGATCAGGTCGCCCACCTTCACCCGCTCGCGCCAGTCCGGGTGGCGCTCGATCCAGGCATAGAAGGCGGCCTGGGGCTCTTCGAGCTAAGTCACGTTGCGATGTCCGGCCTGCTCGGTCGCGGCCAGGGTCAATTCCCGCGCCACCGCGTCGAAAGACGCCGGCACGGTGACCAGCACCTGCTGCGCGGCAAACGGCGCCTCGGGCATCCGGTGGTCCCAGGCTTCGCGCAGATGTTCCAGGTAGCGGCGGCTGGCATCCACCGGGGAGATCTTGTCGACTCCTTCGGGCGCGCGGAACGGCACCAGGGGCGAGGTTCGGTCGACGCCCGAATGCGAGAGCCACGATTTGGCGGAGGACACCAGCCGGCCGGCATTTTCGCCGCCGCGCTTTTGCGCCAGCCGCCCGGTGACAAAATTCCGCTCGGCATCCCAGGGCAGCGCCAGCGTGCCCGGCGGAAACTCGGACGCCGCCGGCAGGTAGAGGAACGACGGCAACAGCGTTTCTTCGCGCACCTCGCCGGGATTGGTCAATTGCGCGATGGGCAGCAGTTCCACGCCGGCTGGCGCGAACGGGTCGGCCGCGGCCTCCGCGCGGGCATAGGAGAGCGCGCAGTTGGTGGTGCCGAGATCGATTCCGATGACGTATTGGGGCGGCAAGGCGGTTTACTCGATTTCGATCTCGGCCGGGGCAATAATGCTGGCGTCGTGTTTAGCGGCGAGAGCGGGCAGATCGACTTTGGTTGCCTTCCAGCCTTTGTGGCGCAAAGTTCCGCCGGTTGGCGGCTTGGCCGGTACGTTGCCGACGAACTTGACCGCCGCGGCGTCGCCCGGCGCTTTGGTGAAAGTGCCTTCGACGCCATCGATCACCGGGGCCAGCCCGACGTAGCGGGCCAGGGCGTCGCGGCACTGATCGTGCAATTCGCGCACCGCCGCCCCCACCTGATCGTCCGCGTAGCCGGAGATGTCCTCCATCAGGAAGTCCACCAGCCGCGAATCGCGCTGCAGAATGGCAAGAAGTTGCAGAGCGCCGTCGGAGACGCGTGCGGCCGCGGGCGCGGCCGGGGTGGGCTTGGCAGCCGGCTTGGCCGCGACGGCTTCGCGCCGCGAAAGCCGCAAGTCGGTCAGGATGCCATCCGACAGCCTGCCCGAGAACAACAGTTGGAAGAAACTGCGAAACGCCAGTGCAATCCGATTCAAATGATTCAGCTCCGAAGATTAAGGATAGCTTGCGGCGCGGCGGTTCGGTGCAAGGGACTGACCGGCATCGGGTGCTTAACCGATCTGGGAATTTCGCGGTTTCGGCGCGCCAACCGCTTCCTGGCGGTCGCGGGGCGGGCACGGGTACCGCGTGTTTTCAATCACTTACCGAGCCGCGACCGCCAGGAAGCGGTTGCCGGGAACGGATTTCCCCAGATCCGTTAAGCACCCGGCGGCATCTCGGTGCGCGATTTGCGCGACACTATATGGTCATGAAACCAAGTATGCAGTTCTGCCTGGCCCTGGCGGCGGTTCTTGCGCCGCTCACCCTGCGCGCGCAGGATACGCGCCACGTTACCGAGCCCGCGATTCCGCCCGGTTGCACCGTCTTGACCGCCAACCTGACCGCGGTGGACGGCAACAAAACACTCGCCGAGTCCGACGAAGACAAGCTCGATACCAGCCGCATTCAGCAGGCCATTGACGCTTGTCCCAAGGGCCGGGCCGTCGAACTGAAGGCCGATGGCGCCCACAACGCGTTTCTGGCCGGGCCACTTTCGCTGCGCGCCGGCGTGGCGCTGGTGGTCGACGCGGGGGCCATTCTCTTCGCCTCGCGCGATCCGCAACTTTACGAAATGGCGCCGGGAAGCTGCGGCATCGTCGCCAAAACTTCCAGACCCGGCTGCAATCCGCTCATCGCCGGATCTGGCGTTGCCGGCGCTGCCGTGATGGGTGAGGGCGCCATCGACGGGCGCGGCTGGGCCAAGCTTCTGGGCAAATCCGTCACCTGGTGGCAACTCGCCGAAGAGGCGCGCCGGGGCGGCAGCCAGCACGTGCCGCGGCTCATCGTGCTCTCCCATTGCGACGACTTCACCCTCTACAAAATCACCCTCAAGAATTCCGCGAATTTTCACGTGTACTATGGCAACGGCAATGGCTTTACCGCCTGGGGTGTGATTATCGATACGCCTCGAAACGCGCGCAATACCGACGGCATCGATCCCAGCGCCTGCACCAACGTCACCATCACCCACTGCTATATCTCGACCGGCGACGACAATGTGGCCATCAAGGCTGGCGGCCACGTGTCGCACATGACCATCGCCCACAACCACTTTTATTTCGGCCACGGCATGTCCATAGGGAGCGAAACCTACGGCGGCGCCGATTCCATCCGCGTTACCGACCTTTCCATCGATGGCGCCGATAACGGCATCCGCATCAAGTCCAATTCCACCCGCGGCGGTCTGGTTCAAGATGTTGTTTACCAGGATGTGTGCATCCGCAACAACCGAAACCCTATTTTCATGGATGCCGACTACGAGCATGGCGGCAAAGATGGTGGCCGGATTCCGGTCGTGACGGGAATCGTATTGCGCGATGTCGTGGTGGAAGGCGGAGGTAAAGTAACGCTCGATGGTTTCGATGCTAAACATCTGTTGCAAATGACTTTCGACAATGTCCACTTCGCCGCGCCCTTTCCCGCGATCCACGCCGAGTACGCCGATTTCGTGCTCGGTCCAGGACCGGTGAATTTCCGCCCCGAGGGCGAAGACGTCCGGGTGGAGGGCAAGCCGGGAAAAGGATCGCCCAACGCCTGCGCGGACAAGCTGGTGCCGATGATTCAGAAGTGAGCGGCTTGGACAGACTTGGGGGGTCCGTCCTACGGCACCAACGGAATCCGCCGGATAGTCGAGGAGGATTTATTGGCCGCGGGCGGCGCGGCCGGTATCCCGCGCGGCGGCTGGTAGTTGCCGAAATCCAGTTCGCCGGCCTCAAAAACCAACGGCCGGTCGAGCACCATCTCGAGCGTGCTCCCGCGCGCCAGAACCGTGTCCGGACCGCGTGTAGCCAGAACTCCGATCAGACCGGCGGCGGCGCCGGCCCCCGCGCCGATTCCCATCCCCATGCCCAGATGGCCCGTCGAAGACCCGGCGATGGCGCCGATCGAAGTGCCGGCGCTGGTGGTCTCGGCGACCGTGCGGACATCCCCGCCTTTGTTGCCCTCGCCGGTCACTTTGCCTTCTTTTTCATCCACTTTGCCGGACGATGTCGCATCCATCCCGCCCATGCGGGCGTGGAAATCGCGCGTCACCCCGTTGGGAAGCGTCAGGGAATCGAAGCGTACGTAAATCTCGCCCTTGCCTTTTACCCGTCCCGGCCGCACGACCTGGGTGACCGTGCCGGCCACATAGCTGCCCACCGGAATCACGATCCGGCCATTGGCCAGCACCGGGAAGGCCGTCTCCAGGTAAAGGCGGTCGCCCACCGCCGAATGCTTGGTGCTGATCGCGTTAATCAGGCTGAGCGGCACCCGCGTCCCCGAATCGATGGTGAATTCCGCACTTTGACGCCCCACCGGCTGCGCTGGCGCGGCATCCTGCGCGGCCACCAGCCGTGTCAGAAAAATGAGAGCAATCCAAAGCCTGACCGACATTTCGACTCCTCCATCAGTGTAGCAGGCAGCCCGTGGGCCGGCGCTGCCAACTCCAATCTCCTTTATTGCTTGCGCGCCGGAAGCGCGTCCAGTTGCACCGGAGGTAGCGGCTGAACCGCCAGCAGGACGCCGGCCGGGCTGGTTTGGCCCGCCATGGAAATGCGGATTTCGGGATTGGTTGCGGTGTTCATGGGAAGTATGAAATTGATCTGATAAAGTCCAGCAAAACCAGGAGTTCCTCCTGCGTAGAAGATCAGGGTTGGATCCATGGCCGTGCCGTTCAACAGCACTGAGAGCGCCGCCGGATTGACAAGCGGCGCGGCCGTCGCCGGTGCTTCTCCCGGATTGGGATTCGGCTGCGTGTGCCCCAATCCGGTCAGGTAGAGGACGATTGTGTCGCCCGGATGGGCGGGGTTGGCGGCGTTCACCAGCGCGTAGTTCTGGTTCCAGTCCTCGGCCAGGGCAAAGTTATTCGCATCGACAAACGGCGCGGGGGCGGCGTCCACCAGCGTAAGCGTCACACTGGGACCCACCAGCCCTTGCCTTTCCACCTGAACGTTGACGGTTCCGTCGATCAGGTTGGAGGGGATCAGGAAATTGATCTGGCCCGGCGAAACATAAAGAAGCGGCGCCGCCGTGGCGGGATTGGACAGTTGCACCGATACATTCGCCAGCGAGGTGGGAAGCTGGGCTCCGGCGTTTGCCGATGCCGTGGCAAAAGCCAGATTGGAGCCAAACAGGCTCACTACCGAATTGGGGGCGAACGGACCGGCCGAGTAGTTGGAAGCATTGACGAAACCGGCCGCGGTATAGGACGGCGCTTGCGCCCAGGCGCCGCCCGGCCAGAACGCCGCCAGCGCCACCGCGCACAAGCATGCCGCTCTCCGGCCGGCCGCCGGCAGCCCGACCCTGACGTGCCCATCGCTCGGAGATACACAACTCACCAGGTGTTCTAGTGTCCCCGCCTTTGTGGAATTCTCCTGAAACATTCCCGCTACACTGGAAGATAGCGGACCGGCCTCTCGGCCGACCCCGTTGAATTGCACAGACTTTTTACGTAAAGAGTGCGTCATGTGGACAGGAGCCAAAGATTGATCTTTCGGGCGGTCGAGGATGGCGACCTGATTCGCCAGGCTGCCCGGGGCGGCGTGGAGGCGTTCAATCTCCTCGTGTCCCGGTGGGAGAAGCGCGTCTATAACTATCTTCTCCGCCTCACCAGTAACCGGGAAGACGCTTTGGACCTGACGCAGGACGTATTCTTGAAGGCCTATCAAAATCTGCGGAAGCTCGAAAACTCCGAGCGCTTTGCCCCGTGGTTGTACCGCATCGCGCACAACGAGGCCTATTCGATGTTTCGCAAGCGGCGGCCGGAAACCGGCCTCGACGATCTGCCGCCCGAAAGCGCGGAAGACGGAATCGCCGTGGCGGGCAGTTCGGTGTTTCCTATGGAGTTGAGTCTTTCGGTGACGGCGGCCTTGAACCGGCTCTCGCCGGAACAACGCGAAGCGGTGACTTTGAAGATCTACCAGGGATTCAAGTTCGAGGAAATGGCGGAGATTCTGAGCTGTCCGGTTTCCACCGTCAAAAGCCGCGTTTATTCCGCCCTGGACCTGCTGAAGGCCGAACTGGCTCCGATTCGACGAGGTGTGTCATGAGTTGCTCGCCATTCGATTTGAAAGAGTATTTTCTCCGCGAACTGAATCCAGCCGACAGCGGCCGGGTGGAAGCGCATTTGAAAAGCTGCGCGGGCTGCCGCGAGGAAATGGACCGGCTGCGGTTGACCGAAGCGGCGCTTTCGAGTTTGCGGGAAGAAGAAATCCCGCAGCGCATCGCCTTCGTTTCCGACCAGGTCTTTGAACCATCGCCGCTCAGGCGGTGGTGGGGCGCGTTTTGGGACTCTTCGGCGCGGCTGGGCTTTGCCGCCGCGGCCATGCTCTCGGGCGCCATCCTGATTTCCGCCTTCACTCGTCCGGCGCCGGTGATGAACCTGCCCGCTCCGGCGCACTCGACCCAGGTTTCGATGCAAAGTTCGGCCCAAACCTTCTCCGGCGCCGAAATCGACCGCCGCATCCAGCAGGTTGTGGCGGTCGAGGCTGCGAAGGCGGTGGCCCGGGCCGAAGCCGCTCACCTGGCCGAAGTCCGCGAGTTGCGCGACGATTTGAATAAGGCTCGCTACAGCCTGACCGTGGCGGCTTCGGAGTACGACGTCGAGGCGCGCCGTCATGGGGTTCTAGCCGTGGCGGCCAACGGGTACACCTTCCCGAAGAGCGATCCCGCCGGAGAATCCAAATGAACCGCTGCATCCTGATACTGTGCTCGGCTACGATGGCGTGCGCATATGCTCAGCCGGCCCTGCCGGTCAAGTCCGCGGCCGCGCCTCTGGGCCGCTCCCCGTCGTTCAATTCCGCTAAAGCCGCGCCCATCGCGCTGGCGACGTTCAGCACTCTCGAAAGCGGCTTCGACGGCAAGCTGACCGGGTACAACATCAACGACCCGATCGACCTGCTGGGACGCACCCGCGGTCTCTACCTGGATGGCTATGGGGCCGTGTTTACCACCGAAATCAGCCTGATCGTGACCCCCTCCATCAACCCGTTTCACCCGTCCATGAGCCCCGCCGAGATCGCCGGCGTTCACAAGCGCAAGCTCGACCGCCTGCCGGTGGTGAGGCAACTTCTGAAGGATATGACGCAGACCGCGGCCAGGACCCTCACCCAGATCCCCGGCGATCAGCAGGTAGTGGTCGCCTTCCGCCTGCTGTACCTCCCTTGGGAGGACACTTCCGCCCTGCCGGGACTGCTGATCGCCAAGGCCGACCGCCGCTCGGCGCTGGCGGGCGACATCAAGATCGAAGAGCAACGATAACCGGCAGCCGCCCGTGACACCCGCCGAACCCACTCCGCAGACCGAAACCAACGCCGCGCCGGCCACCGCCTGGCCCGCCTACCGCCGTCTGGGCGAGATCCTCATCGAGCGCCAGAAGCTCGAGCCCGATGAGCTCGACCGCGCTCTCGAGTTGCAGCGCGAGCGCGGCGACAAGCTCGGCAAGATCCTGGTCGACATGGGGCTTATCGCCCAGCGCGACGTGCTGGCGGCGCTGGCCGAGCAGTTGGATGTGCCCCTGGTTTCGATCGACGGGCCGCCGCCCGACGCGCCCGAAATCGAAGGACTCACGGACCGTTTCCTGCGCCAGTGCCGCGCCTTTCCGGTGGCCTTGTCCGGTTCCGTCCTTACCCTGGCAATGGCCGACCCTCTCGATTTCGAAACCGTCGCCGCGGTGCGCGCCTTTTCCGGCCTCCAGGTCCGCTCCGCGCTGGCTTCCGAGCAGGAGATTCTCGACGCCGTCGACAAGCACTACGGCGAGGCCGACCGCCAGGCGGCCGCCGAAGGCGAGAACGAAGAAGCCCAGGCCGACCTCGAACACCTGCGCGACATGGCCAGCGAAGCGCCGGTCATCCGCCTGGTCAACGCCATGATCGGCGACGCCATCGAGAAGCGCGCCAGCGATATTCACATCGAGCCGTTCGAAAAAGAATTCCGCGTCCGCTTTCGCATCGATGGCGTGCTCTTCGAGCAGGAATCGCCGCCCCGCGAACTGAAGGCCGCCATCATTTCCCGCCTCAAACTGATGGCCAAGCTGAATATCGCCGAGCGCCGCCTGCCCCAGGACGGACGCATCAAGCTCAAGCTGCTCGGCCGCGAAGTGGATCTGCGCGTTTCCACCTTGCCCACCCTGTACGGCGAAAGCGTGGTCATGCGCCTGCTCGACCGCTCGGCAGGAGATTTCTACGATCTGCACAGCCTGGGCTTCGACGACCGGCTGCTGCGCATGATGGAACACTTTACCGGCCTGCCCCACGGAATTTTTCTGGTCACCGGTCCCACCGGCAGCGGCAAGTCGACCACCCTCTATTCGGCCCTCAAGCGCATCAACCTGCCCGACAAGAAGATCATCACCATCGAGGACCCGGTGGAATACCAGATGGACGGCATCAACCAGATCCACATCAATCCGCAGATCGGGCTCACCTTTGCCGCCGGGTTGCGTCACATCGTGCGCCAGGATCCGGACGTGATCATGGTGGGCGAGATCCGCGACCGCGAAACCGCCGATATCGCCATTCGCGCGGCCCTCACCGGGCACCTGGTTTTTTCCACTTTGCATACCAACGACGCGCCCAGCGCGATCACCCGGCTCACCGACATGGGCGTGGAGAATTACCTGATCGTTTCTTCCCTGGTGGCGGTGCTGGCGCAGCGCCTGGTGCGCGTGATTTGCGTCCACTGCAAGACCCCCGCGGGAACCGCCATCTCACCCGCCGGCGAGCGCCTGCAGGTGTACAAGGGCGCCGGCTGCCCGGCCTGCAACGGCACCGGCTACTCTGCGCGGGTGGGAGTTTTCGAAATGATGCAGGTGGACGACGAGCTGCGCAAGCTGGTGATGCAGGGCGCCGACGCCGGCCGCCTGACCGAAGTGGCGCGCCGCAACGGCATGCGCAATTTGCGTGAAGACGGCTGGCTCAAAATTCGCGACGGCGTCACCACGGTGGAAGAAGTGATGCGCGTCACGCAGGAGCTTTAGGGCAATGCCAGACACATTTCCTAATTTCGGGAGCGCCGCAAGATCGGTGGGGCGGACCCCCTGGTCCGCGCGGGTCCCCCTGGACCCGCTCTTCGCCCAAAGGCTCTAATGCCCGCCACATGCGACAAGCCGGCCAGGGGGCCGGCTGCGGACGAGGGCGTCCGCCCCACCACTTGCGCGGGCGCTCTAAAATGGCCACCTTCTTTTTTCGCGCAGTAGCTTCGGATGGCAAAGTCCGCAGCGGCAGCCTGGCCGGCAACAGCGAAAAACTGGTCGCGGGCGAACTGCGTAAACAGGGGCTGACCCCGGTTTACGTGGGGACGCATCCTAACAAGGGGCTGGCCACCGAGATCAAGCTGCCCTCGTTTGGCGGCGGCAAACGCCGCGACGTGCTGTTCTTCACCCAGGAACTCTCCACTCTGCTCAATTCCAGCGTGCCGCTGGACCGCGCGCTGGCCATCACCGGAGAGCTCACCGAAAAGCCCTCGTTCCGCGCCATCGTTGCCGACGTGCTACGGGTGTTGAAGGGCGGGCGCTCCCTGGCCGACAGCCTAGGCACCCATCCCGGCTACTTTTCCGAGCTTTATCTCAACATGGTGCGGGCCGGCGAAGCGTCCGGCGCCCTGGCGGTGATTTTCGAGCGCCTGGCCGAATTCGAGCGCACCCGCGACGACCTCCGCAACTTCATCGTTTCGGCCATGATCTATCCCGCCCTGCTGGCCGCCGTGGGCGCGGCTTCGGTCTTCATCCTGCTCGATTTCGTGGTGCCCCGTTTCGCCGTGATCTTTCAGGAAGGGCACATGAAGATGCCCACTCCCACGCGCTTGATGCTGGCGGCCAGCGACCTGGTTCACACTTACGGCTGGATCGCGCTGAGCGTCGCGGCGGCGGTCGCCGTGGGCTGGCGGCTGTACACCAGAACTCCCGCCGGGCGCTTGTGGTGGGACCGCGCGCGCCTCAAACTGCCTTTGCTCGGCGATGCGCTGCTCAAGGCCGAAACCTCGCGATTTGCCCGCGCCATGGCCACCCTGGTGGCCAACTCCGTTCCCCTGGTGCAGTCGCTCGGAATCGCGGCGGCGACCCTCAACAACAAGACCATCGCCAATGCCCTAGAGGGCGTGGCGCTGGGGGTGAAGCGCGGCGAAGGCATCGCCGCGCCGTTGCGCAAGGCGGCTGTGTTCCCGCCGCTGGCCGCGCACCTCCTGACCGTGGGCGAAGAAACCGGCCGTCTGGACGCGATGTTTGCCCGGATGGCCGACATTTACGAAAATGATACTCGGGCCGCCATCAAGCGCTTCACCGCCATCTTCGAACCGGTGGTGATTCTGGTGATGGGCATCCTGGTCGGCTCGCTGATTCTGAGCATGCTGCTCGCGGTGACGAGCATCAACGACGTGGCGGTGTGAAATGACGAGACGGAAAAACGAGAGAAAGCCTGGGCAGGCGGGCGTCACGCTCATCGAAATGCTGGTGGTAGTGACCATCATCGGCCTGTTCGTGGCGTTGGTCGGCCCCAAGCTGTGGTCCAACGTGGATAAAGCCAAGATTACGGCCGCGCGCGCGCAGATCGAGAGCTTCATGGGCGCGCTGGGCACTTATAAGCTCGACAACGGGAGTTTTCCCACCACCGAGCAGGGTTTGCAGGCGCTGCGCGTGAAGCCGGGCGACGCCGACAACTGGAATGGCCCCTACATGCCTAAGGACGTTCCCAAGGACCCCTGGAATCACGACTACATCTACAAGTTCCCCGGCGATCACGGCGACGAGCCGGATATCATCAGCTACGGCGCCGACGGGCAACCGGGCGGCGATGGAATCAATGCCGATGTCGTCAGTTGGAAGTGACCGGGGCGCCACCGCCGGAGCCTTTAAGGAAATATAGCCACAGATGAACGCAGATGAACACAGATGAAGAAATTAAAGGGTTTATCTGTGTTTATCTGTGTTCATCTGTGGCTAAGATTTGATTTTTCAAATCTCCCGAGGAAGCGGCTGCCTGGCGACGAGCGCGGCGTCACCCTGATCGAAATGCTGGTCGTGGTGGGGCTGATCGGGTTGCTGGCCGGCATCTCGTATCCCACCGCGTCGGCCGGCCTCGACAACGTGCGCCTGGCTTCGGCTACCGAAGAGGTCGCGAGCTTCCTGAACGCCGCCGTGACGCGCGCCGAGCGCCGCCAGCAAGCCGTGGAAGTGGAGATTTCCGTGCCGAAGAACCGCCTGGCGGCGCTTGCCGCCGACGGTACCGAGAGGCGCCTCAATCTGCCCGACGGCATCGCGCTGGAGGCCGTGCTGCCGCCCTTGACCGGAGAGGAAACCGGCGTCTTCGCCGCCGGCGACGCGGAAACCGGAGATCGCCGCTTCCTCTTATTCCCCGGCGCCACGGTCCCCGCGATCGGCGTGGAGCTGGGCAACCGGCACGGCGGCCGCAAAATCGTGCATCTCGACCCGATGACCGGCTTTCCGAACGTGGAAAGCGTCGTAAAGAAGTAGCGATGCGGCGTACTCGGACCGGTGGCTTTACCCTTCTCGAAGTGCTGGTGGCGACAGTCATTATGGCCATTGCCGTGACGGCGCTGCTTTCCGGGTTGTCCGGCGCGGTGCGAAACGCGTCCCGGCTGCGCGATCACGACCGCGTGGCGCAACTGGCCCGTCTGCGCATGAATGAATTGCTGGTGGACCCCGCCCTGCCGCGGAACGCCGCCCTCGAGGGACGCTTCGAGGGTCCCATGGCGGGCGCACTCGATGCCGGCTGGCAGGCCCTGGTGACACCCTTTTCCACCCCGCCGGCGCCCGGTCCCGGAATGCTGGCGCTGGACCGCGTGGTGCTGCAGATCTGGTGGAACGACGGCGGCAACCGGCACACCTTCACCCTGGAGGGGTACAAGGAGCATACCCTGGCGGCGGACGATATCGCCGCGGCGGCGCCATGAAGAGGAGGTGGGGCAGACGATCGCTTTCTGCCGTCTGTCGGGCCGTTCCCGGGGACGAACGCCTCAAAATCGACAAATGGCGTTCGTGTGTCCCACTGCCCCGCGATGCCGGCGTCACCCTCATCGAGATGCTGATCGCGGTTACCCTGGTGGGGTTGCTGTCGGTGGGAATGGTTTTCGCCATGCGAATCGGGCTCATGATTTTTTCCAAGACCGACGCCAAACTGATGGCCGACCGCAAGGTGGTGGGCGCGCAACGGATACTGGAGCAGGAGCTCGAAGGATTGGTCCCGTTCACGGTCGGCTGCACGGGAAGCGAGGACGGTCAGACGCCGGCGGTGGCAAGCGCCGTGGCCGGCACAACGCCGTATTTTCAAGGCGGGGAGCGGACCATGCGCCTGGTTTCGACATTCTCGCTGCAACAGGCCTGGCGCGGCCAGCCGCAGTTGCTCGATTTATTGGTGGTTCCCGGGGAACCCTCCGGAGTACGGCTGGTGGTGAACGAGTTGCCCTTTTCGCCGGCCGCGGCCAGCGCCAACTGCACCGGACTCGCCGTCGATCCGGACAGCGGGCTTCCGGCTCCGAAATTTCTACCGCTGGTCTTCGGGCCGCATCCTTTCGTGCTGGCCGACCAATTGGCTTTCTGCAGGTTTTCTTACCTGATGCGAGGCACGCCCCAGAAGCCCATCCCGGTCTGGACCGCGAGCGCCGGCGGATTGGGCTGGCCGATGGCCATCCGGGTGGAAATGGCGCCGCTGGCGCCCGACGCGTCGCGGCTCCAGCCGTTCACCGTCGTGGCCCCCATCCGCCTGCATCGCGGGCCGGAGATACGGTATGTGGACCAGTAACCGGCGTGGAGCCATGCAGGCCAAAGGCCTACGCCACAAGGACCGCTGTGGAGCACGCGTTTTCGCCTGCAATTGGCCAAAGGGTCCGGCCCACGATGGCCGCCAGGCCGGCTCCGCGCTACTGGCGGTGCTCTGGCTGGCGGCGGGGCTGGCGGCGATCGGCATTTCGGTATCCGCCACGGTGCGTGGGGAAACCGAGCGGGTGGCCACGGCGGAGGATAGTTTGCGGGCCTACTACCTGGCTGCGGGGGGCGTGGAACGGGCGGCGCTGGACATGCTGTGGGCGCCGCGGCTGACGCCGGATCGGCGTACCATTCCACTGGACGCTACCGAGGTGGTTTATCCTTTCCCCAGCGGAATCGTGCGGGTGGAAATCATTCCCGAGACCTCCAAGATCGATGTCAACTGGGCGTCGCCGGATTTGCTCTACCGGATCGCGTTGGCGGTGACGGGCAACGGCGCGCGGTCGCGCGAGATCGCCGAGGCCATCGTCGACTGGCGCCTGCCGTCGGCCCAGCCCACCGCTTTCGACCAGTATTATTCCTCTCTTGTGCCGTCTTTCCGGGCCTCCCACGCGTCTATTCGAGAGATCGAGGAACTGCTTCTGGTGAAAGGTGTTACCCCAGATATCTTTTATGGCTCGTACGCCCTGGCGGAAGGGTCGGCCGCGGCCGCAGCCCCGCGCCTGGCGGAGCGGCCGGGGCTAGTGGATTGCCTGTCGGTGTTCGGCGGCAACGCGGTGGACATTAACACCGTCAGCCCGGCCCTGCTGGCCGCTCTCGGCATGGATCCGGACACGATTACGGCCATCCTGGCTCGCCGCCGGCAGCAGCCGTTCAAGCCCGCGGAGCTTTCCATCGTGCAGGGGATCAATGGAAAGCTCGGAATCGGTTTCCGGGTGGGCGGGAATACCATTTTCACCCTGCGCGCCACGGCGCGGTTGCGGCTGGCGGACGGCCGGTATTCGGATGTCCGACGCACGGTGGCCGCGATGGTGAAGTATATGCCGCCGGGCTACGATTCCCCGATTCACATTTTGCGCTGGTACGATACCGCCTGGAGCGATTTCGCGAATGCCCGCTGAGACGCAATCGGACACGCGGCCGGACCGCGCCGCTTCGCCGGCGGAGCCCGCCGTTTCGGCGCGCGGAAGCAAGAGTTCGCTGGGCAAGGATCTGCGTAAGCTCGCGGCCTTCGGCTCGGGCGTGGGAATTCAGATCGGCGAGCGCAACCTGGACGTGGTGGTGGTGCGGGTGCGGATAGCGCGCGTTCGGGTGACGGGGCGGTTGTGGGTGGAAGATTTCGCCAGCCGGCCGGCGGCGGAATGGGGCGCTGAGTATGGCGCCATGCTGAAATCGCTGGGCGTGAGTTACCTGAGCGCCACGGTACTGCTGCCGCGGCGCGAAGTAATCGTGCGGCACCTGGCGTTGCCGGGAGTGGCGGCGAAGGACATGGAGGGCGCCATCCGCCTGCAATTGGACTCGCTGCACCCGTATGGCGAGGACGACATTTCGTGGGGCTGGTCGCCGCTCGGCGCGGGCGCGGCGCTGGTGGGGATTGCGCGCCAATCCGTGGTCGACCGCTACGTTGCAATGTTTGCCGAAGCCGGCATCGCGGTGGCCAGTTTTACGTTTTCCGCGGCGGCGGTGCATGCCGCCATCCGGCTGAACGGGTTCGAAACCGGCGCCGGGTTTGTGGCGGTGAGCCGCGCCAACGATCGCGCGGTGGAAGTTTACGGCGAGAGCGACTGGCGGCCGGTGTATTCGGCCGAATTCGAGATGTCCGGGGAACGCGCCGCGCTGCTGGCGCTGGCCGAGTTGCGGCTCGCGCCGGACACTGCGCCGGTCACGCTGGAACAGGTGCTGCCCCGCCCCTCGTCGAACCCGATCGAAAACGATCTTTCCCGCAACGCACTGCCGTACGCCACGGCGCTGGCCGGGGCTTGTCCCTGGCTATCGCCGGTGGCGAACGTGCTGCCGGTGGAGCATCGCCGCTCGAGCTCGCGGGCCATGCTGGCGCCGACCATCGTGCTGGCGTCGCTGGCGGTGCTGTTGACCGCGGGCATGTGGGGCTACGCGCGCTACGCCGAGCACCAATATCTGGAAACTCTGCGGGCTGAAATCGCCCGCGTGCAGCCCAGGGCCCAGCGGGCGGTAGCGCTGGACCATGCCATCGACCGCACCCGCGCCCGCACCCGCCTGCTGGACCAGTTTCGCGCCCGCACCCGGAACGATCTGGACGCGCTCAACGAGATCACGCGCCTGGTGGAACCTCCGGCATGGAGCAATGGCATCGAGATCACCCGCAACGGGGTGCGCATCAACGGCGAGGCGCCGCAGGCCGCGCCGCTGTTGAAGATTCTCGATTCTTCGCCGCTGTTTCAGGATTCCGGCATGGATATGGCGCAGCGCAGCCAGTCCGGCCAGGGTGAAGTATTTCAGATTCATTCCAGCCGCCGGGGACAGCCATGACGACGGGGACCATCGATCGCAAAACTCTGTTCCTCCTGCTGGGCGGCGTGGCGGCGATCCTGATCCTGCGCTTCGGCGTGTTTGCCGATCGCGGCGCGCCGGTGGTGGAATCGGTGGATTCGATTCCGGTGGCGGAGCAACGCCTGGCGCACCTGCGGGAGGTGGCCGCGACCTTGCCGGCCAGGCAGAGCCTGCTCCAAGCCGCGCAGGCGGAGCTGGCTACGCGGGAAAAGACCCTGCTGAAAGCCGACACCATGCAGCAGGCCCAGGCGCAGCTTCTCGACCTGGTGCAGCTTGTGGCCCGCGCCAACGGGATCGATTCGCACGGCGTGGAGCGCATGAACGGCCGGCCGATCGACGACGATTACGGCGAGATATCGGTGGAAGTGACTTTCAACTGCGGCATCGAACAATTGGTGAACCTGCTGGCCGCTTTGGGGGATCAGCCGCAACTGGTGGCCACCGAAGAGATTCGTGTGAATCACTTGAACGACAAGAAAAAGAACGTGCAGGTGCGGCTGATGGTAGCGGCGCCGGTGGCGCGCAAGCTGATTCCCGATAAGAAGAAAGGGCTGGCGACGTTTTGAGCCGGAAACTGATCGCTCTCAACCTGGCGCTGGCGGCGGCGGTGGCTTGGGCCGGTTGGCAATTGCACAACGAATGGCTGGCGGCCAAGGCCCGGCAGGCGGCGCTGCGGAAGGCGCATGCGGCGGCGCCGGCCATGCCGCCCATGACGCCGCTGGCGGCGCCCGGAGCTCTGCTGCCCACCACCTACAAACGGGTCGCCACCGACGACCTGTTCGACCCTTCGCGCAACTCGGACGTGCCGGTTGAGCCCCCTCCGGCGCCACCCCCGCCGCCGCCCATGCCCCCGCTGCCGGTGTGCCACGGGGTGATGGACGTGGGGGAAGGGCCGCTGGCGGTATTGAGCGTGAATAAGAATTCGCCGCACCAGGCGCTTTCTCCCGGCGACATGATCGGCCAATTCAAGCTGCTAAGCGTCAATACTCAAGAGATCGCACTCGAATGGAACGGGCAGGTGATTCACAAATCGGTGGAGGAGCTTCTGGACCGCAGCGGTGGTCTGGCATCCGGAGCGGCGCCGGCGGCCGCCAACGTGGCCGCGGCGCCTCCGCCTCCGCCACCGCCACCGGTGACGTCGAACAAGGGACCTGGCGATGCCACCCAGTTTGGGATCAAAACCTGCCAGCCCAACGACAGCACGCCGGAAGGCACCGTGGTGGACGGCTATCGCAAGACCAGCCGGGCCACGCCCTTCGGGAGTTCCTGCTATTGGGAGCCGGTGGGCCGCTAACGGCCGCGCCGCGGCGATCGTGAGGACTTGAAAAGAATGAAAACGATTCGACTGATACTTTTTGTCTCCATGACTTTTGGGATAAGTCTGGCCGCCGCCGATGGGCCGGCTCCGCCTCCGCCGGGCGTCCCGGCGGGCGCGGTGAAAGCGGCCGCCTATACCTGGAGCTACGCGGATGCCCAGGGCCACAAGTGGATCTACCGCCAGACTCCGTTCGGGATCGCCCGGCTGGAAGATAAGCCGGACGCGCAAGCCGCGGCCGATACCGCCAAACAGGCTCAGTACCTGAAGGCCGCGGATGCCGGGGACAGCGTGCGTTTCGAGCGTCCCGGTCCGTTCGGCACCTACCGCTGGGAACGCAAGAAGACCGATCTGAATGTGGTGGAGCAGGCCGCCTGGGACCGCGACCGCGCCGCCGCGGGGAAGTAGCCATGCGCTTCCGGTCTGGTTTGCTGCCGCTCGGCGCGCTGTTCGCGCGCGCGCTGTTCGCGCAGGTGGCGCCGCCGATTATAGCGCCCTCCGAACCGCCGCCAAAGCCGCCGGCTCAGAGCCAGCCGCAGCCAGCCAGCCCGCAGGCGGCAGCGGCGCCCGCGCCATCCACCCAGCCGGCCGAAGCGGGCAAGGCGCTTGGGCCCGGCATGTTTCAACTGGACAACACTTCCTTGACCGACATGGTCAACGTGCTGGCCAAGAAACTCGCGATCAACATCATTGTGGATCCGCACGTCAACGGGGCGGTGACTCTCCACACGTACGGCGAAGTGAAGCCGGTGGACCTGATGCCGTTGCTCGAAACCGTCCTGCGCGTCAACGGCGCCGCCATCGTGAAAGTGGGCGACCTGTACCACGTGGTGCCGGTGAACTCGATCTCGAAATTGCCCGTCGATCCGATGGTCAATGCGGAGGCCAAGACCCTGCCGGACGATGAGCGAACGATTCTGGACCTGATCTTCCTTAAATACACCACCGCTTCGGAGATCGAGAAACTGATCAAGCCGTTTTTGGGCGAAGGAGCGAGCGATTCCGTTTACGAGCCGGCCAACCTGATCATCATTCAGGACAACAGCCGGAACATGAGGCGTACGCTGGAGCTGCTGGCGATGTTCGACAGCGATACCTTCGCCGGGCAGCGGGTGCAGCTTTTCGACGTGGAGAACAGCCGCCCGAGCGACCTGGTGAAGGACCTGGACTCGGTTTTCAAGGCCTACGCGCTTTCCGAGAAAGCCGGCGCCGTTCGCTTTATTCCCGTCGACCGGATCAATACGGTGATCGCGGTAGCGCCGAACCCGGGCATCTTCGCCCAAGTGCAGACGTGGATCGATAAGCTGGATGTCGCGCCCAAAATAGCGGTGGGCGCCACCGGGATGTGGGTGTACCGGCTCAGATACGGGCGCGCCGAAACCATGGCCATGGCGATTATGGCCCTTTACAGCGGCAACCCGATGGCGCTGATTCAACTGGCCAACCAGATGAACCAGAGCCGCATGATGCAGGGCATGGGATATCAAGGCGGGAGCGGCTACGGAGCGAACGGTACCGGAGGGATGGGCTACGGGGCCGGCGGATCGATGTACGGCAACGGCGGGT
>JBKQVG010000365.1:0-10772 GCA_052325345.1 Bryobacteraceae bacterium
GCGTCAGGTAATTGGCATCGCGAAAGAAGCGGTTCTCGACCAGTTCCCACGCCGCGAACACCACCGACACGATGGTGATGCTCGATAGGGTAAGAGTCGCCCAGAACCACTGCTTTTCGCCCATACAACCGATGCCACTTTATGGTAGCAGCACCGGAGGCGCCCGTCGGCGCGGCATACCGCTCCATTCCCGGAATGGCGTTCGCGATGGCCGCGAATGATCGCCTTGCACCGCGACGGTGCGTCATTCGGGCGGCCGGCCGGAGCCTTCCGCGGCTTGAAGGTCAAGGCCCGCGCGCTCGCCGTTGATCAGTACGACGCCCGCGTCGATCAGTTGCTGGCCGGTGAGGTTGAATTGCGCATAGCCACGCAGAGCACTCAACGGGAATACGAATTCCACCGCTTCACCGCCTTTGCCCTCCGCGCCGGCGCCGGCGAACCGGACGGTTGTGCTGAAATCGATGCCGGTGAAGTCGGCGCTGTCTTTGAAGTACGCGAGAAACGGGCGGATCAGGTGCACTACGTGGCGATCGAACGCAAGCGCCGCCAGTTTATATTGCGAATCGGAATCGGACGCGGCGAGAGCCGTCGTGATCGGGATCTGCAGATATTGGCCGTCGCGAAAGGCAATGAAAGATGGGGGGGCATAGGGCACGAAATGCGCCTGTGAATCGAGACCCTTCAGCATCCTGGCGAACGTGTCGCGGTATTCGGCCTCCAGCGTGGTGAGCGCGTTGGAGGAAGGCGGCGGAGCAGCGGATATGTGGATCGCCGGGCTCTCCTTTGGGCCGCCGGGCCAGAACGAGATGGGAGCGCCATTGAGGTAAGCGGCTCCCTCCTGGACCGCGGCCGCGCGCCCCGCTTCATCGCGAGCCTCCAGCAAGCGCTGGGCCGATGCCTTCGGCAGGATCAGGACGACATTCTCCGCCGATTCCGTCTCGACACCCAACACCTTTCGGATTGCGTGGTGGGAAATCTCCAGCGCGAACGCGTCTGGAACTTTGGCGCGAGTGAGCGCGGGCGCGGCTGCCTGAAGGATCGGCAGCATAACGTCGCCAAAGGTTTTTCGCGCGCGCTCTTCGCCGGTCATCCGCTCGGCGGAATAAGCCGCGAAGTAGTTACCCGTTATCTTCAGAACGATTTGCCCTTGAAATCTGTCGAATTGGATCGAGCGCTGGTCGCTTCCCTGCTGATCGCGTTCGCTGAGGTCCAGCCTGCGGCTCAAGTAGAAATGATACGGGAAATGGTGGCCGGCAAGAGCCGCGGTGATCGTGTGCAACTCCTCCAGATGGCTCTGCTGCAGGCTGCGGATGGCGGGATCCGCGATCTCGGCCGGCGACAAGACCTGCGCCGCCGCGGGCCATGCGAGGGCGGTCAACGCGACCGCTGGAAGACTCGAACTAAGGATTCGCATAGAACACTCCCTGGGGACGATAAGGCGGATCGGCGACAGCGCGGATATAGCTTGCCAGCGCTTCGATCTCGCTCGCGGAGAGCGTAGGGCTGTAGGCCGGCATCTCCGCTGATTTGCCCAGCGCGGCGCCGCCATGAGCGATGATGGCGATGAGATTCGCCTGGCCCATCTGGTTCAGTGTTGCGCCGTCGGAAAAAGCGTGCGGCGGCACGCTCAAATTGTCGTGGTTGGATACTCTTTCGGCGGTGGATTCGGGATTGTGGCATCGGGAGCAATATTTGTCGTTCAATTCCCACCCAAGCGTCTGCTGGTAATCGAGGGCGATCTCGGGGAACGTCACCTGAAGCGGTTTTCCGGCCTTGTCACGGGCGGTCGCGACCACCGAATATCGTCCGGACATGCCTCCGAGCCGAACCGCTGTGCTGAACTGGCCATCTGTTCCCGTAAGTCCCGAAGGCTGATTGAAGGCCACGCCGGAAGACGCGCTGAATTCCACAAGCGCACCGGCGACTCCGTTGCCCTGCGCGTCGTTGACCTGAACCACCAGCGGCTGATCCAGCGCCGCGCCCATGCCGGTCACCTGCTTTTCGCCGGAAACGTCCATGATTGCGGCGCCGAATACCGTGGCCGCCGGCTTGGACAAGGGCGCCTGGCGGCATCCCGTTGCCGCCAGCAACGCGAGGGCAGCCAACGTTCGCTTCACTGCGATGCTCCCTGTTTGGACGCGGCCTTCTGTTGCATCAGAAACGCCGCGATCGCGCGCGCGTCGTCGTCGTTCATGTTCCAGTTCAACTCCAGAGTGCCAGGACGCAGCGCCTGCGCATTCTTCAGCCAATGGAAGACCCATGCCGCGTTCAGCCTCAATCCCACTTGGGTCAGCGTTGGCCCGATGTATCCCTTGTCCTTGTTCGGATCGAGAATATGGCACGAGTTGCAGGCGTACTTGCCATAGTAGAGGTCCTTGCCGTGCGCCGCATCGGCGGCGCTGAATTTCGAAACGTCGATTTCGTCGCGATCGAACGCCGGCGTCTGATACACGGTCATGATGTAATCGGCCAAAACGTTGGCCTCCCCGTCGCTAAGGTTGAACTTCGGCATGCGGCGGATCAGCGCCGGCCGGAGCGTGTTCGGACGTTTGAGAAAATTCACCAGCCAACTCCGTTGCACCGAACTGCCTTCCCACGTCAGGTCCGGTGCCATATCGCCGCCCCGGCCGTTGATCGCGTGGCAACTGAAGCAGCGCAGGTCGGTCATCAACTGGCCCGCCCGCCCGGCCGGCTGATAGGTGGAGAGTGGCGCGGCCGGAATTCGCAACGCGGCCGGCAGCGTCTTCGCGCGGCTGGTCTGTGCCAGAAGGGCCGTGACCAGCGCATCCACCTGCGAATCCGAGAGGGTGAACTGCGGCATTTTCAGCGCGCTGCCGAAGGAGCGCGGCTTCCGGATCTTGGCAGAGATATAATCGGGCAGGGTGTGCGGCATCCCAGGCGCGAAGACGATTTTGCCGAGCGGCAGACTTCCCACGGCGGTCAGCTCGGGAGCGAAGTTATCCTGGCGCGCGACACCGTTGATGTCGTGGCAGACTCCGCACCCGCGCTCGACTACCAGAGTCTTGCCGTGCGCGATTTGCGCAGGCGTGGCGGCGTCCAAATGAACGTTAGCGATGAAATCGGGGTCGGTCTTGCTTCCGAGGAATCCCATCAGCAGGCCGACGTCCTTCGCCTCGAAACGATAGTGCGGCATGGCGGTATCGGGATCGTAAACCTTGGGATCGCGAAGCCATTCCGTCAACCATTCCGGCTTGACCTTTGAGCCGACTCTGGTCAGCTCCGGTCCGACATTGCCGCCCACCATCAGCCCCGCGGCGTTTTGCATGGCGTGGCAGGAAGCGCAGAACGATTCCCCGTATACGCTCGATCCTTGTTGCAGCGCGTCCGCGTCGTCTTTGGAGGGAACCGGCGGAGTCGTTCGATCCGTTTCCGCGAGATAGGGCGAACTCTGGCTCATCAGGAACGCGGAAATATCGCGGGCGTCGTCATCGCTCAACTGGAAGTTGGGCATGGTGGCCGTCGCTGCGTAAGCCTGCGGATTCTTGATCCACGCGAAGATCCATTCCCGCGTGGTCTTCCAGGAAATGTGCTGGAGCGAAGGCGGATCGTCGGTGGCGGTCATCGTGCGGCCTTCCGGTGACGTCATCTTGTGGCAATGCGCGCAGCCGTAGCGAGCCAGCATGCCTCTTCCGGTGTTGAGCTGCGGCGTCCCGATGAGCGGCCGCTCGTGGCACTGGCCGCAACTCGATTCCACGTAGCGCGCCGGCAGAATCGGCTGCTCCCAGGCTAGCGTGCTGCTGTGAGCTTCCTCGACTGTGGTCGCCGCGCCCTGACCCCGATGGCACATCACGCATCCGAACTCGGTCAAGGAATGCGGAATCGGCGGATGCGGGCGGAACGGCTGCGTCCTGGTGCCGGCGAGCGAGGCTTCCTTCAGGGCCACGTGACAAGTCGCGCAACGGTCGACCACGCCCAACTCCGGCAGCCAGATCTGTTGCACGCCTCCCTGGAATCGCCGCGCCAGCGACACACCGTCGCTGCGATTGCGAATCAGGCTTTGGTATTCGTGCTGATAGTGCAGCCATTCGCGAAAATGATCCTTCGCCGGCACGATCGCGAGCAGGACCAACAGAACCATGCTTAATGACCCGAACGCGCGCGCGCTGTCCCCGAACAGGAAGCGGCCGGCCGAATGGATCTTTTTCCGCAGACTCATTCCGCCCCCCACGGCCAGACCAACGCCCAACCCGCGCCCCGGAAGAACGTCCCGATTACCGTCAATATGATCGAGACCGTCAGAAACCAGGACATGATCCAGAACGAAAGAGGCTTCAAATGCAGCCATCGCCGGAGCGCGCCCGGTCGCGGGGATGGGAAAGCCCCGAGAAACACGACTCCCGCGATCAACACCGTCGGGATGAGCACCGCCCAAACGTCGAACCACGCCAGAAACACAACCATCGCGGCGACGACCGTGACCATCATACGAATCTTCTTTTCCCGGTTCCGGATCCAAAAACCTTCGGCCTCAATGTTGATGCCGAAATAGGGAATCACGATGAGCGCCAGCACCACCAGGGTCGGAATCAAAACACCTCCGACCACCGGCGGGAAATAATGCAGAAGCTCCTGGAGGCCGAGGAAGTACCAGGGCGCCTTGGCCGGATTCGGCGTCTGCATCGGGTCGGCCAGCCCTTCGAGCGGCGCACTCCAGAATAGCGACAGCGGAACCAGCGCGAGTAGCAGCACCTCCACCGCGATGGCCGCCCGCAACAGGACCTCCGGGTAGGTCATGACGTGTGCTTCGTCCCGCGCCCGGACCTGCGGCGAAGTGCGCCGCGTGACGAACGCCACCCGGATCGGAGTGTGGCGGCTGTCCGAGTCCATCGATGCCGCGAAATCTTTCGGCTCACTCATCGGTCTTCTCCCCGGTGTACAGTCCGCCGTCCTTCCGGATGCGCCAGAAGTGGATGGCTAGGAACAGGACGGCGACCAGCGGCAGGATCACGCAGTGCAACACGTAAAATCGCAGCAGGGCATTGGCGTTCACCGTGTTGCCGCCCAGAATGAGAAATCGGATTTTCGCGCCCAGCAGCGGTACCGCCGCAAGGATATTGGAACCGACGGTAATCGCCCAGAACGCAAGCTGGTCCCATGGCAGCAGGTAGCCGGTGTAGCTCAAAAACAGCGTCACCATCAGCAGAACTACTCCGATGACCCAGTTGAATTCCCGTGGCGGGCGATACGCTCCGCGATAGAACACCTTGAACAGGTGCGCGAACACCAGCAGCACCATGGCGTGCGCCGACCAGCGGTGCAGATTGCGCAAAAACACGCCCGCGGAAACCACGAACTGCAAGTCCTTCATGTCCGCGTAGCTCTGCGGCACCGAAGGATGGTAATACAGCATCAGCAGAATGCCGGTCACCGCCAGAATCAGAAAGCACCCCAGGCTCAGCGTCCCCAGATACCACGTGACGCCGAAGTCCAGCGCGCGCCGCCGGACCTTGACGGACGCCAGGTGCAGAAAAACGTTTTGCTGAACCGCCAGCGACCGATGAAGATTGCTTTCGCCCGTTCCGGCCCGGAACACCGAGCGCCAAACCCGCGTATTGCGCAATCGGGCAAGTTGCTCAAAGACTTTGGCCATGTTAGATCCTGACGAACTGCCTTCGCGCCAGAGGCTCGGAGCGGTCGATGAGCAGGTTGCCGTCATCGTCCACCCATGTCTTGAGCCAGGGCAGAGGGCGCGGAGCCGGGCCTGCGATCTTGACTCCGTCGATATGGAACTTACTGCCGTGGCACGGGCAAGCGATAATGTTGAGTTCCGGTTTCCAGGCCGTGAGGCACCCGAGGTGGGTACACACGGCCGAAAGCGTATAAATGCCCTGGGCTGCGTGCACGATGTAGACCCCGCTTTGCGGATCCGGAGTTAGCGAATCCGGCGGGTAGCGGTCCGGCTTTCCGGCGTCCACAATCGGCGACGGCTCATAGAGCACGTTCGGCGAGAGGAATTCGTAGCCGAACACGGCCGATCCGGCCCCGGCAATGGCGATCGATCCCACGCCGAGTTTGGTGAATTTGCGGCGGCTGCATTCCGCGCATGGACCATCGCCGCTCTCTGGCTTCTTTACTTTGTCTGGCATTTCATTCTCCTGGCGTTCGAAGGGCCGGCTCGGGGTCCTGTAGCTTCACCAAGTAGGCTTCCATCGTGATCACGTTAACCGGGCATCGCTCCGCGCAAAGCCCGCAGCGGATACAACGCGTTTCGTCCTTGAGCATGGCCGCGCCGGAAATGGTCCCAAGCTCCTCGGCGGCTACGTCGTCGAGCTCCACGTGGAAGATTCCGCTGTCGCGGCGGATCTGGTCCAGCACGTCGGCGGGAAACTCGATCCGATCGAGCGACACCAGTTGAATGCAATTCTCCGGGCACACATCGACGCACCCGCCGCAGAGAATGCATTGCGACCCGTCCGGTTGGTTGCCCTCGAAGACTGTGTTGACCCAACAGCGCAGGCACCGCCGCGCCTCGCGCATCGCGGTCGCCTTGTCGTAGATGAGCTCGACTTCGGTAACACCGGTGCGCCGGTCGATCGGAAGCATCGGGATCGGCTGCCGCCCAATCTCCATGTAATCGGGTAACATCCTGTGGTGCGGGAGAATCTCGACTTCGATTTCGCGATAGGGATGGGCGCGTCCGGTGAGGTACTCGTCGATGCCGATGGCGATGCGCTTGCCGTCGCCCACGCTGTCGATGATCAGCCGCGGACCGAATACGCAATCCCCTCCGGCGAAGACGCCCGGGGCGCTTGTCATCAAGGTCCGGCGATCGGCCAGGATCAGACCGCGGGGCGAAATATCCACGCCATCGTCGGGCCGCAGAAAATCGAGCCGGGGCGCTTGACCGATCGCCAGAATCACGGTGTCGCATTCGATCGTCGATTCGCTGCGCTCCACAAACGACGGGTTGAACTTTCCTTGCGCGTCGAACACCGATTTCGTTCGGACGGTCTCCAGTGCCACCACCCTGCCGTCGCGGCCCAGCACACTCTTAGGCCCTCGCCCATCGAGCAGACGGACGCCTTCGATCGCTGCCTCTTCGATTTCCTCGGCCGCCGCCGGCATCTCCTCGCGCCGTTCCAGGCACACGATGCTGACCTCGCGCGCTCCCAAGCGCAGCGCCGAGAGCGACACGTCGATCATTTCGCGCGTGGCAACCGCGGCGATATTCTCGTCGATGGGCGTTTCGCCTTCGAGATCGGCCCTGTGTTGCTTCAGCACTTCGCGAACGGCGGAGCGTGCCACGTCCATGGCCACGTTTCCTCCGCCGATCACGACCACCTTTTGGCCGATACGGAACCGGTACCCGAGGTATTCGTTCAGAAGAAACTCGATTCCCTTATGGACTCCGTCCAGGTCGACGCCGGGAATCGAGAGGTCGCGGCTGCGATGCGCTCCGACCGCGAGCACGACGGCGTGGAAGCCCTGCTCGCGCAACTGCGAGACCGTAAAGTCCCGCCCGGCCGCCGAATTCAGCCTGAGCGTGACATCCCCGGTTTCCAGAATTTCCCGAATCTGCGCCTCGACCACGGCGCGCGGCAGGCGATACTCCGGGATTCCCAGGTGGAGCATGCCGCCGGCGACCTGCGCGGCTTCGAAGATCGTGACCGAATAGCCCATCAGCGCCAGGTCGTGCGCCGCCGACAGCCCGACGGGTCCGCTCCCGACAATCGCGACCTTGTAGGGTAGCTTGGGAACGCTGCACTTCTTGACTTCGAGAGGATGGCGCGATTCCGGTCCGTGGCGTTCGGTGAGAAAACGCTTCAGCGCCCGGATCGAGATCGGCCGGTCGATGGCGCCGCGCCGGCAAGCGGTCTCGCAAGGATGCGCGCACACCCGGCCGCAGACGCTTGCCATCGGATTCGGATCGCGCGCGTAGCGGTAGGCCTCCTCGAAGCGCCCTTCCGCGATCAGCGACACGTAGCGCCCCGCGTTGGTGCCTGCGGGGCATGCCATCATGCACGGGAAGTTCGTATCGAGCCACTCGCGATCGACTCGTTTGTCTCTCAGCCGTTCAAGCATGACAATCCGACGCCGCTTCCGACCGCTATTTCGCCAGACTGAACTCCACCGTCGCATTGCCGGAAACCGTCACCGGCTTGGATTGGATCTTCGCGCCTTCGTGCCAGGCCGAAACCGTGTAGCTTCCATCCGGCACGTCGGCGATCTTGAAATTCCCCGACGCATCGGTGACCGCGTAATACGGAGTCGGCGAGACGATGATGTATCCCGACATTTCCGGGTGCACGTTGCACAGCAGTGGAACCACGCCTGCCGTGTCGAATTTAAACGAGCGCTCCTCTCCGGTCGGCCATGTCCCCATGTTGTGGCTCATCTTTTTATTTCCATTGATCGATGGCCAGAAGATGTTGTGCTGCACCTTGTCGCTGTTCACGAATTGCACTGTCGCGCCCAGCGGCACCGCCAGCACGTGCGGCTGAAACAGCAGCGACTTTTGATCCATGACGAATGGCTTGGCCGGCGCCGGGAACGTCTTTCCGGGGATCGCGTCGATGTAAACGACCGAGCCCGCCTTGGCTGGACTGACGGTGCCCGAGATGACTCCGGCGCGAAGTCCGTCCGCGCCAGCCAGTATCGCGGCGGATACAAGCAGCAAGCATTGAATGGGTTGTTTCATTGTCGGTTGAATTCCTCTAGTAAAGAATTAGTACACAAATTCGAGCGCGATAACGGCCGTATTAACCCGGAACGGGTTCGCCGCGACCGGATTGCCGTTCGGAAGGCTAGTTAGAGTCACAAACTGCCGCGGCCGGATCTGGTATTCGAAGGAAGCCTTGATGTTGGCGCGAATCAGGAACTGCACGCCTGGGGTGAGCCGGTACCGGCTCGTGTTGTAAGGCGCGAAATACGGCGTGTTCGTTGCGAACGCCAAGCCATTGATGCGATCCGCCGAGGAGTTCACCTGATCCCAGCGCATGATCGCCATGAGCCATGGGTGAACCAAGTAATCGGCCTGGGCAAAGCCACCGCTGAATGTGGCGGGAATGCCCCGCACAAACCCGGCGGGCGTGGAACCGCTCGAACTGAGAGGCAGCGGGATCAGCGCGCCCGACCCGTCCACCGGCAAGTTGTTGGAGTCGTGACCGAACATGTACAGGCCGTACACATTGAACGTCCGGTAGTTGAAGCTGAAGTCGCCGCCGACACGATAGTATGGCTCGTGGTTATTGAGGATCACGGTGACGCTGCCCACCGTCGGCCCGGCAAGCCTCTGAAGCGAGTCCCCATACATGTAGAAGGTCCCGAAGTTCAAGTACGTGTGATCGTGAGGTCCGGTCGGACCGGCCGCCTGAATGGCGCGCCGGCTCTTGGGATCGCGCTCCAGATTGAAGCGGTAGGACCCGCGGGCGTAGACGTTCTTCATGCTGGAATCGGAACTGAAGCCCACTCCCCCAGTGGCGCTGGCCGTCGCCGAAGGTACCGACGGAAACAGATTATCCGCCTGAGAAACTCCGCTCGTGTTCTGATCGAAAATCGCGACCGAATAGTGGTACCCGCCGTAAAGATGGCCTCCGCTGAGCTCGACGCCTCGCGCCACATTGGCAAAAACAGATTGGTTACCGACGTTCTGTTGCTGCGCTCCAGGAATCGCCGCTCCGATATTGGCTTCCTGATAAATGTCGTAAGGGCTCAGGTTGATCGTCCGCGCCTGCGTGAACGGCAGGTCCAGCTCGAACTGCCCGGCGCGGAGCGTCAGCGAGTCCTTCGGCAATTTCATCAGTCTTCCGATGTTGACGAACTTCAAATAGGCGTCTCCCAATCCACCCGCGCTGTTATCGCCGGAAACGCTCAGGTCGTCGTCCACCCACCATGCGATGTCGCTTCCGAAATTTCCCGCGGTAAAGATGCTGAAGAACCCGGTTTGAAAATCCGTCGCTGGAATCAGCCCCGGCACGGCGCCCGGACCGGCCAGCGCATTGAACTGGTTCCGATTCGGTCCGGCGTATTGAAAGAACTGGTTGTACCGAAGTCCCACCGGCGGCAGACCCGGTATCTCTGACGGCCATATCGAATTGGGAAACGATTCTTTGTACGCGGGAGCGCCGAGCATCACAGGCGGTTCCTTAACGAAGGTTTCGTCGTCGGTGGGAAACTTGAACCCCGCGTCCTTAAACGCCTTGCCAAAATCGTTCAGCTTCGGAAAATCGATATGGCACGTCTGGCAGGACGTTCGATACTTTCGCGCAAAGGGGGGTATCGCGTAACTTCTCGCCGAACAGAGCAGTATCAGAATCGTGACAGCTGCAGCGACGCTAGGGACTAAAGTTCGAGCAAGTCTGAACAATGTGGCCTCCCGCTGGTTTGTGGTCATCGACAAACGCGACATCCCCATTTAGCATTTGGACGGCCATTGTTGATTCTTTAGACGCCTTTGGATGTGAGTGGAAGAGCGGGTTGTCGTTGAACCGCGGGAGTTGGACTGTCCTAAAAACTGGCTGCCGTCCAATAATCGGACAATGCAGGAGGTGTGCAGATAAGATCCTTCTCTCCGTATCCGGCCTCCTCCTGCAAAAGAGTCAGATGATGCCTTCTGTTGATTTTGCCGACCTTTTGATGCGCTTTTGACGGAGCACAAACCAAGCCGCCCAAAACGCCAGCACCGGCGAGGACGCCACGCCGCGCGTGATGTACAGATAATGCAGCGTCAGGTAATTGGCATCGCGAAAGAAGCGGTTCTCGACCAGTTCCCACGCCGCGAACACCACCGACACGATGGTGATGCTCGATAG